>JBBSFT010000046.1:0-18063 GCA_038254845.1 Gemmatimonadales bacterium | reverse complement strand
GCATTCCCTGGCACCGAGACACCGGGCCAGATCAAGGTCTGCAAAGCCGGCACCGGACTCACCGGAAACTTCAACTTCACGATCACGTCGACGGGAATCGTGCCGGGTGATCAGGTCGCTTCATCAGCTTCGCTCGCTCCAAACACGTGCGCGATCGTCTTCATCAGAACTACCCCAGACCTCAATGCTGCGACTCTGACGATTACCGAAACGGCAGCCAATGGCTCGACGTTGACGAACATCGTGAGACAGCAGTCGGGAAGCACCAGCACGTTCACCGGGACGAGCACCGTGACCGTTAGCGAGAACACGTTCCACGGTGGTGTTGCGACCTTCAACAATGCCCCTGCATCGGCCACGAACTTCGGTTTGGGCCAGGCACCTTTCCCCGGCACCGAAACACCGGGCCAGATCAAGGTCTGCAAGAGCGCCAACAGTCCGGCCGGTCTCTATACCTTCAACATCACGTCCACCAATACTGTGGCGAGTGATCTGGTTGCCCCGACCATAACGATCGGGCCCAGCCAGTGCGCAGTCGTCTTTTCGCGCTCATCGACTACGACGCTTGCTGCTGCAACGTTGACAGTCACCGAGACGGCTACACCGGGTCAGAACGTGTTGCAGATCGTGAGGATTCAGTCGGGTACAACGACCACGCTGACCGGGACGGCAACCGCCACGATTTCTGAAAACGTATTCCATGGCGGTGTGCTCACGTATTTCAATCAGCTGAACGCGGTACATTAGCAAAACTGGCCGGAAGTTCGGCTAGTGGAAAAACAGAAGGGGCTCTCGGGTGAGAGCCCCTTCTGTTTAGCCATTCGTAACATCGGCACCGTGCTGCTATTTCAACCAGACCGCTAAATGGAAAAGGCTCCGCGAAATTGCGGAGTCTTTCTTTAGAACCTGTTCTTCTCGGCGATTGCCGCGTCACGCAGCGCATCAGCCGGCTGAATGAGAGAAATCGGATTCTTCTTTCCGGTTCCGGCGCGCAGCTCGGAGGCAAGCTCGCCTCCGGTCATCACCGCAATCATCGTCCAGTACATCCAGGTCAGCAGAATGATGACTGCGCCAATCGTTCCATAGGTCTTGTTGTACGACGAAAAGTTGGCGACATAAAGACGGAACAACAGCGTAATGCTAACCCAGAGCACCGCGGTCACCGTGGCACCAATCAGCACGTGAGTAACCTTCTGCTTGACGTGAGGCAGAAAATAGAGCAGACCTGACACCAGGCCCACCAACAGCGCTAACGCAATCGGGTATTGCAGGATCTTCCATGCCGTCTCGGCCTTGTCGCCGAAACGAAGGAGCCGAGCGAGCAGCCCGACGACCTCTGGCCCCGCAACCATCACGATGGATACGACACCGGCGACGACCCCGGCGACAACCGTGACCAGCATGGAAAAGAGTCGCTGCTTCCACCACGGCCGCGGGTCATGCGCGTCATACGCGGTGTTCAGTGCTGTCCTCAACGTATCGACCACGCCGGAACCCGCGAATGCAGCAAGGAGAATCCCGACGGACATCAGGCCCGGTGCGTTCTGGCCGAAGACGACGTCCTTGACGACGCTTCGAAGCAGAAGGTAGGCCTCCGCCGGAAGCGTGACCGACAGTCGTGTCAACAGCCGGTTAACGAGCTCCTGCTTGTTGCCGATGAGACTGAATAGCGGCGCAAGAAACAGAAGCATCGGAAACAGCGAGAAGAAAAAGCTGTACGCGGCCTGCGCCGAAAGGCCGAGCACATTGTCCTTGACGGCTTCCGACAGGGTCCGTCTGGCCAGAACTCCTACGTCATATCCCTTGATTGTCATTGCCCGGATCAGGGCAACTTTGGTTCCCAGGAAGGAACGGATCGCTCAGGCGGCGGGAAGAACCGAAGGCGTTTTGAAGTCGCCGCGCCAGTACGACAGGAGCACAGCTCCAAAGCCCGTCGTGATGGCGATGAATGTGACCGCAGCGGTAAAGGATTCGAGCATCGCGCCGAGCAATGGAACTCCGCTCAGCGCCGCGGTGATGAGCCAGAGACCCATGTACATCGCGCTGCCGGTAAGAAACGCCCTCAACATCCTGCCGTGCGAGGTGTCATCGCGAGACTTGGCGCCGCCGAGCGCGGCACCGGTCATCGTCGCGACCGCGATAAATCCAAACATCGAAATGCCCGCGACGACAAACATGAATGCCATCAAGCCGAGGGGAATGAGAAGAATTCCGATGAGCGTGACGGCGAGCAGTGCAGCGACTGCGATCGCCCCGGGGACAATCGCAACCTGGCCGACGAGACCTGTCATGAGCGACTTTCCGATGCCACCCTGCATTGTCCGAATGACGATCTCGAGCTTGTCCACGCCGAACGCCATCAACACGAATCCGACGAGCGTTACGATCAGCAGCCAGCCGATGACCATTCCCACCGACCGAAGTGGCGAATGCCTGATTGCGCGGATCGACCGGCGAGCCTCGAGCGCGCGAGCCTCACGCAACTCGCGGAAGTCTCGGAATGATCGCAAGCCCCGCACACCGGATTCGACTCTTCTCGTTTGACCGTCAACTTTCGTCACGGTGACAATCGACCCGTCTGCTACCGTGTGGCCGCGGACTCGGCCGGGAATGAGAACGGCTGCGACAATGAAGAAGAACACGGCAAGACGGCGCATGATCAGGCTGCCTTTCGACTGGCGGATGCAGCGGCCCGAAGACCGGCGGTGGCAAGGGAAGCTCCAGCGACAAACGAGCCGACAACCGCGGCACCAGCCGCAGTGCCAATGGCTGCACTCGTGCTGGTCGCGGTCGCCCCGGCGCTGGTTGCCGCGTCGGCAGCGATGCTCGCGACAAAGGCAACGGCACCTTCGCCGAAGATGCGGGTCAGGAAGACAATCAGATCGACGTTAAAGACCGTGACGAGAAGGGCCACCGTGACAGCCGCGCCAAAGGACGCGACAAGCGCCGTAGCAGCAAGGCGGGCCGGAATCGACCGCCGTAAGTCCGGAACGGCGGCAACCGGATACTCACGGCGGGCCACCGATGCGATATACCCTGTCGCAACGCTTCGCGGCCGAGCCACCGCCGGAACCGGAACCGGAACCGCCCCGGCAACATTGACTCGCGCCATCACCTTGTCCGCAAAATGCGGAGAAGGCTCGAAATACGGCAGCTTTTTCATAGCTGCCGCAATCGGCTCGAAGTCAGCGTCTGAGAAGTCGTCGGTCAAAAGATCCTCACAGAGGGATTACGCCGGGGCAGAGCCCCGGGTTTCAGGTTTTCCGAAATCATTTTCACGGATTTGCGGCTCGTGGAGCGGTCATGCTAACGAACATCGCCGAGCGCCTCCCTCAATTCGTGACGCGCCCGATGGATATAGGTCTTGACGGTTCCCAGCGGCAACTTGACGATCTCGGCGATTTCTTCGTACGACTTGTCTTCAACATGCCGTAGCATGATGCACGCCCGATATTCGGGTCGCAGTTTTGCGATAGCCCGCTCGATTGCCGTCCCGAGCTCACGTGATTCCAGCTCCTCGAGCGGAGATTCGTTCCCCGAAACGACGGCGATCGACGTCGCCCGGGCACTCTCGGACGTGACGGCGTCCGGCGCGCCCTCAATACTGATTGTATCGAGCCGCCGACGGCGGAGATGATCGATCGTGAGATTGTTCGCGATCTTGAACAACCAGCTCGAGAATTTGAATTCGGGGCTGTACCGGTCGAGGTTGTTCAGAACCTTGATGAACGTTTCCTGCGAGAGATCCTCGGCCGTCTCGCGATCGCGAACCATGCGGAAAACGAGCGAAAACACGGGCCGCTCATACCGAGTGAGCAGCTCGCGGTAAGCGGCCTCGGAACCCATTTTCGCCAGATCGACGACTGCGGGATCGCTGAGGCCGGAAAGCGGAGGAGAGACGGCACCGGCAGGCATTTGCGCTGACTAAGTTAGCTTGCCACCGAAAGTTGCGCCTGACACTTTTCAATCGATGGCGAGAGACATGGACGAATCGACCGCCATTCGCGCGGCTGAAGGCGGCACCGAGAAAGGCCAGTATGTCAAATCGATTTTCTCCGAGATCGCGCCGCGCTACGATCTGCTGAATCATTTGCTCAGCCTCAACATCGATCGCATCTGGCGACGAAAAGCGATCGCGAAACTCGGCGTCGAGCGAAACCCACACGGGACATATCTCGACCTGTGCGCCGGCACGCTCGACGTCAGCGTCGCGCTTGCTGGCGTTCGCGGGTTTGGCGGCTCGATCGTCGCTGCCGATTTCGCGGAGCCAATGCTGCAGGCCGGGCGTGGCAAGATCGTCGAGCAACCCATTGAGCCGGTTACCGCCGATGCGCTCGAGCTTCCATTGCGCGCCAGCTCCGTCGCCGGAGCGATCGTCGCATTCGGCATTCGAAACGTTACAGATCTCGACGCTGCACTGGCCGAGGTGCACCGGGTTCTCGAGCCCGGAGCCAGGTTCGTGATACTCGAGTTCTCGACACCGCGCTCCTCGATCGTCAATGCCGGGTACCAGCTCTATTTCAATCGAATTCTGCCGGCAGTCGGCGGCTTGATCAGTGGCCACGGGACGGCATACCGATACCTGCCCCGCTCGGTCGCAAACTTTCCGGATGAGGCCGAGCTTGCAAAGCGAATGGAAACGGCGGGATTCGCCGAGGTGTCGTGGACGTCGCTCAGCCTCGGCATCGCGGCAATTCACGTCGGACAGAAACCTTCTTGACGATGGTTAAACCCTAGGAAACCAGTTTGGTGCGCTTCATCTCCGCCGGGAATCTTCGGAACCACGACGACAGCAACAGCAGCTCATCGATCTCGTGTGTCGGGATGCTCGTCGCCGGTTGTTCCTTCACGCCGAAGATGTCGTCAACGAGCTTTTTCATTTTACTGCGCTGCCCCGATGACTGAGGCTTGTCGAGCTCAGCTCTGACGACGCCGCGTTTGACGAGGTAGACCATGTCGGGCCCTTCCTGTCCCTTCACGGTGTAGACAAACGACAGATTCTCGACCGCAAACCGGAGACGGCCGAACTGCTCCCGGAGCGTCTCGAGGCGATTGAGCTTGTCGCGGTACGACGCAGCTCGCTCGAATTCCAGGGTTGCGCTCGCAACTTCCATCTTGCTACGAAGCATCTCCATCGGACCATCGCTCGATCCGTCAAGAAAGGCACGGGCCAGCGCGACTCGCTCGTCGTACTCCGACACCGAGCATCCACCGACACACGGGCCGAGGCACTTGTTGATTTCATGGCGAATGCAGCCGGGCGTTCGAGGCATCAGCTGAAACAATTCCTGTTGATCGCTGAAGTGCATCTTCAGATCCGACTTGCAGTCGCGCAGCATGAGCGCGTCGTTGAGCTCCCGCAGCGCATCGCCGATGCGCTGGGCGCCGACGAACGGCCCGTAGTAGATCGACGCATCGTCGGCCGAGGCGCCGCGCACGACGGCGAGCTTGGGTGCGGAGCCTTTCGTGATCTTGATGAACGCGTAATGAAGTCCGTCGCGTTTCATCGCGACGTTCAGACGCGGCCGGAAGCGCTTGATGAGGCGAAGCTCCTGAAGCAGCGCCGCGAATTCACTCGGCGTATACTCCCAGTCGATGCTCTCGGCCTCGCGGAGAATTCGCGCGCCTTTTTCCCCAGGATATGCGCAGCGGAAATAGCTGAGCAGGCGCGTGCGGACGCGCTTCGATTTTCCGACGTAGAGCACTTCGCCCGTTGACGAAAGCATGCGGTAGGTGCCCGGCCGGTCTTTCGCATCCGATTTGACGAGCTGTCGCATCGCGGCGATCTGCACATCGCTCGTCGGTTCGTGCCGCTTCGACACGTTGCGAACGACAGTCATGACTGACAGGTGGCGCAGAATACTGTTGCGCGTCCGTCAACAGCGTGTGTTCCGATAAGCCGCCGTCCACAGCGCATGCATGGGAGACCATCGCGCCCGTATGCCTGGAGCTTGGCGGCGAATCCGCCGCGCTCGCCGTTCGCATCGCGGTAATCGCGAAAGCTCGTGCCCCTCAGCGCAATCGACTCGGTGAGGACACCGACGATCTCATCGCGAAGCACACTCGACTCCGCGTCCGAAAGTGAGCTCGCCGGGCGGGACGGATCGATGCCCGCGCGCCAGAGCGCCTCATTCGCGTAGATGTTTCCAATTCCGGCTAACCTGTGTTGATCCATCAGGACCTTCTTGACCGGCTGGTTTGTGACCCGAAGAACGCCCGATAATTGCGCCTGTGTGAAGGATTGGTCAAGAGGCTCTATTCCGAGGGCCGACGTGTACTGGTCGAACCGAACAGAATTCATGAGGGCGACGGTGCCAAGTCGACGGACGTCGCAGTAGTGGAGCGAGCGTCCGTCGTCGAGATTCAGCCGAAGGGTCGAATAGGCAACCTGGGCGGAGTCGGTTCCCGAATGTTCGACGATCATCGCGCCAGTGAAGCGTGGCTGGACAACGAGTCTGTAGCCGGTGGAGAGATCGGTAATGATGAGCTTCGCGCGCCGCCAGCTTCGGACGATTGTCGCTCCTGTCAACCTCTTCGCGAATGTCGGAGCCTTCACCTCTCGCAGCACATCGCGTCGTGTCACCGTGACCGACTCGATTTGCCGTCCTGCAACGGACTTGTCCAGATCGCGCGCGATTGTCTCGGTTTCAGGAAGTTCCGGCATGGCGCTCCAGCTCGCGCTTCCCAATATCGCGGCGAAACTGTTTTCCATCGAAGCCGATTTTCTCGGCGTGGCTGATCGAGATTCGCGTCGCTTCGTCGAGAGAATCGGCGATTGCGGTGACTGCGAGAACACGCCCGCCGCTCGTCACCAATTCCTCGGTGACGCTGTCCCGAAAGGTCGCTCCGTGAAACACGTGCACACCATGCGGCGCCGGCGGCAGGCGGATGACATCTCCCTGCCGAACCGTGTCTGGATATCCGTGAGCGGCGAGTACAGTCGTGGCCGAGTATTGCCGACTCCATTCGATCGGACCTGCGCCCGCCAGAGATTCTCCGCGAGCGACCGCTCCGATGGTTTCGAGCAAGGAGCTCGTCATCAGCGGAAGTATTGCCTCTGTCTCCGGATCGCCGAAGCGGCAGTTGAATTCGATTACTCGCGGCCCGTCGGCGGTGATCATGATGCCCGCGTACAGCAGACCCGTGAACGGCCGGCCCTCACTGCGCATCGTCGCGAGCGTGGGCTCGAAGATCGTGTCCGATACCTGGTCAATAAGGTCGGTCGTGGCGATCGACACCGGAGTGTACGCGCCCATGCCCCCCGTGTTGGGCCCGAGATCGCCATCGAGAAGTCGTTTGTGATCCTGGGCCGCGAGCATCGGGAGAAACAGCGTGCCGTCGGTGATCGCAAAGATCGAGAGCTCCTCTCCTTCCATGAACTGCTCGAGAAGGATCTCGCTGCCGGCGTCGCCGAAAACGCAATCTCGCAACATCATGTTGATCGCGCGCTCGACCTCTTCGCTGCTTCGCGCGATCACCACGCCTTTGCCCGCTGCAAGCCCCGATGCCTTGATGACGAGAGGAGTCGCCATCGCGGCCGCAGCGGCGAGAGCAGTGTCGGCGTCGGAGAAGTGTTGAGCCGCTGCTGTCGGAACTCCTGCTCGCGCCATCAGCGATTTCGCAAACCGCTTCGATGTCTCGATCTCGGCTGCCGTTTTCGTCGGGCCGAACATTGCCTGGCCCGCTGCCGCAAACGCATCGACAATTCCCGCAGCGAGCGGTGCTTCGGGCCCGACAACTGTGACGTCGATCGCCGCGCGCTCGGCGAATTCAAGAAGGCCGCGAATTTCCGTCGCCTTGACCGGAATGCAGTCGGCAATCTCGGCGATCCCGGCATTGCCAGGCGCGCAGACGATCTCGAGCGACGGATCATCCTGAAGCAGCTTCCACGCGAGCGCATGCTCACGCGCACCGCCGCCGACGAGCAGGGCCTTCACTTTCTTCTAGGCGAACGCCCGTTCGACATCGGCCATCAGATCGTCGAGCTCCTCGACTCCGCATGAAAGCCGAACCAATCCCTCCGTGATTCCGAGCCGCTTACGCATGTCTGACTCGACCGAAGCGTGTGTCATCGATGCCGGATGACTGATCAAACTCTCGACCCCGCCGAGCGATTCAGCGAGCGAAAAAACACGAAACTTCTTCAGGACCTCGTTGGCACGCTCCTTCGTGCCTAGTTCGACGGAAATCATCCCGCCAAAGCCCGTCATCTGCCGCTTCGCAAGCTCGTGCTGTGGATGCGAACAGAGTCCGGGATAGATCACCTTGTCTTCACCCATTTTCCCGGCCAGCCACTTGGCGATCGCGCGCCCATTGCTGTCATGGCGAGGCATCCGCAGGTGCAATGTCTTCGTTCCGCGCAACGCGAGCCACGAGTCGAACGGGCCGGGCACGGCACCAGCCGCGTTCTGAATGAACTGAAGCTTCGTCGCGATGTCGTCACTCTTCGTGACGGCGATGCCGCCGATCATGTCGCTATGGCCGTTCAGGTATTTCGTCGTCGAGTGGTACACGATATCCGCGCCGTGCTCGAACGGCTTCTGAAAGAACGGAGTCGCGAACGTGTTGTCGACGATGAATAGCGCGTCCTGCTTCTTCGTGATCTCGCTCACCGCGCTCAAGTCGGTAAGACGCATGAGCGGATTTGTCGGAGTTTCGATCAGGATCGCGCGCGTATTCGGCTTCACCGCATCAGCAATCCGCTGTGGATCACGCGCGTCAACGAAGCTGAACTCGAGGCCGAAGTTCTGAAGGATTTTGTCGAACAGTCTGAACGTTCCGCCGTACACGTTCTCGCCGGAGATGATGTGATCACCCGACTTGAACAGCTTCATGATCGAATCGAGACAACCCATGCCGCTGGAGAACGCAAAACCGTGCGTGCCTCCCTCGAGCGTCGCTACGTTTCGTTCGAGGGCCTCGCGAGTCGGATTCTTTCCTCTCGCGTATTCATACCCCTTGTTCTCGCCGAGACCTTCCTGGACATAAGTCGAGGTCGTGTAGACCGGTGTCATGATGGCGCCGGAGAGCAGGTCGGGCCGCTGGCCGGCATGGATTGCCCGGGTACCGAAGCCGACTGAGAGGTCCTCGTCGAAAATGCGCGTCATACTGGCTCGCTTTGATGGTTGCTGACCGGTCAAAGATAAGCGCGCGGGCCACATGCCGCCGCTAGATTACCGACGCGAGCCGAGGGCGAACCCAACGGAGATTGTGGATGGCATATGAAGGGCTGATGGTGAGTGTCTCCGGTGTCCGGGGACGGGTCGGTGACGCATTGACGCCTGAGGTAATCGCGAAATTCGCGGCTGGCTTCGGCGCCTGGGCGAAGCGCCAGGCGGGCGATGGCAAGGCGAGTATCGTCGTCGGACGCGACAGCAGAGTTTCGGGGCCGATGTTTCATCCGGTAGTGCTGTCGGCCCTGCAGTCGGTTGGCTGCGACGTGATCGACGTCGGCATGGCCCCGACGCCAACAATCCAGCTCGCGGTCGAGCATCACCACGCAGCCGGCGGACTCGCGATCACAGCGAGCCACAATCCCATTGAGTGGAACGCACTCAAGTTCATCGGCCCGTCAGGACTGTTTCTCGATGGCACCGAAGCCGCCGCAATGCGTGACGTCGTCGACGGAACCACCATCCCCCGCGCAACGTGGGACATGCTCGGCACCATTCAAAGCGATACGGGCGCGGTTGACCGCCACATTGCGCAGGTTCTCGCGCTGCCGTTCATCGATGTTGACGGCATCCGCCGACGGGGCTTTCGGGTCGCCCTCGACTGCGTCCGCGGTGCCGGCGGCACGTTCATGCCCCAGCTCCTCAAGCAGCTCGGCTGCGCCGTCTCGGCCATCAACCTCGAGACTGACGGCAAGTTTCCACGCTCACCCGAGCCGATCCCCGAAAACCTCGGTGACCTCGAGCGACTCGTTACGGAATGCGGTGCGGACGTCGGCTTTGCCGTTGATCCGGATGTCGACAGACTCGCGCTCGTGTCGAATGAAGGAAAGGCGATCGGCGAGGACTACACGCTGGCGCTCGCCGCCAAGGTGGTTTTTCGCACGCGCGAGGGCCCGATCGTCACGAACCTTTCTACCAGCAGAATCGTCGACGATATCGCGCAGGAACAGAACCGCATGGTGATTCGCGCCCCAGTCGGCGAAGTAAATGTCGCAACGCGGATGCGAAGCGAGAACGCCGCCATTGGCGGGGAAGGGAACGGTGGCGTAATTCTCAGCGATATGCATCTCGGTCGTGACGCGCCGGTCGGGGCGGCGCTCATTCTCCAGCTTCTCCACGAGGAGAGCAGGTCGCTGTCGGAGATCGTCGCGTCGTATCCCCGCTATTCGATTATCAAGGACAAGCTCGACCGGCCGAAGGCTTCGCTCGATACGGTGTATGCGTCGCTGCGAAGCACCTTTGCCGACGCCGAAGTCGACACACAGGACGGCCTGAGATTGACGTGGCCTGACCGGTGGGTCCACGTTCGCCCATCGGGAACAGAGCCGATCGTCAGAGTCATCGCCGAAGCGCCGACCGTGGAGGAGGCGAACGACCTTGTGTCACGGTGCCGCGTGCCGCTCGACGCACTGAGTGAGACCGACATCGAGGTAGAGCGAGAAGCCAGCGGCGAATAGCGAGCCCGGTGGTCCCGCGTCGATCTGGCGGGTGTCACGGTCCCTCTCTTGCCGCTTAAGTTCAGCACGGGACGCGTAAAACGGCCTAAACCACGAGCGAAGCTATGTGTGGAATTATTGGATATATCGGAGACCGGGCCGCGACGCCGCTTCTCATCGACGGGTTAAAGAGGCTCGAGTACCGCGGCTACGACTCCGCCGGAGTCGCGATCCTCAATGGCAAGGGTGTCGAAACGAGAAAGGCGGCGGGCAAGATCTCGAAGCTCGAGGCAGTGCTCGCCTCGTCACCGGTCTCGGGAAACTCCGGAATTGCGCACACACGCTGGGCCACCCATGGTGCGCCAAACGAATGCAACGCCCACCCGCACATGGACTGCAAGGGTCACATCGCAGTCGTGCATAACGGCATCATCGAGAACTCGACGTCGCTGAAGGCACACCTCGTCGAACTGGGCCACGAGTTCGTCTCGGAAACCGACACGGAAGTCATCGCCCACCTCATCGAGGAGGCGTTTGACGGAGTTCTCGAGGACGCCGTCATCGAGGCGCTCTGGCAGATCGAAGGCACGTACGGAATTGCCGTCGTGTCGAGCGAAGACAAGAACAAGATCGTCGCGGCGAGAAAAGGCAGTCCGCTCCTGATTGGCCTCGGAGATGGCGAGTATTACATCGCGAGCGACGCGTCGGCGATTCTCTCACAGACGCGTGAGGTTGTCTACCTCGACGATGGCGATCTTGCAGTGCTCACAAAGGACGGGTATCGCGTCATCGACCTTCGTTCAAAGGAGCTCGACCGCAAGGTTCATAAGATCGATTGGGATCTGCACCAGATCGAGCGCGGCGGGTTCGATCATTTCATGCTCAAGGAGATCTTCGAGCAGCCCGAGACGATCGAGAACTGCATGCGCGGCCGCCTTCTCGACGAGGAAGGCACGTCGAAGCTCGGCGGCCTCAACATGACCGACGAGGAGCTTCTCAAGTTCGACAACATCGTTATCACCGCCTGCGGCACGAGCTGGCACTCAGCCCTGATCGGCGAGCACATGATGGAAGAGCTCACCCGCATTCCGGTCGAGGTTGAGTACGCGTCTGAATTCCGCTACAGAAATCCCATCGTCAACGACCGCACGCTCTGCATCGTCATCTCGCAATCAGGCGAGACGGCGGATACGCTGGCGGCGATGCGCGAGGCAAAGGCACGCGGTGCGCGGACATACGGCGTCGTAAATGTTGTCGGATCGACAATCGCCCGCGAGTCGAATGGCGGTATCTACGTTCACGCCGGTCCCGAGATCGGCGTCGCGTCAACGAAGGCGTTTACGAGCCAGGTCATTGCGCTCGCACTGCTCACACTCAAGATCGGGCGTCTCAAGGACGTATCGGTCGTGCGCGGCAAGGAAATCATCGAGGCTCTTCGCGCCCTCCCCGGTCAGGTCAAACAGATTCTCGACAGGGCATCGGAGATCGAGCAGATCGCCGAGGAATTCAAGCGGGCGCAGAACTTCCTGTATCTCGGCCGCGGCTACAACTTCCCGACTGCGCTCGAAGGCGCGCTCAAGCTCAAGGAAATCAGCTACATCCACGCCGAGGGATACCCGGCGGCAGAGATGAAGCATGGGCCGATCGCGTTGATCGACGAGATGATGCCGGTTGTCTTCATCGCACCGCACGACGCAGTATTCGACAAGGTCGTCTCGAATATCCACGAAGTCAGCGCGCGCAAAGGCCGCGTGATTGCAATCACCAGCCGCGACGAGCCGTCGCTAGCCGGCAAGCTCGATTACGAGTTCAGGATTCCCGAGACGATCGACATGCTGACCCCGGTTCTCGCGTGCATTCCGCTTCAGCTCCTCGCTTACTACATCGCGGTCAAGCGCGGATCGAATGTGGACCAGCCGCGAAACCTCGCGAAGTCAGTGACGGTCGAGTAACCCTGCGAGTCCTGCTTCAGCTCGTGTCGCGCGCGGAAGTGCGCGTCGCGGGCACTGTGATCGGCAGCATTGGAAAGGGATTTGCGCTCCTCGTCGGGTTCACGTCGGGCGACACAGAAGAGAATGTCGAATGGATGGCCGACAAGGTGTCAGGCCTTCGGCTCTTTCTCGACGATGACGAGAAAATGAATCGCTCGCTCGCCGACGTCGGCGGCGAGCTCCTCGTCGTCTCGCAATTCACGCTGTACGGAAACGCAGACAAGGGGCGGCGTCCGAGTTTCATCGACGCGGCTCGACCGGAGCAGGCAATTCCGCTCTATGAGAAATTCGTCGCCGCGCTTCGCTCGAAAGAAATCAATGTCGAGACCGGGGAGTTCGGGGCGATGATGGAAGTCGAGCTGGTGAACGACGGGCCGACGACGTTGTGGATCGAGCGATGACTGGGAGAAGAGCTCCATGTTTCACGGTTTTCCGGAGACGATCGCCCGGACTATTTCCAGCATCATCGCCGTGCCTTTCCTGATATTCTCAATTGATATGCGCTCGTTGTTACCGTGCGTTCCTGATTCTTCTGCTTCGGGAATGACGAACGGAGCGAATCCATAACTCGCGATGCCGAGGTCGCGAAACCAGTGGCTGTCAGTGAAGCCTGTCTGTACCGCCGGGGCGATGCTGGCATTGGGAAAATTGCGCCGTATGGCATCGGTCATCGCTCGATACAACGGCGTGTCTGTCGATGAGACAGCGGCGGAGAAGGCGACGACGGTGTCGATCCTGATATTGGGATCGTTGAGCACCGAAGTGAATTCGCGAAGGAATGCCGCGTGGTCCTGATCGGGAAGAAGGCGGCAGTCTACCTGCGCATGTGCTTCAGGCGGAATCACATTGATCTTATTGCTCGCCTGGAGCATCGTAATGGAGCAAGTGTTGCGCAGGAGTCCCGCGAAAGCTGCGTGTTCTATCTGAAGCTCCATCAGCGTGTTCCGATCCGAGATGATTTTAGCAGGATTGGTGAAGCCGTCTTTCCACTTCGCTTCCATCGACGGTGCAACCGCGGCCATGTATGCAGCGACTGCCGGCAGAACTCGCGGAGCGAACTCGTAGGTCTGAAGTCGCGCCAGAGCGCGGATGAGCCGGTTCACGGCGGATTCAGGCGCTGGCGTCGATCCATGCCCGGGCTTGCCGACTGAAGTGAGCTTGATCCAGTACGGAGTCTTTTGCGTCACTTCAATTGCGAACTGGACTCGTCCGCTTTCGTCGATGTCGCCGCCGCCACCTTCGTTCAGAATGAGTCCGACGCCCTTGAATGCCTCAGGGTGATTCTTGACGACCCATCCGGCGCCGAAGTTGCCGCCCGCCTCTTCGTCGGCAGTCGCCATGAAGACGACGTCGCGATCGAGCGGGACTTTCGCGCGATTCAATGCAAGGAACGCTTCGAGCTCCACGATACCGAGTGTCTTTGTGTCGAGTGCACCGCGGCCGAAGATGACGCTATCCTTCGTCACCACTGCGAAGGGGTCGACGTCCCAATATTTCGGGTCTGCCGGGACGACGTCCATGTGATGCAGCAGCATCAACGCCGGTTGACTGCCTCCTTTGATTCTCGCCCAGACGTTGCCGCGGCCTGGCGCCGAGACAGCGGTGTCAAACTGAATTCCCTCCTGTTTGAAGATCTTCGCAAACCAGCGCATCGTCTCCACCTCGTTGCCGGGTGGATTCGTCGTATTGATGCGGAGATACTCGCGCGTTCGCTGCACAGCTTCGGTTTGTAGCTTGCCGATATCGATATTTTGCTGTGCGGCGGCTGAGCTGGCGAGCAGGAAAACCGCAGCGGCGCAGAGCGGGGCGGGGAATCGGAATGTTGATCTCATCGTGACCAACGAAATAGCCGCTTTTCGCCCGCCGCGCCACTCAGCCGTGAACGCTGAACCTGATTATGTAGACGTAGACGCTGACAGCGCCTGAACGAGTCCGAAGTTGTCGAAGGTATTGCGTCAGCTGCGGCGAGGCACGGTATTGCAGCAAACGACACAGAACAGCGAGATGATACCTGTATCGAAGCTATCGGTAGTGCTCGCGTCTGGCTCTCCGCGCCGGCACCAGCTTCTCGATCTCATCGGGATAGCTCACACCGTGAGGGCTACTGACACGGACGAGAGTCTCCATTCGGGCGAGCTACCGGAAGCGTATGCGGAACGGCTCGCGCGAGCAAAAGCTGAAGCCGTAGCCGGCGATGGCGGCAATGCACTCGTCATCGGCGCCGACACAATTGTCGTGATCGACGACGCCGTGCTCGGCAAGCCCCGCGACGTCGGCGACGCCGAGCGAATGCTGGCGATTCTGAGTGGCCGTTCTCACACCGTTATGACTGCTGTGGCGGTTAGCTATGGCGGAAAAACTATTTCATCCGTCGAGATGGTGGACGTGACCTTCCGCGCGCTCGACGATGACGAGATTCGCCGCTATGTCGAGACCGGAGAGCCGATGGACAAGGCCGGGGCATACGGTATTCAAGGTTACGGAGCGACGATTGTGCGGAGGATCGACGGCGACTATTTCGCGGTGATGGGACTCTCGCTCATTCGTCTCGTCAGTCTCATGACGGAGCTTGGCGTCAGCTACGACTTCGGGCGATAGCGCTCGTCCCAGATCTCCAGCTTCGCCGCGACGTCGGCGATGCTGATGCGGGCCATGCGATCGCTTTTCGTCTTCATCGTCACTGGTCCACTCTCACCCGGATCGTGGAATGCATCGATGATGAGGTCGTGGAATTTCCGGTAGGGCCCGGTTCGGCGCGGGTCGGTATACCCCATGAGCGAGATGACTGGCCTGTCGAGCGCGACTGTCATGTGCAGCGGCCCCGTGTCGGGCGAGAGCACGAGAGCAGATGCGTCGAGAATGCCGACGAGGCTACGAAGTCCGCTGCCGAGCGCGGAGTAAGGGTTGGACTGGCAGAGCGACATGATCTCCGAGGCCGCTGCTGTCTCACGCTCGGACTTGCCGCCGACGAGGACCGGCTGAAGACCGTACTCTGTTGAGAGAAGGTCGGCGACCTCCGCCCAGCGCGCGGGTATCCAATCTTTCTCGGATTTACTTGTTGCAACAATTATTGATGCGATGGGCCGATCGAATTGCTGGGTGAAACGCGATTGCGTGTCCCGCTCGTCCGGCCATGGTCCAAGATTCCATTCGACCGGCTCGGCGGCTGTGCCGAGCGCACGGAGAAATTCGAAATACTGATCCTGGACATGTTGAACCGGGTGAGCGGGGATACGCTCTGTCGTGAACAGCCAGTTCGCGTCCCGCGCACGCGCCCGGTCGAAGCCGAGGCGTCGTTTCGCGCCCGACATCGCGGTGATGATTCCGGCCTTGAAGTAGACCTGAAGATCGATCAACAGGTCGAAGTCTCGCCTCCTCAGCTCGCGAGCAACGTCGAGGAACGATGCGTAGCCCGCCGATCTGTCGAAAAGAATGATCTCATCAACGTTCGGATGGCCGCGGACAAGCGTTGCCGGACCCGGCTGAAGAACCCATGTGACATGAGAGGATGGATGATCGCGCTTGATAGCGTTGATGACTGGCAGCACATGCACAGCGTCGCCGACTGCGCTCATCATGACGATGCAAATCCGACCCATGCCGTTACTGCTCATTAGCGGCTGACACCGGCCGCTTTTCTGACAATCGCAATTTCAACATCCGAGATTTCTAACTCTCCCTGATCCCGCATCTTTCGAAGCGAGCGCTCGAGGCGCTCGATGTTGGCGGTCGCGACCATCGGGTCGGCCGGCACATGAAACCGGATCCGGTCAACGTCGAGCACGTGTGCTTGCGCGCCCTGATCGCCGTCCCAGGTGACGAGAACATTCCTGATGTTCAAGTCAGGATGATGAGCGCCGACCTTCGTCAGCATTCCGACGAGTTTGCCCGCTGCGGCGAGACATGCTTCGCGATGTTCACCCACCTGCATCTCACGCAGCACGACAGATAGATCGTGTCCATTCCTGATCTCGCTTGTCGCGACGTCGCTCCGTCGAAATACCGGGCCCGCGCGGTACGTCACGAACGCAACGACTTCCGGCGTCGGAACTCCGGCGATGCGCAGCCGAAGCGCGTTGATCAGCTCGCGAAGCCCGCGGGTGGGCGGAAGAAACAGGTCGGAGCCTGTACGTGCGAGCGCGCCACCGCGCATCGAGTGCCGAACGACGACATCGGCGCCGCCATTCGGCAGCGTGATCGCGTAGGCAGGCATCCGTCCGGTGAATTTTCGGGCCCCTGGTTGTCGCGCAGCGAATTCGTAGAGGGTCTCGGTCAACAGAATTGTCTCGACGCCGGCGCGACTTCCTTCGATCACGAGTCCGCGCACGCCCTGGCTCTTCAGTCTCGCATAGCCGGGTAGTGATTCAGTCAAGGCCACGCGCAGCCTTGCCGAACCTGTCCGATAGCGGCGAGCATGGCGCGCGCCTTGTTCGATGTTTCATCCCATTCGGTTGCAGCAACCGAGTCCGCGACAATTCCGGCTCCTGCCTGTACCGACGCAATTCCGTCAGCGATTACACAGGTCCGAATCGTGATCGCGAGATCCATTCGCTTGCCCCCGGCAGCGATGTATCCAATCGCGCCGGCATAGGCCCCTCGTGACACTGGCTCGAGCTCGTCGATAATCTCCATCGCCCGAACTTTCGGCGCACCGGTCATCGTGCCGGCGGGAAATGTTGCCCGGAATACATCCATCGCCGACAGATCGCGCGCCAGCTCCCCTTCAACCTGACTCACGATGTGGAGAACGTGCGAGTATTTCTCGATCTGCATCAGCTCGGTGACTTCGACTGTTCCGTATCGAGCAACACGCCCGATGTCGTTTCGGCCGAGGTCGACGAGCATGACATGTTCGGCGCGTTCCTTTGGATCGGCGAGAAGCTCAGCAGCAAGTTGCTCGTCGCGCTCAGGTGTCTCGCCGCGCGCCCGTGTACCGGCGATCGGGCGAAGCGTCACGCGACCATTCTCGAGTCGCACCAGCAACTCGGGCGAGCTTCCGACAATCTCGGTTCCATCCAGCACCAGATGATACATATACGGTGACGGATTGAGAGCGCGTAACGCGCGGTAGAGCGATGTCGGGTCAAAATCGCAGGGCAGCTCAATGCGCCGAGCGAGTAGCGCCTGGAAGCAATCACCGGCGCGGATGTAGTCGCGAATCGTCTCGACCGCCGCCATGAACTCTTCACGCCCGATACTCGACTTGCCTGTTGCCACTGGCGCCGAGGCGTCGAGACTCAACGCGGGTAGCGAATCGCGCGCACTTAGTCGCCGCTCGATGTCGGCGATCTCCGCTGCTGCCCGGTCATACAGCATTCGCAATTCATCGTCCGTCACGTTGCTGCCCGGTACTTCGACTCCGACAACGATTCTCGCCCTTCCGCGCAGGTTGTCGATGATTACCATCGCCCGGGTAAATACGAACAGGGCATCCGCAATCGTCGAGGTCCGGGGCGGCGAATC
>JBBSFT010000045.1:0-18725 GCA_038254845.1 Gemmatimonadales bacterium | reverse complement strand
TGCCACTGTCGCAACCCAGAGCCCGCGCATCTCGCGTCGCACTGCTGGCGTCGTTGTATCAGGCGCGTTCGGAATCGTCGGCACCACGATATCGGCAACGGAACCGGAACATGCCATGGCGGCGAGCAGACTGCCGAGTAGCGCGAGTGTTCGGATTTGAGTAGTGGTAGCAGGCAGCATCATCATCCTAATGCCGATTGACTTCGAGCTTGCGCTCGAAGAACGCCGCTGTCGCCGAATCGACCTTGATCCAGTTGGCATGCTTGAGGAAATGGTGCGTGTCGTCGGGGATGATCATCTGCTCGAATGGGACATTCAGTGCGGACAGACGCCGCGCCACATCAACAGTCTGACTGAATCTAACGTTGCGATCGTCATCTCCGTGAATGAGAAGGACCGGCGATTTCCACGTCTTCATGGATGACACCGGCGATGACGTCCACGCCGTCTTCAGTGCAAGCGCGAGATCGGGCGCCTCCTCGTATCGATCGCGATTCATCAGTCCCCGCGATCGCTCCGTTGTCCAGTCGTGCACTCCATGAATGTCCACACCTGCAGCGAACAAATCCGAATTGCGCGCCAGAGCCATCGCCGTGAGAAATCCGCCGTACGATCCGCCATAGATACCAATCCTCGCGGGATCGACGAACGGTTGCCTTCGCAGCCACTCCGCCGCCGATTTCACATCGGCATACTCGGCCGCGCCCTGTGAGCCGGCCCTGGTCGCCTGCTGAAAATCGCGCCCATATCCGATGCCGAGCCGATAGTTGACCGAGAGGACAACAAAGCCACGACTCGCCAGATATTGGTTCAGCGCATATGCATTGGAGTAATAGTCCGAGTAATTCCAGCCGAGGAGCATTTGTCGCGGCGGGCCGCCGTGGACGTAGACGATGGCGGGCCTGCGGATAGACGAGTTGCCAGCGTTGAAGAGCTGCGCGTGAATGGGCAGGCCGTCGGGAGATTTGATCACAACCCGGGTTGGCGTCACGAGATGAGCCGGGAAGTCAGCAGGGATGCGGTCAGCGCCAATCCATGTTGGCTGGTCACCGCCGATTGGCATGACGCCGGGAAGTGGCGGACGGTCGGATGTTGCGCCGATGAATGCGATCGACTTTCCATTGTCGGTCACGACGGGAGTCCACTCGAGGCCGCTGCCGGGCGATATCACCGTCATGTCGGCGCGATCGACGGAGACTCTGGCGACATGGCGACGGTCGATGTCGTTCGCATCGGTCCCCGCATTGGCGGCCAAGAGAAGGAATTGCCCATCGGGGCTGAGTGTGATGTACTCCGCCATGAAGTTGCCGGGTGTCAGCAACAGTGGAGTGCCACCGGTTGCGGGGATCGAATACAGATGCGCCTGGCCATCGGCATTGGAGAGAAACACAATCCGCGACTTCGCGGCCCAGTGGAGATTGGTGCCACCTTCGGTTGACGGATAGGATTTGTCGGGCGCGTCCCACTTGGGAGTAGCTTCGCCGGTCGCCGCATCGGCGGTCCAGATAGACCAGTGCCGGCGAGGGCGACTGAGAATCGAATCCGGCGCGCCTCCGGTTCCCGGCGTCCGTACGAATGCGATGTGGGTTCCATCGGGCGACCAGCGCGGGGACGCGTCGCGCGAAGTGGATGGCGAAATCCAGGTTATGGGAGTGGAGTCGTTACTAAAGACTCCAACAAAAGCGTGATCGCCGCGGCTCGAGACGAATGCGAGACGCGATCCGTCGGGTGCCCACTGCGGGCCGTCGAGATCTCCATTCGCCGCAAAGAGTTTTCTTGCTCCTGTCGATCCGTCGGTCGGGACAATCCAGATCTGTTTGTCCTTGATGAACGCAACACGATCGCCACGCGGCGAAAGCTTGGGATAGTCGCCGTCCGCAAGCAGCTTCGGCGCGCATTGCTCGTTGGATGGGCAACCGAAAAAAGGCACGCTCCAGATCTGAACCTTCGGCGATGTCGGAAACGAACCGGGATTCGGGGGCGGGCCTTCCCAGTTGCCGGAATGCTCGCCGCCCCGAACGTAGACGACGTACTTGCCATCGCTGCTGATCGATATGCTCGTCAACTCCTGCCCGTCGTCAACGCGGTAATGAGTCGCCGGTCTGGCTTTCCAATCCGGGCCTTCGGCGACCCAGACGTTGCGACGGCCGCTTTCGTTGAACGCCCATGCGATCCTGCTTCCCGAGGCTGCAGATGTCAGCTCATTCGGGAAAGGGTAGCTTCTGATCTGTTCGACCGTGAACGCAGCAGGACTCTGCGCATCGGTGACGGTTGGGGCGAGACTGAGAGCGATAGCACCGACTGCGGCGAGGTGGTGAATTTTCATTCTGCAAATCGGTCGTCTTTGCATTTACCGCGGTATTGACTCGAGATCTCTCACTGCGCCGGCCAGCATCGTGACCTTGGCGCCGTCGCTTGACGTACGCAGGTCGGTACGAAGAGAAGCCGCGAGCAGGGCCAGATGCCGATTGCGATGCCCGCCAGTTGCACTTTCCGCAACGCTCAGCGATTCGCGAACCGCAGCGACGCGACGGGCGGTGAGGCCATTGCTTCGCGCGAGCTGATCGACATACGCTCTCGCCAACGCAAAGCTCGCGGGCCACACGAGCTTTGGCTGACCCTGGGTGTTCAGGTAGTCGAAGTGAACGCTCTTCGCCGCGTCAATCTCGTTCTGGGAGATGAACGCACTCGGCACGAGCTCGAAGACGTCGAGGCCACGTACGATCTCCGAGCTGACGATCTCGCCATTGTACCAGTACGCCGACCACGATCCGCCAAGTACGAGCCTCGATGCGTCGATGGGGCCGCGGTCGAAGTAGGCGATTTCCTTCGGGTGTGAAGCATCTGTCCAGTCGAACATCGAGATTCCACCCTGGTACCATGCCTGAATCATCACATCGCGACCGGGGATCGGAATCAGCGAACCGTTGTGCGCCACGCAGTTTTCCTGCGGCGTTTGCGCGGCTGGCATTTTATAGTAGCTCTGAAACTGCATCTGGCCGTGGACGATTGTAAAGATGGCGTCGGCGCCCCATTCCATCTTATCGGTCGCGCGGCACTTTGGCTGCGTTCCGCCGCCCCATTCATCGGAGAAGAGAATTTTTGTCGCGTTGTTGTTGAACGTGGCGGAGTGCCAGTAGGAGAAGTTGGAATCGGCGGCAGCGGCGAGGCGGCGCGGGTGCGCCGGATCGCTGATGTCGAGAAGCAATCCGTAGCCGCCGCACGCTCCGCCGGCCAGTCCGGCTGCCGGGTAGACGGTGATATCGTGACACTGCGTCGGGCCGGCATTAGCGGCCGGCTGAGGACCTCGTTCTGCGGCGATGATGCTGGAGATCGAAGCGCGCAGTGCGGCGCTGTCGGCGGCCGTCGGCTTTCCGCTGCCGTGACGTGCGGCGACGATGCTGTCGAGAAGCGGAGTAACAGTCGCGGCACCGACGACGCTTTCATGACCGTTGACGGCGGCGACGAATCCGCCGGCGGCACGGGCGTCGGCAACTTCTTTGGCAGATGCTGCGACATCCCCGGGTGTCTCACCATGCTTGGCGGGCGCCATCAGTCCGTTGAAGATTCGCGGCGAGCTGACGATGGCGGACAACTCGGGATGAGCGAGTGGCACCCTGATGACTTCAATGCGGAACAATGCCGAATTGGGATCGTCCGCCGATGTCGCGCCGGAGCAGCCCGTGAGCTCGCTCGGCGATCGGACGCGTGACGTTCCCGAGATGTAGACATAGACATTAGCCTTGTCTTTCGGATCGACGACGATGGTGTGCGTGTGAGAGCCGCGGCATGTCTGAACATTGGCCACGTTCTTCGGGTTCGCGATATCGGAGATGTCGAAGATCCGAATGCCGCGCAGGCGGTCTCTACTGACGGTGTCTTGCACCCCCTGTCCACCGCAATCGAGCCGGGCGGTCAGACTCTCGCCGGATACGAAGAGAAGATTGCCGTAGACTGAAACGTCGCTTTGCGAGGCCGGGCAGAAGTAAGCGGTGGCAAGGGTGGGGTGGGCGGGGTCTGCGATGTTCCAGACCTGATACCCATTGAAGCTGCCCTGGATGACGTAGTGTCCCGTGAACGCGAGGTCGGAGTTGACGCCGTTGATGAATTTCGTGGACGGCGGAGTGAGTGAGACATGGCGGAGATTCCAAACCGCCTCGCCGGCGTTTGTCTCGCCAGCGCGCAAGCCGACTCGCGGATCGGGGGACGGTGGCGACGTTGACATATTCATCACGCTGCCCTGAGCAGACGACGATTGCAGCGGCAAGACTGCCATCAGCGCAGCGGCGGCTGCGACGAAAGCAATACGAATGCGGGTGGAACAAGCCATTGGACTCTCCAAAATGTGGGGCCTTCGACCAGCTGAACAACCGGGGGGAATGAGGGACATCAGGTCTATCGGAAAGACTCGAGCATGCGCTGCATCCGCTCGATCTCCGTTGTCTGATCGACGCTGACGTCGTTGGCGAGCTTGAAGACAGTTTCGTCCTGCGCGGCTCCTTCGGTGCCGAAAAGGGTGTCTACCATCGAAACTGCGCCGCGATGGTGGCGAATCATGTACTCCAGAAAGAGCCGGTCGAACGCCGGGCCGCGCGCGTTGTCGAGTTGATTCATTTGCGCGTCGGTGAGCATGCCGGGCATGAGCATGTCATGCTGCATGCCGCTCATGTTCATCATCGATTGGCCGGTGGCCGCGGCAGGCACGGGTTGATTGCGATCGCGGAGCCATTGCTGCATCGATGCGATCTCATCCTGCTGCGCGTTGATGATTCTCTCGGCCAGTGCCTGAACGCGGGCGTTGGCGCCGTGACCTGGGGCCATCTTCGACATCGTGACGGCCTGTGAGTGGTGCCCGATCATCGACGACATGAAGCGTACGTCGGCAGCGGTGCTGGCGTATCGACTTCGCGTGCTGTCGGTGGTAATGGATGGCGTCGGAGCGGTTGTCGCCGGCGTCATCACCGGAGCTGGCGCGCTCGCGACCTGCACGGCCGCGGGCTTGCCGACGCAGGCGGCGAGTCCAAGAATGAGCGGGATGGCGGAGAAAGTGAGATGCAGCTGGTCGATCGACCGCATTGTCAGATTGATCAAAAGGATGTCAATGAATACTAACGTTGTGTCATGGCTTGTCGGGAGCGTCCGGTCCAACGCACGAGCCCTTCCGCTCTCTTCGGTAGCGGCCAGCGGACACCGGTACTTGATAAGAATCCGGCATACCCGTGATAAGAAAACGCAGTGGCACAATGGAATGGACCGCCGGATAATGTCACGTCGCCGGCGCCTATCGGGTCCGGTGTGTTCAATTCCACGGCGGAAGGGCATTGTGTCCGGACAAAACGAGCCTCCTGATATAAATCGCGTTCTCCTCAAGCTTCGGCCATCCACCTCGCTGAGAGCGGCCCAGGCGCGGGTGAGCTTGCGACCGCTGCATGAGTCAACTGCCGCTTCTGCAGAGGATCGAACGCTGGCGGACGAGCCGCAGTGGTACCTCGCCAACCTTTCGGGAGCAGCGTCGGCCTGGGACATGGCGCACGACAGAGTCGCCGACCAGCTCGGCGTCGCCGAATCGGATGTGATCTTTGCGGAGCCCGATCTCGTGAATGACGTGTTTCCTGACGAGCGTGAGCCGGATGCGCGAGGCGCGTTCGCCGTCGGCTACGATTGCACCTCAACGAACCAGGATTCCTCCGGCGGAAAGCCCGTCGGTCCGGATGAGTTCTGCTGGCATCTCGGTGACGGCTATTCGCAGCTTGGCAAGGCGAGCGACGCGGTCGAGTTCACCGACCGTCGGACGCGCATCGCTCACCTCGACACTGGTTACTACCCGAAGCATGTGACGGTGCCGGAACACGTGCTGGCGAATCTCCAGCGAAGCTTCGTGTCGCGAGACGGGGATCCGGGTAGCGCGACCGATCCGGACAACAAGGTTTTCGTTCTCGATAGCTCGGGACATGGGACCGGCACGATGAGCGTTCTCGCCGGTTCGATGGTCAACGGGAAGTATATGGGCGGCGCGCCACACGCCGACATCGTTCCGCTGAGAATCGCCGACAGCGTGATGCTTCTCAGAACGAGCGCGTTTGCGCAGGCACTTCATTACTCACTGGAGAATGGCTGCGACGTCGTGTCGATGTCGATGGGCGGACTCCCATCGCGGGCATGGAACGAGACTATCAACGATGCATACCTCGGAGGCGTATGCATGGTCGCTGCCGCGGGGAATAACAAGCATGGTTTGCCTACGCGGAACATGGTCTATCCGGCGCGATATCCACGCGTCATCGCCGCGTGCGGCGTGATGGCGAACGACAGACCGTATGCATCGCTGTCGGCAATGGAGGGAAATTCCGGTCCGGATAGCCGGATGGCGTCGGCGATTGCCGCGTATACACCGAACATTCCGTGGGCTGTATTCGGGTGCGAGCAAGTCGTGCGGCTCGATGGCGAGGGCACGTCTGCAGCGACACCGCAGATTGCAGCCGCGGCGGCAATCTGGCTCGAGAAGTACAAGAGCGTTCTGCCGCGTGACTGGCGGCGCGTCGAGGCGGTGCGAAAGGCGCTGTTCAGCACCGCGAAAAACAAGGGAAGCGATGCGCACCGGCTCGGGAATGGAATCCTTCAGGCCGATGCCGCGTTGAGGGTTCAGGCCGATCTGACACTGCCTCCATCGAAAGCGGACAATGATTCGTTTTCGTTTCTGCGCGTCATCACCGGACTCGGTATCGTCGACGTCCCGGTGCGCGAACAGATGCTGAATCTCGAGGTGGCTCAGCGGTGGCTTCGTAATCCCGAGCTTCAGCGGATTGTTCCCGATCCCGACGCAATGGAAGCTCTCGAGAGCGCGACGCTCAAGCGGTTCATGGACGCGCTGATCGAGGATTCGGGAGCCTCGGTGGCGTTGCGACGACAGGTGGCGTCGCGCTATCCCGTCGTCACTGGACGAAGCGCCGAGCCGACCGGGCAGACGACGGACGTCGTGAGCGCGGTGCTCGCGGCGTGTGACGCCGAGCCGGAGGTCAGAGATCCGGCATACCGTCGTCTGCGCGTGTATGCCGTTGATCCGAGTTTCTCGGTTCGCCTCGACACGGCGAGCATCAATGAAGTGACGCTAAAAATTCCATGGGAACCGCTCAAGCCAGGTCCAGTCGGCGACTATCTCGAGGTCATCGATGTTGATGCGTCGAAGAAGCGATATGCGCCGCTTGATCTCAATGACCCGCGGTTGCTCGCGCAGGATGGATGGGCGCCGTCGGAAGGGAACGCGCAGTTCCATCAACAGATGGTGTATGCGGTGGCGATGAAGACCATCAAGCATTTCGAGGCCGCGCTTGGCCGGCCGGTGCTCTGGCGCGCTGGCGGCAGGAACGGGAAGCCTGCTGATGACAGCGTCTTCGTCCCGCGTCTCGCAGTGCGGCCTCACGCCGTGAGACAGGCTAACGCGTACTACAGTCCGGAGAAGAGATCGCTCGAGTTCGGATACTTCGAGACGTCTCCGGGAGTGGAGAGCGATCAGATACCGGGCGGGCGCGTGTTCGCGTGCTTGTCGCACGACATTGTTGCTCATGAGACGACACATGCAATTCTCGACGGAATGTACCGGCGGTTCAACGAGGCGACGAATCCTGACGTCCTCGCGTTTCACGAAGGGTTTGCCGATATCGTTGCGCTGTTTCAGCACTTCACGATCCCCGAGATCGTCGAGAGCGAGATCGGGCGCACGCGGGGCGACATCGAAGCAGAGTCGATGTTCGGCTCGCTGGCCGTTCAATTCGGACACGCGACCGGATCTCGCGGGGCACTGCGAAACGCGATCGGTCGTGTCGAGGATGGAGTGTGGACGAGGCTGACGCCGGATCCCACCGAGCTTTCGCGGCGGGTGAGTCCTCACGCCCGCGGAGCGATCCTCGTCGCGGCGGTGTTCGATGCGTTCATTGCCATCTACAACGCCCGCATCTCGGACCTGCTCCGGATCTACACTGGCGGCACCGGCGTTCTCACCAATGGCGCAATTCATCCCGATCTCGTGAAGCGACTTTCGGAGGAGGCGGCGAAGTCCGCTACTCACGTGCTCACGATGTGCATTCGCGCGCTCGACTACGTGCCACCAGTCGATCTCACGTTCTTCGAATATTTGCGCGCGATCATTACCGCCGACTTTGACGTCGTCAGCGATGACAGGCTGAACTATCGAGTTGCGTTCGTCGACGCGTTTCGGAGGCGTGGAATTTATCCGGCCAATCTCGATGCCCCGTCGCCGGACACGCTGCGAACGCTGTCTGTTGACACGCTTCGCTGGCAGGGACTTGGCCAGACGCTGCGCCAATCGTCAGAGAGAAGCCTGAAAAAGAATTACAAGCCGCTCATCGAGAGCCTGAAGGCGTACGCGGACAGCTGTCTTTATCTCAAGAACCGGGGAGAGCTTTTCGAGTTGACGATCAAGGCGAGGCGAAAGCTCCATCGGTTGCTGAATGTTGCACTGGCCGACTCGAGCGACTTCGCGAACGGGCTCGGGCTCGATCAGGGACGCGCATTCGATGTTCACGCATTGCGGTGCTCCATGCGGTTCAGTCCCGACGGGCGCCACATTCCGCAGGTGGTTGTCTCGCTAACGCAGTCAATGCTGGTGAAGGAGCACCACTCGTTGGCAACACCGGCGTATCAATTTCGCGGAGGCTCGACGCTGATTGTCGACCTCTCTGTGCCCGAAGTGAAGTACAGAATCGTCAAGCACATCAACAGCCAAACGAGGCAGGCAAGAACGGCAGCATTCGTTCGCGAGTCGATGGGCGACCCGCTGCGTGCGCTGTTCTTCGACGCAGCCAGGTGCGAGCCATTCGCCGCTCTCCACTCGCTGGCTGATGATGTCGTGTGACATGACTTGTGTCCGGGACGACATGGGTTGCGGCCGGATGTATGTTAACCCGTGAACTATCCTGATATCTCGAACGCGAAGCGGCTGGCCGCCGTTCGCGAAACGGGGCTTCTCGACACCGAGCCTGAAGAGGTCTTCGATCGGCTGACGCGGCTTGCGGTGAAGCTTCTCAGAGTGCCGGCGGCGTTCATTTCGCTCGTCGATGCGAACCGTGATTTCTACAAGTCTGCAAGCGGTTTTGGCGAGCCCTTTTCCACGGCCCGCGAGCTGAGCGGGCTGACATTGTGTCACTACGCGGTTCAGCAGCCGGGCCCGCTTGTCATTCCGGATACCGCCGCTGATCCCGTATATCGGAACGTTCCGACCGTAAAGACGCTCCGTGTGGCGGCCTATGTTGGAGTGCCGCTCGTCGTCGGCGATCAGGTCGTTGGCGCGTTCTGCACGATCGACACGGCTCCTCACGCCTGGACGGCGGACGAGGTCGATGTTCTCGTTGAGCTTGCCGCGTCGGCGCAGCGCGAGATAGAGCTTCGAGTCGCGCTCGAGGCAGTCAAGGGCTCGACTCTGCACCTGGAGCAGTCGAACCGCATGCTTCAGGAGCAGGCTGTCGAACTCCAGGCACAGACAGAGGCGCTCAGGTCGAGCACTGCGTATCTCGAAGAACTGACGTCCGACGCGCAGGAAGCGACGCGTGCGGCGGAGGCTTCCCGCGAAGACGCATTGCTGGCGAGGGCCGAAGCCGAAGCCGCGAACAGAGTCAAGGGCGAGTTTCTGGCGATCATGAGCCACGAGCTCCGGACGCCCCTCAACGCGATCGGCGGCTACACCGATCTGATCGAGATGGGCGTGCACGGGCCGGTAACGGAGGGGCAGTTGGGTGCCATCACCCGCATCAAGCGAAGCCAGAAGCAGTTGCTGAACCTGATCAACGGTCTCCTCAGCTACGCACAGATAGATGCCGGCGCGGTAACGTATGAGGTCGAGGATTTCGATCTCAACGGTGTGGTCTCCGAATGCGAGCAGCTTACCGCGCCGCAGATGGAAGCAAAGCATTTTGGCTTCGCCCACGACCCGTCGCCAATGCCAGTGATTGTGCGGGCAGACCGCGCGAAGACGGTGCAGATTGTCCTGAATCTCATGAGCAACGCGGTCAAGTTCACGGATCCGAACGGTTCGCTGAGTGTCACGAGCGCGATTCTCGGCTCCGGCCTGGGCAGTCTCGAGTTTGCCGATACGGGTCGAGGAATTCCCCACGACCAGCTCGAGCGCATTTTCCTGCCGTTTGTTCAGGTTGACGCGAAGCTGAGCCGGTCCAAGGAAGGAACGGGGCTCGGCCTGTCGATCAGCAGGAATCTGGCCCGGGGCATGGGCGGAGACGTCGTCCCGTCGAGCTCAGGCGCGGGGAGCGTGTTCGTGTTGACGCTGCCGCTGGCAAGTCAACCTATGCGAGCCCAGGCCGGCTGACGCGTTTCGGACCGCGATTGACGCATGGAATCAGTGCCCTATCCACCATGTTCCCTTAACGACGAAGACGTTCTCGGGTGTGAGATTCGACAACGCCTGGAAGTCGCGGTTGAAATCGAATTCGCCAGACTGAACGAACCCTGACCGACTCTGCTGCCAGACGAAGAACAGCGCTGAGCCTGGCCGGTATTCCCACCTCACCACCGCATTGCCGCGCAGCGAGCGCTGGTTGAAGTCGCGATCGCCGAAGCTGAATGCCGGCGCGGCGCCAGCGCCGTCGGGATCAACTGTGTAGCGGCCGGTTCGAGCCTCGCGTGAGATCGTTCCCGCGTCACGGCCATAAACATTGAACATGAACGCGCGCGGCGTCGTGAATTCCTTGTAGTCCTTGAAGTCCCCAGCCGCGAGAAGCGGCTGCGCGAACAACTGAAGCGAGAGCGTTGGCGTAAATGTCCAGTCGATTCGCGTCATCATCGCTACCTGCCGCTGCTCGAGGGTCGCGAAGACGTAGCGCGCACCGTATGTGGACGTCGCCGTTGCGTCCGTTGCCCGGGTGACATATTGGGCAACAGCGTGGGTCGAATTGAAGGTCGGTGTGAGCGAAATCTTGAGCGCAGTCGACGGGCGCATGGTCAGCCCGGGCTGAATGTTCACCCCGCGTCCGCCGGCAACGTTATACGAATATGACGCGCCGAGAGTGGCCTGGTACGGCTTGCGCCTGTCGGTGGAGACGAAGAACTGCGTCCCGCCAGCCTGCGTCAGCCGCGCAATCGGGCCGCCACGCAGCAATGTTGGATCGTACACCGACGGCCGCCAATCGAAGCGCAGCCGGTAGTTCCAGAAATTGGAGAGCTCGGCTGTCGTGATGGCGCCGATACCGTTGAAAGTCATGTCGTGATCGAAGTTCCACGTCGGATTCCAGAATAGAAACTGATTCCAATTCCTGACATGCTTGCCGGGCTTGGTCTCGCTGTAGCCGATGAGCGGCGCGATTCCACGCATGTCAGTCGTTCCCAGAAACCCGGCTTCGTTCACCTCGAAGCCGGGACTGTATTCCTGATATGTGACCGACCCGGTCCAATGAAGACCGGCGAGCTTGGCGAGCGTGAGTTCGTACAGATATCCTGTCAGCGACGTGCGGGTCGGATCCCGCAGATAAGTGATCTTGTCAGGACGCTGATAGTACCTCACCGGCGACGTCTGGAGCACATCGACTGCCTCGGCGCTGCCGTTGTTGCGGCTCACGACGATGTCGCCGTCGAATGCCCATGTCCGGTTTTGCCACGCATGCTGCCAGTCGAGGCCGCCGGTGTACGCTGAACGGCGAAAGAGCGGAACGACAGCGGCGTCGCTCAAATCGCGGTTGACCGCGGTTGTGCCAAAGCCGATCGTCGTATTGCCCTGCCTGAAATCACGCTTCACGCGGCTCGTGAAGTAGTTCGCGCGCGGCTCCACAAGAGCCCGGCTGTCCACGCCCGACAGATCGCGAATGCGCGCCTCCTCGCTTGCGGTGACGGCGTCGATCATGCCGACCGACCATCCGCCCGCCGTGCGGCCAGTCAGCTTTACGGCTCCGTCGATTCGTGTCTGCCGTGGCGCGTCAACAAAGGCGACACTGGGCCCGCCAATGTTTCGCTGCGGCTCATGTCCAATGCGTCGCGTATAGAAGAAGTTGTATCCGTTCGACTGATTCTGTGACCGCATCTCGCCGAAGTTGAAGATGCTGGAGCCCTCGATGAAGAACGGCCGCTGCTCGGGAAAGAACGTCTCGTACGCCGACAGGTTGACAACCGCGGGATCGACCTCGACCTGGCCAAAGTCGGGATTGATCGTCGCGTCGAGCGTCATGTTGCTTGTGATGCCGTACTTCAGGTCGAGCCCGACGCCCAGGGCGATGTGATTTTTTTTCAGGAACGGATCGTTCGGGAGCGCGGTCGAGTTTTCGTTCCTTGCAACCACATATGGCACGAGCTCGATCTTGCGCCCCGACCGGAGATTGCTGAGGCCAGTGAGGTGGCCGAAACGGTAGATGCCTGCCTGCTGGGTCTTCGGGGTCAGCGCAAAGACATCGCTTTCTCCCTTGCGGGCAATTTGCCGGTCGAGCTGAAGACCCCACACCTGTTCGGCGACGTTCCGATTGAACCGAAGCTGCGACAGCGGAATGCGGAACTCGGCGTACCAACCCTGGGAGTCCTGACTCGTCGCTCCTTCCCAGACGGCGTCCCACGAGTTGTCCTGGTTTCCGCGGGCGCTTATGGTAGCATCCCGGCGTGCGCCGCCAGCTGAGAGGCGAAAAATGTAGGCGCTCAGGTGATCGTGATAACTGTCGAACGAAACTTCGACAACGTCGCCGTCGACTGGCTGATCGCGCCGCGCGAGCTGAGACTGGATCTTGTCGGGCTCGCGATCGAAGAGGCGCCAGCCAACGTAGACCGCATCGTCATCGACGAGAATACGCGCCTCGGTCTTTTCGGACGCCGGCTGTCCCTCGTTCGGGTCGTACTGACGAAAGTCGGTAATCGGAGTCGCCGCGTTCCATGCAGCCTCGTCGAGCTTTCCGTCGATTTGAATCGGGCCATTGCGACGAGCTGCTGCGGCGTGAGGAGCTTGATCGTGTGATTTGACGATTGAACCGGGTGATGGCGCAGGAACCTGGGCGAGTGCAACCGAGGCAATCGCGACCGACGTTACAAGACTGCGGCACATCATCGCCCGGGTTTTATGAAATCGGTTCATGAAGAGTGATCGGTAAGTGGAGGGGCCGGCGTTACGAGTCTTTGACGCTGCCGAGACCAGATTGGTTTGTCGCACCACCGGTCGCGCCTGTCCGTCTCGCCTCATGATTACCGATACGCAGCGAGCATCCTCCAGGATTCGCCGGACTAATGGGCCCGCTGGAAGAATTACTCCAGCGTGAGCCACCCTATGTCTGAAATGCGAGCCGGCGCCGGAACTCCCGGCGAAGAAGGAGCATACTCAGCATGAGCTGAACGGCGACCGTCGCCACGGACAGGTACCAGATCCAGCTCAGTGTGAAGCCTTTCTGGCGGGCGAGATAAAATGAGGGAAGAGAGAGAAGCGCGATGCGCACGCCTGAGCTGATCAACGACGGCATCGTGTTGCCCATCGCCTGGAACATGCTCGACGCGACGAAGATGAGGCCTGATGCGATGAAGCCGAACGACGCGATCCTCAGATATTCTTTGCCAACGCCGATGACTGCGGGATCGCTCGAGAAGATCCCGACGAGCGCGGCGGGCATCAGGTGACAGAGAACTGCAAACAGAAACATCATGATTGCCGCGAGGACCGCCGCGTCGCGGAACGTATCTCTCACGCGTTGCGACTGGCGGGCACCGAAATTCTGGCCGGCGACGGGCGCGACCGCGAAGCCGAGTGCGACAACCGGCATGAAGCCCGACTGAACGACGCGCTGGCCGATGCCGAAGCCGGCCTGCGCCGCTGCGCCAAACGGACGCGTGATGGAGTAAATGACGAAGAGAGATACCGCTGTCATGGCGAACTCGAATCCTGTCGGCAGTCCGATCGCGAGGATGCGTTTCCAGGTCGCGAGACGTGGTTTCCAGTCGGCAGTGTCAAAGTGGAGGTAGGCATCCGGTCTCATGAAGTAAGTGGCAAGCCACACGGTGCCGATGACAATTGCGATGAGCGACGAGATTGCTGCGCCGGCAACTCCGAACGCGCGTCCGGTACCCCAGCCGAAGATGAGAAACGGCGCGAGAATCATGTTGATGACGACGGTCACCGTCGATACGATCATGCCGGGCTTGAACGTGCCGACCCCACGCAGTGCGGCGCTCATCGCGACAAGTCCGAACTGGAGCGCCATTGCCGGGATGTACCACGTGAGATACTCGCCAGCGAGCCGTGCAGTCGTGGCATCGGCGCTCATGGCCCTGGCATACCCGCCTGTCGTGGTCAACCCGACAATGAGAAAGACGATTCCGGTGACGATCGCGAGCACCTGGGACTGATTGAACAATCCCTGCGCGTCCTCGTGCGCCTTGCGACCGACGGCATGTGACACGACGGCGGTGGTCCCGACGCCGAGCATCTGCGTCAGCGCGAGCACGATGAACGTGAGATTACCTGCGATTCCGACCGCGGCAACGGCGTCCGTTCCAAGCCGCCCGACCCAATACAGGTCGATGAGGAAATACAGCGTCTGAAACACCATCATCACGAGCATGAAGCCCGCGGTTTTCAAGAGATGCCGGGTAACGGGGCCGGTCGTGAGATCTTCCATGGCGTCCAGATAATAGCACGCGACGGTATCGGCAAGCCTCAGCCGAAGGCACCATGAACCCCGTTGCTGATGCATTCTTATGTTGTTGATTGTCACTGGCGTTTTACGATGAATCCTTTCTTCAACCGGGACCAAGGTGATGTCCACGGCTAATCCGATAGCGGCAGACCGTTCTGGGACGATACCGGCGATAATCCGAACCGGGTTGCTCGTGTTTGTCGTCGATGCGTTGTTTGCGTCATCGACCGGCTACTTCATGAGCCCGCGAGCAACTCCGCTCCGGGTGTTTCAGGGAGTCGCCAGCGTTCCGTTCGGGAAAGAGATGCTCACTGGCGGCTGGCCGACGGGCGCGATCGGATTGCTGATCCACCTGTGCGTGGCACTGTTCTGGTCGACGCTATTTGTTCTGGCGCTTCGCGAATCCACCCTTCGCAATGCAATCGAGAGCTGGCTCACGGCATGGCTCGTCGCGACAGCGTACGGGCTGACGATCTGGCTCGTGATGACGCTCATCGTCATCCCATCATTCGTTCATCACGGGCCGGCGCTCACGCCTCGGTATTGGGTGCAGATGATCGGGCACATTCCGTTTGTGGCGATGACGATGATCCTCACGAACCGCGGACGGGCGAGGCCTGACAAGAGTGTATGACTGATCGGGCGGCTCCGGCCGTCAAGTCGCGCTACGACCGGTCGATCGTCGAGGGGCCGCTGCTTCCGGCGGTGTGGAAGCTCGCGTGGCCGACGATGCTCACCAATGTCTTCGGCGGTCTTCAGGGAATTATTGACAACATCCTTGTCGGACACCTCATCGGCTACAAAGCAAATGCCGGAATCGGCGTTGCAAACCAGATCTGGATTGTCATCATCGTCTTCATCATGTCGGTGTTCACGGGGATGAGCGTGCTTGTCGCCCGATTTGTCGGCGCCGGGAATGAAGAGATGGCCGACCGCACTGTCTATCAGGCATTCATCACGGCGGCGGCGATCGCGATCGGGGTTCTCGCGCCGATCGGAATCTTCGCGGCTCCGATGCTGTTGCGGTTCGTGAACGCCGCACCGGACGTGCAGGCACAAGCGCTCCCGTTCCTCCGCATCATGATGGTCTTCTCGAGCGGGATGCTCGTCTTTTTCATGCTTGGCGGCGCGTTGCGCGCGGCTGGTGATGCGCGAACGCCGATGGTTCTCGGAATCGCGATGACCGTCATGAACATCGCGTTCAACATCGTGCTGATTCGCGGGCTCGGTCCGATCCCGGCGTTCGGCACGGCGGGAGCGGCGATGGGGACTGTCCTCGCCTCGGGTCTGCTCGCCGTCTACTCGCTGTGGAAACTGTGGCACGGCGGGTGGGTCGTCCGCTTTCCGCGCAAGACTGGATTTGCTCCCGACTGGGCGATCATCAGGTCGCTGTTCAAGTTCGGTCTGCCGACAGGACTTCAGGGGATCGCGATGAACGTGGGCGGCCTGTTGATGTTGTCGTTCATTGGGTCACTTGCCCAGAGCGCCGAGTCGCAGGCGGCGTTCGCGGTGTCGTACTCGCAGCTCTTTTCGCTGATCACATGGACTTCGGTCGGATTGATGGGCGCGGCATCGGCTGCGGCCGGCCAGAACCTCGGGGCCGGGAATCCCGATCGCGCTCGAGAAGCGGTTCATGTTGCAGCCCGGATCGGCGCGACGGGCGCGGCATTCATTGGTCTCTTTTTTCTGTTCTTCCCGCGCCAGCTGCTCGCAATTTTCGGCATGAACGAGCCCGGAGTCGTCGATATCGCCGTCAATCTGCTGCGCATTCTCAGCCTGTCGGGACTTTTTGTCTCCGTCGCGCTCGCGTACACCGGCGGCCTTCAGGGCACCGGCGACACGAAGAGTCCATTCTACATCTCCGTCATCTCGCAGATCGTCGTGCCCCTCGGCGCATGTTTCCTCATCAGGCGGTTCGGGAGTCTCGACCCGATGGACATCTGGCTCGCCATCCTCGCCGGGCACGCAACACGATGCGCGCTGACCGTCATTCGATTCAACCAGGGCAGGTGGCGAACGATTTCGGTTGGCGTGAGAGACAAGACCGCGCGCGAACGGAAACAATCACCCGCGTAGTATCGTTCGGTCTTTCATGACGCGCGCGTTCAAATCCCAGATGAGCATCCTGCTCACAATGTTTGTGGCGATGTGGGTGATTTTCGCGGTCACGAGCCTGACGGGAAGCATTCTGCTCTTCCTTGGTGTCATTCCGAGAACGATTATCGGTCTCCGCGGAATCCTGTTCGCTCCGTTCCTCCATGGAAGCCTCAATCACATCGTGGCCAACAGCATTCCGTTCCTGCTGTTCGGCTGGCTTGTGATTCTCCGCGACCCGCGGCACTTCGTCCCAGTCACAGCGATCGTGATGTTCGGTTCGGGCGCAATGGCATGGCTGTTCGGGCTGCCAGGCTCCGTTCACATCGGAGCGAGCGGTGTGATTTTCGGTTATCTCGGATTCCTCATGCTCAGTGGCTGGTTCGCGCGCGACTTCGTCAGCATTCTGTTGAGTGTCGTCGTGATTTTCCTGTGGGGCGGGATGGTGATGGGCGTGCTACCGGGAACAGCGGGAGTGAGCTGGCAAGCGCACCTTGGCGGGTTTATCGCCGGCATTTACGCGGCGCGAAGCTACAAGACGCCGCGAGGGTTCCGCATTTCGGGAATTGCCTTAACGGGTTGACGCGGGTACGAACTCGCCGAGGTCCTGACGCCTCCACCACGCACCGGTCTCCCGCTTTGTCTCGGCGTCGGTGAACCAGTACCGCGATAGAACGGTCCGCACCATTTTCGGCGGACGTCCGGCGAACGGATCGTCGCGAAAAAGCGCAAGCACACTGGCGCTTCCTTCGACAAGTCGCCGTTGGGCGCGCTCTACCCACGGGGACTCGCCCGCGGGAGCGAGCGACGCAAACCAGAGGTTCCACTCGAATCGCGGTTGATACGGAGCGTAGACAGCCGGTCTCTCGTAGATGTTCTGCGGCTTGTATCGAAATGTGTAGGGGATCCACGTGCGCCCGTCATTGCTTCCCTGAAACTCGATCTCATACCGTGCAGGCGTCATCACCGCGAACAATCCGTACGCGTTGGCGATTCGAAATGGATCGAAGAGTGTCGCCGGGAAAGTGAGGAGCTGAGGCAACCCCCGTCCCATGAACGAAATGATTGTCACGTACAGAGCAACGCTCAAAATCCCGGTCTCGATTCGTCGTCGCACGCTCGATCGCTTCCGCGAGGTGCCAACAGAGACCTGCCTGGTGAGAAGGCCAGCGCGCGCGAAAACTGAGTCGTCAACGAGAAATATTCCCAACGCCAGGACGAGGTAGTTCAGAAACGCGTAGTTGGCCGTCGAGATGATCCCGATCTGCAATGCTGTCACGACTGCAAAGCAGGCCAACCGGATTGGGCGCGGCAGAAAGACAGCCCACACGAGAATGAGCTCGACGACGAGAGTGAGGACTACGGTTCCAGCGTGATACCAGTGCGGAAAATGCTGCACGTACCAGCCCGGCCATGACGGAAGCGGACCATTCTGGTAGTAGTCGTCCATCGCCGTAAAGTTGCGCCAGCCTGGATCGCCGCTCGCAAGCTTGACGACGCCAGACTCGAAATAGATCCGGAACCACTCCCACCGGAGCATGAACAGGGCGAGTTGCGAGGGAGGATCGGTCTCGCCGAGGCCCGGCCGCATCCCTCCCGGCGCAAGAAACAGCGACAGGAATCCCGCCTCCATCAGCATTCCATCGGATTGGTATGAAGAAAAATCCTGGAGCGCGGCAACACACGACAAAAAGAGAATGGTCGCCGCTAGCGTCATCAGGCGCGGCTGGATGTTGACAGTCAAGAGCACTGACACGATGAGACCGGCAACGGCGATCACCGTGAGTGCGGTGTCTCCCGCGTTGAGCCAGAGGAGAGTCGGCGCGTACCAGAGGCCCCTCGCCGGCCCGACATACGACCGCACCAGGGCGAGATATTCGCCCGCGGGCAGAATACCGTGTTCGCCAATGAGCCCGCGCACCTGAAACGCGAGCGAGTAGAATGCCGAAAAGAAGATCACGCCGAGGGCGCGCAGGAACAGCCAGCGCGACCAGAGAAATCCGTCGGTTG
>JBBSFT010000044.1:0-18974 GCA_038254845.1 Gemmatimonadales bacterium | reverse complement strand
CTCGAACGCCGCGCGCTTGTCCGCGGGCAGCCGGTTGTCACGATCGGCGATCTGCGCGCGAAGATTGCGAATTGTCTTCACCGCATCATTGGCTTTCGATGTTTCGTTCCTCACCTTCAGCAGAAACGCGAACTGATCCTCGAAATCCGCCTGAGTCGCCTTGCTCCGCGGATCCTTCACGAGCCTGAACGTCTGCGATTCGGTCGTCCCGTTCACGTGCATGCGAACGGAATATGTCCCCGGGATTGCCACGGGACCGTTCGTGCCTGCCGCCCACATGATGATGTTGTCAAATGTCGATGCGTCGGGGTAGCGCATGTTCCACGCGAACGTGTTGAGCCCGGCTTTATTCGAGACGCGGGGCGGTGGCGGCGTGCGACGCGGGCCGTCGTCGGGCGGCGGAGTCTCCTCGCTGCGCGCTTCCGAGCGCGTCGTCGAGTCCGCCTTTACGCCAGCCTTCTTCAGGCTGTCGGCGCGCGCGGTCTTGACGCTGTCCGCTTTCACCGAATCACGCGCGACAATCGAATCCTGAACGCTGGTGAAGCTGCGGATCACCGCCCCCTTCGCATCGAGGAAATCCATCGTCACTGTCTGTCCCGGCTTCCTGAGCCAGTAATAGACAACAGCTCCCGACGGCGGATTCTGGCCGGTTGGATGACCACCCGCCGTACCTGCGTCACCACCTCCGCTGAAACCGGCACGATAAACGTCGCGCGGTTTGAACAGATGCGATGCGCTGCTCATGATCTGGGGCGACATCTGCCGCAGCGCGGAGAGATCGTCGAGAATCCAGAACGACCGTCCGTGCGTTGCCGCAATGAGATCGCCTTCCTTCACGGCAAGATCGTGAACCGGAACGATTGGAAGATTCTTGCGAAGTGTCTGCCAGCGCGCGCCGTCGTCGAAGCTCAGCCACACTCCGCGCTCGGTTGCGGCGTACAGCAATCCGCGGCGCACGGGATCTTCGCGCACCGCGCGGACAAACTCCGTTTGCGGGATCCCATTAACGATTAGCGTCCACGTCGCGCCATAATCTGTTGTGCGATAGATGTACGGCTTCATGTCGTCCATCTGGTAGTGATTCGCCGCCACATAGGCAGTGCCGGGTGAGAAATGCGAAGCTTCAATGAGAGAGATTCGGCTCCACTCCGGAATCGACGGAGGCGTGATATTCTTCCAGCTTTTGCCGTTGTCACGGGTGACGTGAACGAGTCCATCGTCCGACCCGGCCCAGATAATTCCCGGCGTCAGCGGTGACTCGGCGATCGAAAACACGGTGCCGTAGTACTCGACGGAAGTTTGATCCTTGGTGATCGGCCCACCCGACGGCCCGAGCGTGCGCGGGTCATTGCGCGTCAGATCGGGGCTGATCGGCTCGAACGACTGGCCGTCGTTCTTCGACCTGAAGACAACGCTGCTGCCGACGTAGATGATATTCGGATTATGCGGCGACAGAACGATCGGGTATGTCCACTGGAACCGGTACTTGGCATCAACGGCATCGTGACCCATTGGATTGTCGGGCCACGGATTGATGTTGCGCTCGAAGCCCGTTCGCTGGTCGTGCCGCGTGAGCAGTCCGCCGTACGAGCCGGCGTAAATGATTTCCGGATCGTCGGGGCGAACGGCGATGTATCCGCTCTCACCGCCACCAACGGCGTACCACATGTCGTTGCTGATGCCGCCATTCGCTCGGCTCGGGCCGCACAGAGTCGAGTTGTCCTGCTGAGCGCCGCAGACGCGATACGGAAAATGGTTTGTTGTAACGACGTGATAGAACTGGGCCGTTGCCTGGTCCTCTTCCGTCCACGTCTTGCCGGCGTTGAACGACACGTTCGCCCCGCCGTCGTTTGCTTCGATCATTCGATTCGCATCGGTCGGCGAGATCCAGAGATCGTGGTTGTCGCCGTGCGGGACCTGAATGCCACGAAACGTCTTGCCGCCGTTCGTCGACCGATACATTCCGGTGTTCAATGCGTAGACGGTATTGGTGTCCTTTGTATCGGCGAAAATGCGCGTGTAGTACCAGGCTCGCTGCCGCAACGTGCGCTCGGAGTTTGTCTTCGTCCACGTTGCGCCGGCATCGTCCGATCTGAACACACCGCCCGAGTCAGCTTCGATGAGAGCCCAGACGCGACGCGGATTGACTGGCGAAACAGTGACGCCGATGTTGCCGAGAGTGCCGGTCGGCAGCCCCCGATTGCGACTGATGTTCGTCCACGTTTCGCCGGCGTCGGTGGACTTGTAGAGACCGCTTCCCGATCCGCCCGACACGAGTTTCCACGGAGTTCTATGCGCCTGCCAGGTCGCGGCGTAGAGCGTTCTCGGGTTTGACGGGTCCATCGCGAGATCGACCGCACCCGCCGAGTCGCTCACGAAGAGCACCTTTCTCCAGCTCTTGCCGCCGTTCTCCGATTTGAACACGCCACGATCGGCGTTCGGACCCCAGACGTGACCGAGCGCGGCGACATAAACGACATCCGGATTCTTTGGATTGATTCTGATGCGGCCAATCTGGCGCGTGTCGGCGAGGCCGGAGTACGTCCATGTCTTGCCGGCGTCGGTGGACTTGAACACACCGTCGCCGTGAGAGACGTTGCCGCGAATGGGCGACTCACCGGTTCCGACGTAAATGATGTCGGGATTCGATTCGCTCACTTCGATCGCGCCGATCGTGCCGCCGAAATATTTGTCGGTTATCGGGGCCCAGGTCATCCCGCCATCAGTGGTCTTGAATACTCCGCCGCCGGTGGTGCCGAAGTAATACTCGTTCGGTCTCTTTGACGACCCGCCGACGGCGACCGACCGTCCTCCCCGGAACGGACCTATCTCACGCCATTTGAGCGCAGCGAAAGCCGAGCTGTCGTAGGTCGCAGCCGGCATGGCTGCGGGGGTCTGCGCTGCTGATCGAGTCGGCGGGGTCAAAACGCTCGCCGACAATGCAACGAGAAAAAGGGAGCTGAGTCTACTCACTGTGCACGTCTCCGGATGGGCGCGGTTCAAGGCACCTAACTAGCCGGGCGGGAGCCGTGTATGCAAGGGTATCGACGGGGCGGGACGCGAATTGCATATGTCCTCGTTACACACTTACGGAGCCGAGATGAGTTTACCGCCCGAGAGCTCGGAGCAACGGAATGAAATGCTTGACCCGCATCGACGCGAGGATCGGGATGACGCGGCGACGGAAATAACCGGCCGCCTCATGCAAAAGGGAATTGACGTCAGCGATACCGAGGACTCGGCGTCGCTTGCCGATCTGTTGTCGGCTGTTGAGAGATTCGAGGTAGCTGTCGAAAATTGCGGCGGGGATCTGATGGTCAACATGCCGACGTCAACCGATCCGCAAAATCCCGATTTCGTCGTGCCGTCGCGTCAGGCCGGTGAATCGATCGATGCCTATGCCGGGCGCATCGATAACGCCACCGCGAAGCTTCAATAGAATTCAGAATGGACTGGATCTACCTGCATCCCCTCATCAATCACACGCCGATAGTCCTCCGCGCTCGTCGGCTGCGCTCGTAGCGCGGCTCCAGTCTCCGGAGGTACCACCGTTCTTTTCGTCGAGCATGATGTCTCCGATAGTCATGCCACGATCGATGGCCTTTGCCATGTCGTAGATCGTCAGGAGCGCAATCGAAACGGCGGTGAGCGCTTCCATTTCGACGCCAGTCTGCCCCGTCGTTCGCGCATGTGATCGCACGCGTACTCCCGGGAGCTGATCGTCGAGCGTGAAGTCGACACCCACGTCGGAAAGCGATATCGGGTGACACAGGGGAATCATGTCAGAGGTTCGCTTCGCCGCCATGATCGCGGCGATACGGGCGATGCCGAGAACGTCACCTTTCCTGATCGTGTTGTCGCGAATGGCCGCGAGCGTGTCGGGTCGCATCGTGATCGACCCGCTTGCGGTCGCCGCGCGGGCGGCCTGTGGCTTCTCACTCACATCCACCATTCGCGCAGACCCGGATTCATCGGTGTGCGAGAGCTTTTTCATCGGAGTGCCGAGGAGAGATCGCGAAGGAGGCCCGCGGTGATGAGCTGCGGATTGACGTTGCCCGATGCGCGGATTCTGGCTTGGCCAACGAGATCCGCAGCTCGGCCCGCAGCGGCCGCTCGCTCATTGTTCCCATCGTGAAGTGCAGCGCGCATACGCTCGCCGAGGATGATCACGAGTGAATCGAGAATGTCGCTGAAGCTGCCGCGCGCGCCGGCGGCGCCGACTCCGAGTGCGGCCATGTGTCGCGCGGATTGATGCGGAGCCGTCGCCGCATCGATGAGCTTTCTGGCCGAGGCCATCGCCTTCCCGCGTGCCTCGCCTCCGAACAGTGAGCCTGGAGCGGAGCCGGCGAGCTGAAGCCGCTCGTTGAGCGTTTTCGGCGCGCCGGATTTTTCGAGCGCCGCGGATACGACGGGATCGGCGAGAAACGCTCGGACTGCGGATTCGGAAACGCCCGGAACGCGCACGGCAACGGTGCGTGACCGGATTGTCGGAAGAAGAGCGCCGGGCTCACTCGATGTAATGATGATCGTCGTCTTCTCGCTTGGTTCTTCGAGCATTTTCAGAAACGCGTTTGCTGCCTGCTCCGAGCCCTCCTGCGGAACCATTCGCTCGGCGTCGCCGATGATGAACACCTTGCGCTTCGCCATTGCCGGAGAGATTGACGCCTCCTGCACGATCGCGCGAACCGTCGCGACGTAGATGCCTTCGCTGCCGGGGGGAGATGGGTAGAGTCCGTTGTTCTCGACTCGGGTCGCGACTGCTTCGCGGTAATCGTCCCGAACATCCTCGAGATCGGGATCGGCATCCTTGAGGCGCGGTCTCGGGAAGTACCAGTGGAGGTCGGGATGAGTCATGTCGCGCGCGTACTGGCAGTTTCGGCAGCGGCCGCATGGCGCAGGTTGGTTTTCGCAGAGAAGCGTCTGGGCGAGCCAGAGCGCGAGTCGCTGCTTGCCGGTGCCACGCGCGCCATGGAAGAGCAGACTTCCGGGTAGTGATCCGGATTCGACCGCCTGGGTCAGGCGGGTCCTGAGGTCGTCGTGGCCGTAGAGGTCAACGAGTGGCATTGGTGAAATATGCCACTGGCTCAGCGCACAGGGGGCGCCAGCGAAACAGGAATTGCGGCTACGTTTATTGCAGGGTGGGGCGGTGCGGACGATGGCACGGTTCCTGACCATTCACGGCCGGGACGAAGACCAGACATGCGGGGGAATTGATGGCGGGTGATCTGACGGGCAGGAAAGTGGCCATTCTGGCAACTGACGGGGTGGAGCAGGTGGAGTTGACCGCCCCGTGGCAGGCGTTGAAAGAAGCGCGCGCGGATGTATCGCTCGTGTCACTCAAGGCGGGATCTATCCAGGGCTTCATTAACCAGGAGAAAGCCGACACGTTTCAGGTGTCTAGCCTCGTGACGGAGGTAAGCGCCCGCGATTTCGATGCGCTCGTTCTGCCGGGAGGGCTGCGAAACACCGAAGCCCTGCGCGCTAACACTGATGCGGTTCAGCTCGTCCGGTCGTTTATGGAGGCGGACAAGCCGGTCGCGGCGATCTGCCATGCCCCGCGGCTCCTCGTCGAAGCTGGCGCGGTCGAGGGTAGAACGCTGACCTCGCACCCCGAGCTGGCTGCCCAAATCAGAGAAGCCGGAGGATCGTGGGTGGACAAGGCGGCGGCGGTCGACCAGAAGCTTCTCACGAGCCGTCGTCAGGACGATCTTACCGCATTCTGCTCGAACCTCATCGGCATGTTGTCGTCGGCGATCGACGAGCGTCGGCTCGACAAGATGGTCGAGCAGAGCTTTCCGGCAAGCGATCCGCTTCCAGGTCCGATCTCGCTCAGCTAGAGCGGCGACGATGTCCCGGGTTGCCACCGCTGGATATCATGCTTTGAAACGCAAAGTACTTGACATGCCTCGGTACGGGCCTGTATGATATGCGCATGACTTCAGTCCGGCCGCTGCGACCGACGCCGTCGCGCGACACGCCCGCGCTTCATCTGAGAGCGATGGACAATCTCGCGTTCATCCGCAATACGATGGAGGCCGCCGGGGCATTTACGGCGGTATCGGGTTGGGGAATGGTCGCGATTGGTGTGCTCGCCATCATCGTGGCCAGCGTCGCCGCAGAGCAGAAGACGGCCACCGCGGCGCTGTCGATCTGGCTCGCGCTCGCGGTACTGTCCCCGGCCATCATGATCTGGGCGATGGTCCAGAAGGCGCGCGCCGCAAAGATGCCGCTGCTCTCCGGTCCAGGCCGCAAGTTCGTGCTCAGCTTTTCGCCGCCGATGGCCGTCGGAGCATTGCTGACGCTCGTTTTGTTTCGGGCGGGTCTGATGGAAGCGATCCCCGGCGTCTGGCTGCTTCTCTACGGAACGGCGGTTGTCGCCGGCGGTGCGTTTTCCGTGAAGATCGTGCCCGTGATGGGCCTTTGCTTCATGGCCGCGGGTGTTGTCGCTCTCTTCGCTCCCGTGATGTGGGCGCCATTCATCCTCGGCGCTGCGTTCGGCGGGCTTCATATCGGGTTTGGCATTCCAATCGCGCGGAGGCACGGTGGCTAAAAATGGAGCGGCACGTGATGACGCGCGGCCTCAGGGCGCGCTGAAGGGATCGGCCGTTCGCCGATCACCGGCGAAAAAGGCCGACGAGCTGGATCGTCTCATTCACGAGCGCCTGCGTCTTGGCATCGTGAGCGCACTCGCGGTGAACGATTCACTCAGCTTCAGCGATCTCAAGAAACTGATGAGTACCACCGATGGAAATCTCAGCGTCCACGCGCGCAAGCTCGAGGAGGCTGAGTACATCGCCTGCACCAAGTCGTTCGAGGGCAGGATGCCGAAGACGCAGTACCGCCTGACGGCGGCTGGGCGGCGCGCGCTCGAGCGTTACCTCGACCACATGGAAGCGTTGATTCGCGCCACGCGCGACCGCTAGCCGATTTACCGACAAATGAGCTCATACACACCGCGCGGCATTCATGTCGCCATCATCATGGATGGCAACGGCCGCTGGGCCACGGCGAGAGGCCAGCTCCGCACTCAGGGCCACATTGCCGGCGCTCGCACAGTTCGCAAAATCGTGGAGGCCGCGCCCGACTGTGGAATCGGGACGCTGACACTCTACGCCTTCTCGGCGGACAACTGGCGGCGTCCGTCGCGCGAAGTGTCGCTATTGATGCGACTCTTCCGTCGCTACCTCGTGTCGGAAGTTGCGCGATGCGTAACAAATGGCGTCCGGATGAAAATCATCGGCCGCCGCGATCGAATTCCGGCTGAGCTCCTGCGTGCAATCATCAATGCGGAACAGGCGACTCGCGCCGGTCGCACGCTCGACCTCCGCATCGCGGTCGACTACTCATCGCGCGATGCGATTCTGCGGGCAGCGCAGCTGATGAAAAACATCGGTCCGAGCGACCTGGCAGGGAACAGGGATGAATTTGCGCGCCTTCTCGCTGATGTTGACCACGGTGTCGGTGAATCGAGAGACGTCGATCTTCTGATTCGCACGGGCGGAGAGCAGCGGCTCAGCGATTTTCTGTTGTGGGAATGCGCCTATGCCGAGCTCTTCTTCACGCGGCGGATGTGGCCCGAGTTCGGGCCGGTAGATCTTGCGGCGGCGGTCGATGACTTCGGGTCGAGGGAGAGAAGGTTCGGGACAGTGCCAGCCGCCGCCGCCGGATGAAACGCGCAACGCCTTCCCTGCTGTGAACCCTTAACGATATCGGTTCCCCCACGTCTATCATGGTGTCCATCGCATTGTGCGGCGGACTCAACACGATGTGGAGGCTTTCAAATGTCAAAACTACTCACGGCAGCCCTTGGCGCCGTTCTGGTACTTGGAGCGGCCGGCGCAGCGGGCGCCCAGACGCAGGCTCGCCCGGACAGTGCCATGCGCGGCATGCGCCACGGCCAGATGGGAATGCGCAGCGACCACATGGGACGCGGCGGCGAGCACGCGAAGTTCATGAGCTCGCTCAATCTCAGCGACGCCCAGAAGACCCAGCTCAAGACTATTCACGCGAAGTACGAGCCGCAGATCAAGACGCTTCGCGAGCAGCAGAAGGCGCAGTTCGCGCCACTGCGCGCGGCGCGGCAGAAGGGTGACACGTCATCGGCAACTCGTGCCCGGTTTCAGCAGCAGCGCGAGCAGTTCAGTCAGCGAATGATGGCGATTCACCAGCAGGAGATGAACGAGGTGCGCGGCATTCTGACCGCTGACCAGCGCACGAAGTGGGACGCTGCCCAGGCTCAGCGCAAGCAGATGATGGACACGCGCGGGCAGGGAATGGGAAAGCGCCGCGGCCAGCACGAAAAGGCCGGCAAGCCGTAGTCGAAAGAAGGTTGCAGGAACGAGGGTCGCCACGATGCGGCCCTTTTTCTTGTGCGCTCGCGTCTGGCTGTCGATTGCACGCGAGTCTACATTTGCGTCGTCGAATTCTCTACAGTCACCCTCACCGACAAACGCGCATGCCAATCAAGGACGGAAAACGTTTCTGTGTCAACCATCCAGCCTCGCGAATGAATCGCACAGGCAGCTTCAAGGCCCTCGTCAACATCGACGGCTCATCGGCTGATGGAAAGATCAATCCGAATGCCGGCCTCGTCGTCATGCCATTCGTGTGTGAAGAATGTGGCTACCTCGAGCTTTATGTAGCTGACAGGACGCCTCAGGACAGCAAGTAATAGCGCATGGCTGTTGAAGTCGTTCAAATCAGGCGTCGCGGCTGGGGTGAGACCATGCGCCGCGACGCATGGTGGGTCGAGCCGGTGATCGTGTTCGTGATCTTGTCGAGCTTTCTCGTCTATGCGACATGGGCCGCGCTTCAGAATGCGTATTACGAATACGGCAATTACATCTCGCCATTTTATTCGCCGCTCATCTTCGGAGATTCGGCGATTGCTTGGTTCGGCCCCAAGCCGCACTGGTGGCCGGGCCTGCTGCCGTTTTCACCGGCACTGCTGATTCTGCCATTTCCCGCCGGGTTCCGGTTCACCTGCTATTACTACCGGGGCGCGTATTACAAGGCATTCTGGTCCGATCCGCCGTCGTGCGCGGTCGGCGAGCCGCGGAACGGATATCGAGGAGAAAAGTCGTTTCCTCTCATCATTCAGAACGTCCATCGGTATTTCCTGTACTTCGCGCTGATCTTCCTGATGTTCCTCGCGCATGATGCATGGAAGGCGATGTGGTTCACCGACGCGGCGACTGGACAAGAGCATTTTGGAATTGGAATCGGTACGCTTGTTCTGACGGCGAACGTTGTGCTGCTCGGCGGATATACGCTGGGTTGTCATTCGTTCCGGCATCTTGTTGGCGGATATCTCGACAGGCTCTCCGGAGCGCCGGTTCGAAAGGCGGCCTACGATTGCGCGAGCTGCCTCAACCGCAGGCACATGCGATGGGCGTGGTGCAGTCTGTTCATGGTCGCATTCTGCGACATCTATGTACGAATGCTGTCGATGGGCATCTGGACCGACCTGAGGCTTCTGTAGTGACGGAGTTCGAGCGCCACACACACGATGTGCTCGTGGTCGGCGCCGGCGGAGCGGGCCTTCGTGCGGCGATCGAAGCTGCGGCTTCCGGTGCGCGCGTCGGACTCGTGTGCAAGTCACTTCTCGGCAAGGCTCACACTGTCATGGCAGAGGGCGGCGTTGCCGCGGCCCTTGCGAATGTCGACGACCGCGACAACTGGCGCGTTCATTTCGCCGACACCATGCGCGGCGGCCAATACATGAACAACTGGCGAATGGCCGAGCTGCACGCGAAGGAGGCGCCGGCACGTGTGAATGAGCTGGAGGCGTGGGGCGCCGTGTTCGACCGCACGCCCGACGGCAGAATCCTCCAGCGGAATTTCGGCGGTCACAAGTATCCGCGTCTCGCGCACGTTGGAGACCGCACCGGACTCGAGATGATCCGCACTCTTCAGGACCATGCGATTCATCAGGGCATCGATGTGCACATGGAGAGCACGGTAATAGACCTGTTCAAGGATGGGGATCGCATTGCCGGTGCTCTCGCGTACGATCGTGAGCGCGGAAGATTTCGGGTGTTCGCGGCGAAGGCGATCATTCTTGCGACCGGCGGAATCGGGCGGGCGTTTCACATCACCAGCAACAGCTGGGAGTACACCGGCGACGGTCAATCACTCGCATATCGCGCTGGCGCGGCATTGCAGGACATGGAGTTCGTCCAGTTCCATCCAACCGGCATGGTGTGGCCGCCGAGCGTTCGAGGAATTCTCGTGACGGAAGGTGTGCGCGGCGAGGGAGGAATCCTGGTCAACAATCAAGGCCGCCGCTTCATGTTCGACGACATTCCGGAGAACTATCGCTCCCAGACGGCCGATAACGAAGAAGAGGGTTGGCGGTACGTTCAGGGAGACAAGAACGCGCGTCGCCCGCCAGAGCTGCTGACTCGCGACCACGTCGCGCGCTGCATCATGCGTGAAGTTCGCGAAGGACGGGGAAGTCCGCACGGCGGCGTGTTTCTCGACATCTCATGGATCAAGTCGAAAATCTCGAACCCCGTCGAGCACATCAAGAAGAAGCTTCCGAGCATGTATCACCAGTTCAAGCAACTCGCGGACATCGACATCACGACGGAGCCGATGGAAGTGGGGCCGACGACGCATTATGTGATGGGCGGCATCAAGGTCGATGGCGACACGCAGATGTCCACGATTCCCGGGTTGTTTGCCGCCGGAGAGTCAGCCGCCGGACTTCACGGAGCCAACCGCCTCGGCGGAAATTCCCTGTCGGATCTTCTTGTCTTCGGGAAGCGAGCTGGTGAGCACGCGGCGAAGTTTGCGACCGAAGCGTCGTCAGGCACGATCGACGACGCACTGGTGGACGCGGCCGCGCACCATGCGCTCGACCCATTCGACCGCGCCCAGCAGCAAGAGACAACCGAAGGTCCGTATCAGGTGCAGTTTGCGCTTCAGGAAATGATGCAGGCACTGGTCGGGATCGTTCGCCGCGATGATGAGATGCAGCAGGCGCTGGCCGGCATTCACGCATTGCGCGACCGGGCGGTGCGAGTCAGCGTCAATGGCAACCGCGAATACAATCCAGGATGGCACACCGCGCTCGATCTCGATAACCTGCTGACGGTGGCCGAGGCGGTGACGCGCTCGGCGATCGAGCGAAAGGAGAGTCGCGGCGGACATTTTCGAGACGACTTCCCGGAGAAAGACCCGGCATATGCCGGCTTCAATATTCTGGTGAAACGCAATGACGATGGATCGATGGCCGTGACCCGAGAATCGATCACGCCGATGCGCGATGATCTCAAGCAGATCATCGAGGAGAACAAGTAGCGATGACGGAGAGCGTGTCGCGATCGATTGTCGAGAGCGGGCAGCGCGCTGCCGAGCGGAGTGACGCCAGCGCCGGGACAGAGACGAAGAAGGCGACCTTCAAAGTCTGGCGTGGCGATGCACACGGCGGACAACTCGAGAGCTATACAACCGCGGTGTCCGAGGGAATGGTTGTGCTCGATGCGATCCATCAGATCCAGGCCGAGAGCGCAAATGATCTTGCTGTTCGCTGGAACTGCAAAGCCGGAAAGTGCGGCTCATGCTCGGCCGAAGTGAACGGCATGCCGAAGCTCATGTGCATGACGCGCCTGAATGACCTGGATCTGACCGAACCGGTAACGGTCGAGCCGATGCGCGCATTCCCACCGCTCCGTGATCTCGTGAGCGACGTGTCGTGGAACTTCGAGGCGAAAAAGAAGATCGCGAAGTTCAAGCCCCGCGCGCCCGACGCGGCCGACGGTACGTGGCGAATGAATCAGAAAGACGTCGATCGCGTGCAGGAGTTCAGGAAGTGCATCGAGTGCTATCTATGCCAGGACGTCTGTCACGTGCTTCGCGATCATGGCAAGTACGAGTCCTTCATCGGCCCGCGGTTCCTCACCTACGTCGCGGCACTCGAGATGCATCCGCTCGATACGGTTGACAGGACGCAGGAGCTGAAGGACGCGCACGGTATCGGCTACTGCAACATCACGAAGTGCTGCACGAAGGTGTGTCCCGAAAGCATCAAGATCACCGACAACGCGATCATTCCGCTGAAGGAGCGGGTCGTGGACCAGCACTACGATCCGTTGCATGCCCTCGTGCGGTTGTTCCGTCGCAAGCCACGGTAGGCCACACAAATGGAACTGAAACCGATCTCGAGGGATTCGATTCCCCGCGCCATTCAGAAAGCTGAGCGTTACCGCCTGCTTAACCAGTCGTGGGCGGCCGAGAGTATTTGTCTCGACATTCTCGAGGTCGATCCGGACAATCAGCAAGTGCTGGTGATGATGGTGCTGGCGCTGACGGACGTGCACAGCGGCGTTGCTGCCTCGGGCGTGATGAAGGCGAAGGAATACCTGGCGCGCATTACCGATGATTATCAGCGCACGTACTACTCGGGGATGATCGCCGAGAGACGAGGCCAGGCTCTGTTGTCACAGGGTGGAATGGGATCTGGCAGCATCGCTTACGAATCGCTCCGGGATGCGATGGCGCTGTATGAAAAAGCGGAATCGATCAGGCCGGCTGGCAATGATGACGCGATTCTCCGATGGAACACGTGTGCCAGGGTTCTCAGTGGCAACAGCCATCTGGAGCCAACGTCCGATACTTACGAGCCATCACTCGAAGAGTAGCGAAGAGATTTTACCGCCGCGCGGTTTCGTCACGCCCCGCGGCGACGGCTGACCAGTAGATCCAGACAATCAGAAGCGGCTGGAGTGGCAATCTCAGCACGAGAAGCGCGATGTAGAGCGGCGACGCGTGCGCATGAATGGCGTCGAGGAGCATCTGCACGTTTGCCGGGAATACTGCGAACAGCAGGAGAATCAGCCCAACGCCTGCTGCGGACCGAACTGCCGGCAACAGCAACCCGATTCCTCCGAGCATCTCGGCTATGCCGCTCACGTAAACCATCTGAAGCGGGTAGGGAATCCAGCGCGGCATGATCCCGACATACCTAGACGGAACCACAAAGTGCATCGCACCGGCAAAGATAAAAATCCCGGCGAGAAAAAAAACATTTCGTTTGGTGCGCATCCATCTATTATACGCGAATGAGAAGCCAGCTCCTCCTGATTGCCCTGTTACTGGCATGCCCGCTCGGCCGCATTGGCGCAGATGCGGCCTATCGCGCGCAACCTGAAGCGCGGGCGCTCTGGGTCACGCGGTTCGATTACGACTCGGAAGCAAAGATCACGCGCATCATGGAAACTGCGGCGCGGGCGCATTTCAACATCATCTATTTTCAGGCGCGCGCTGCGGCCGATGCGTACTACCGGTCGAAGCTCGAGCCGTGTGCTGCTTTGTTATGCGGAAAGGTCGGTGGCACGCCATCGTATGACCCACTCGAGGTCGCGGTTCGCGAAGGACATCGTCGCGGGCTTCAGGTTCATGCTTATCTCAATGCGCTCCCCGCCCAGGCGGCGGGAATCGAGGGTCAGTGCCGCCCAATTCCGCAGCCGGATCCCGGGAATCCGCGCCACGTGCTGCTCGATCATTCCGACTGGATAATGCAGGACCGTTATGGCAAGAGACTCCCCTGTCCCAACAGCGAAGAGTATGTGTGGCTGTCGCCAGCTTTTCCGGAAGTTCGACACCGGCTCGCTGCCGTCGCCGCTGATGTTGCCCGCCGTTACGACGTTGACGGCATCCATCTCGACCGGATCCGTTACCCTGGCGAAGAATGGTCGTTCGATGCCGCAAGCAGGGCCCAGTTCGGCAAGGATCCATTTACTCACGCGGCTGAATGGAAGGCGTTCAGAACCGATCTCGTGAGCCGAATGGTGAAGGAAGCCTACGACAGCATTCAAGCCGTGCGCCCATCGCTGGTGATGTCCGCGGCTGTCTGGGGCATTTACGTAGACAAGTGGGCGTGGCACACGCTCGCGGGGTCAACGAACCTCATGCAGGACAGCCGCGGCTGGGCGCGCGGCGGATTCATGGACGTACTCGTGCCAATGACGTATTACCGAATTGGGCCAACGTACTGCTCTCGCATCGACTGGCGTTGTACGCTCGACGAGCAGATGCGGGGCGCCGAAAAGGAAACGGGCCGGCAGATGTACATTGGAATCGACGCGAGCAAGGGTGCGCGCGAGGTCGTGAGTCAGATCCGACTTGCGCGTAGTCGCGGGGCCACGGGAATTGCCGTCTTCTCGTTCCAGGACGCTGACGATGTCGGGATCTGGAATCCGCTTCTCGCCGACCTGTTCGCCGAGCGCGCGGCGGTTCCCGCGATGCCGTGGAAGAAGCCTCTCGGAAAGTGAATGGATGAACGGGTTTGCGTCATCGTCAATCCGGCGGCAGGACGGGGAAAGGGCGCAAGGATGATCCCGTTGCTCACGGCGGCATTTGCGGCGGTGGGTGTGACCGAGATCAGACAATCCTCACGCGCGGGTGAAGAGCGCGACATTGCGCGTGCCGCGCTCGGCGATGGATGTACGACGATAGTTGTCGTCGGCGGCGACGGCACGAGTGCGAATGTCGCCAATGCAATTCTTCATGCAGAGAGCACTGCGCGCCTCGGCGTAATGCCCGCGGGAACGGGAAACGACTTCGCGAAAGCGCTCGGCACGGATCGAGCGGACGCTCACGCGATGGCGAAGATGTGTGTCGAGTCGTCAGACGCGCGTGTTGATGTTGGGCGCATCGAGAACAACTACTTCCTGAACTGCTGTGGCTTCGGGTTCGATGTCGCGGTTCTTCAGGAGCTCACCAGAACGCAGTTTCTCAGGGGGCCGTCGGTGTACGTGTGGGCGGCGTTGAAGCAGCTATTCAAATATCACGGCCTGAAAATCGGCGTCGATGGTGCGAGGCAGGAGCTTCACATGATGCTCGTGATCGCCAACTCGCCGAACTTCGGAGGGACGTTCAGGATCGCGCCGCGTGCGTCTCTATCCGACGGAATGCTCGATGGGATTGCGATTCGCGATCTCTCGTCGGCGCGCCGGGTCGCGGTTCTCGGATCGGCAATTAACGGCAGGCACGAGCGGTTTGCCGAAGTGCAAACGAGCCAGTCACGGAGCTATTCAGTGCGGTTCGAATCCGCTCCGTGGTACGAGACCGACGGCGAGTTGCATCATGCTCAGTCCGAGTCACTCGTCATCGAGGCGTGCGTGCGCGCACTTCGCGTCATCACGACGAGCTGACGAGGAGGCTGCGATCAGTTGTTCCGCTCGAGCAGGACGATCCCCGACATCCGCCTGAACTCCTCCTGAACTTTCGCCGAGCGCAGGTGGCCGAGCAGTCGCCAAAGCCAGGACCCGCGCATCTCGCGGTGAAGTCGCCGCGCTTCGTCCATCGACGAACGAAATTCAACTTCTCGCCACCCACGTGTGGAGAAGAAGTCAGTTCCTTCCGCCGGTGCGAATTGAAACGGCGCGTTGGCTTTGGCGACCTGTTTTCCCCATGAGCGGCTCATGATCTGCAGCAGCCGGGGGCTTGCCAAGTCGATGAGCCAGAGTCGAAATGAGTCGACCTCATGCAGGCCCGAAGCGAGGTTCGCGACTTGGTCGGCCTTCAGATAGATGAGCAGGCCTTCGGTGACGATGAGCGTCGTGCGCGACCCGGCTCCGAGGCGAGTAAAAAGAGATTTGCGGGAGGCATCATCGGTGAGATCGAGACGAACGGCTTCGTACTCGCAGACTGGCCGGGTGTCCCGCAACGTGTCGAGCTTATAGTCGAGGATGCCGGGCAGATCGACGTCGATCCAGCGAAGATCTGGTGAGAGCTTCATTCTCCACGGCCGAGCGTCAAGGCCGGCGGCGAGGTTGATGATGGTGTCGACATCGCGAGTCGAGATTGCCTTCATGATTAGCTCGTCGAAGACCGCGGTGCGGACGATCAGCGCCCACGCCATCGCTCGCCCCTGCTTCATGTTGTCGACGATTGTCTCGCCGCGCTCGCCGGCGAGCCGCCTGGCGAACGGATCGGTAAAGAGTGCATCGGGCCGGTCGCTCTCCATTGCCCGGTAGTAGGCGACCCAGCGGGCGGTGTCGGAGATGTTTTCGATGAGCATGCTGACTTGTCGACTTAACTGAGGGCTCGGGCTAACTGCGAGAAAAACCTTTACCGCGGAGAACGCGGAAGCGCGCGGAGGCCGCGGAGAAGACCACGATTGATTTTAGAATGGGATTATGCGCGAGCTGGTCGTGCCATGTCCAGATTGGACGATATGATCTCGAGGTTTCCGAAACGAAGCTGGAGTGTAGTGGTCGTTAACCAATTCGGATCTTTCTCCGCGCTCCGCGCCATCTCCGCACCTTCTCAGCGGTAGGGTCTTTTCGAGAAGAACCTGTTGCTCGCTCGCTCCACGACGATATCGTATGTTGAAGGAATGCGGATTCGGCTGCTACTCGGTGCCCTGCTGGTTGGAGCGTTTGGTTGCAGCCCCGCTGCTCCGTCGCAGTCACGGGCATCGACGACGATGCGTGAGACGCCGCCGCAGGCAGTTGTTCCGCGAGTCGCCGTCAGACGTGAGATCGGGTTCAGGTCACGCAAGCAGCTCGACGATCACTTTGCGAAGCATGGTCGCGAATTCGGCGGGATCTCGAAGCAGGAATATCTGCGGGAAGCGCAGGAGCTTCGGGACGGGCCGGCCGGCGGAGCGGTTGAGGAAATTGTTCGGAGAGACGGCACGACTTCCCGATTCGACCGGCAGAGCGGCGCATTCATCGCGTTCAATCGAGATGGGACCATCAGGACATTCTTCAAGCCCAATGACGGCGAGAATTATTTTCGGCGTCAGGCCCAGCGGAGTCATTGACGATGGCGAAGAAGCGAGTGGCTCATGAGGACCATGGTCCGGGCGAGGGAGTGCGCCGGTATCTCAAGTCGCGCGGCGTGGCGGCTGACTTGATCGACGGTGGCCTCGACGCCGCGGTTGACCGGTGGGATGCGATTGCGCGGTCCGCACGCGACTATGACTTCACGCTGGACGACTGGCTCAATGACATGGACCTCCGTGACATCATCGAGGGAGCGCTCGCGGTGGCTGATGAGCCGGAGCGGCAAGCAGTTTTGCAGAGGCTCTTAAATGCGGACGAGCGGTTGAAGAAGGCGACTGTCGAGACCGGGTCTATCTGGGGGGACGCAATGGCAGACGCGGCGTCGTGGGATCCCTCGCGCACGTGGTGGTATTTCCGGCGACCGGCGAATCCTGGCGAGATGATAAAAGAGGATCTCGATGCGGCGGGACTTCTTTAACCGCTACTCGCATGAGGTAATCCGGGTTTGGTGGTCGGCCCATGCAATCGAAAAGCGGGCCCTTCCGAAGGAAGTGCCCGCTTCTTAATGCGTTCTGATTTGGAGCTTGACAAAGCTCCCGAGGAGGGACTTGAACCCCCGACCCGGTGATTAACAGTCACCTGCTCTACCACCTGAGCTACTCGGGAATGCTTCTCAAAGCTAAACCCCCAAAGGGGCACAAATCAACCGGAATGAGCAACACCGGAATGAGCAACTCATCATGCCCACTCAATCGGTCAACGACCGATAAGTAGATCGACCGGGATACCGAGAGCATCGCGAAGTCTTATCATCTGGCCCTTGGACAATTCGCGGGCTCCGCTAAGAAACTCGGAGAGGCGCGGGCGACCCCCGATTAACTCCGCTAGCACGGCATTTGTCATCCCTCTTTGCTCTGCCATGAATTGAACGATTTCCTGCGGCGATGCTGCCTCGAAAGGAGCGAGATGATCGTCCTCGTATGCCGCAATCAGAATGGTCAACAATTCCATTCGGTCGTAGGCCGCAGACCCTTCCTGCGGGTCCGCGTCCGCCAGGAAGTCCAGCTCAGCCACAACCTGATCAAACTCCTCTTCGTTCCGAATTGCATGAACGATAGGCGTTGCCTTGTGAGCGGTTGCCGTTGCCATGTTTCCTCCCGTTTACTTCGACTATTTCACTATGAGACTGCAATACGACTAAACCGTGGCTTTCCTCAGTCCGCGGTCGTATTCAGCATGCGTCCACACTTCAAGAATCAGCACCTTTCCCCACCGATACATCATCTTCGTAACCAGGCGGTACTTGTTGCCTCCAATATTGAAAACTGCAATTGCTCCACCAGGGAAATCGACGCTTCCAAAATCAGTCTTAACTTCGTTAGGATCCTTATACTTCCTGGCTCTCATGATCGTTTCCCATGTTCGCAAAGACTTTTCTGCGGCGGGGTGAGCCTTAGCGAAGGATCGCAGCCTCGTTTGGGTGATAATGTGCACTAGACACCTTTGTTTCCAATTTGGTAACGCCAGTTTGCTTTGTCAATGCGGTCTGTAGCGCGCGCGACCCGCAGAAGGGAACCACGCGGACCTCTCCGACGTCCATGAATTGAACGCTCGAAACCCCGAAAAGCCGCGATTTGGCTCACCACTGCCACCTTGACCATCAACTCCGACCGTACGCCACTATGAATGTCAAGACGAACAGTTCAGGACTGACCGCGCTCGTAACGGGTGCGTCCAGCGGCATCGGACTCGAGCTTGCGAAGCAGTTCGCCGCTCATGGGCACGATCTCGTGATTACCGCCCGGCACCGTGACGCGCTTGAAGCAGTCGCCGGCACCCTTGAAGGAAAGTTCGGAGTCAAGGTCACTGTTATGGCTGATGACCTGACCGACCCTGACGCTCCTCAAAGACTCTTCGATGCGATCAGGGCCGAGAACATCGACGTTCACTTTCTCGTAAACAACGCGGGCTTCGGGTTGGGTGGCGAGTTCGCCGACACGGATATCGCGCGAGAGCTCGAGATGGTCCAGGTCAACATCGCGGCGCTGACTCATTTGACGAAACTGTTTTTGCCGGGAATGCTGAAGAGGAAGTCCGGCAAAATTCTAAACATTGCGTCAACCGCCGCGTTTCAACCCGGCCCGCTGATGGCCGTGTACTACGCGTCGAAGGCCTATGTTCTCAGCTTCTCCGAAGCGCTCGACGAAGAGCTGCGCGACTCAGGTGTCAGCGTGGCAT
>JBBSFT010000043.1:0-19926 GCA_038254845.1 Gemmatimonadales bacterium | reverse complement strand
CGCTTCCGCGCGCTCCCGGGAAGTACCTGAACAGCAGATACCCGGTGAGCAGCGAGCCGAGGGTGGGCACCAGAACTCGACGCCATCCTTCGCCGCCAGCCGGATACATGTGTGCGGCGAGTCGACCGGTGAGCAGGATGAATGCGACGACGATGGCGCCGACCAGCGCGCCGATCACGAGACTTAATACGAGAGCGAGCTGGTCTTCCTTCTTGCGAAGATCTTCAATCAGCTCGGTAAGGCGGGTGGTGATTTCCGTTATTACCATCGAGATACAATCTATGTAGCGAAGCGGCTCGACAATCGCCGCTCGAAAATACCGCGCTGCAGACCGCCCAGAAATCGCGCCGCATTTCGGCCGCTTACCCGGATGTCGTACCCGCTTTCCTGGACAGCGAGAGTGGGTATTCCGAGTCCAGCGATGGTACCGCCGATTCTCTCGAGACCTTCGGGCGAGATTGTCCAGGCTCCGGTTGGGTCGCCTTTCGCGATATCCAGACCGACCGATAAAACGAGATATCTCGGGTCGAACGTGTCAATTCGCGCGAGCGCATCGTTCAGCGTCAGCAGATATTCCTCGTCACCAATGCCTTCGGGCAACGGAAAGTTGTGGTTGAAGCCAAATCCAGGCCCGTCCCCGCGCTCGTCGGCGAAACCGGCGAAGTAGGAATCCGGTCGCCGAGCGCTCGCGTCAGGCCGACAGGCGATCAACGGCCTGGATCGCCGCCCGAATGTAACCGAGTGCGTAGGCCATCCCCGCGTGCCAGGGTGCGCCACAGCTCATCTCCGGTGTATGATCCGGAATCAGGACGCCCTCATAGCCTACTTCGCGCAGGCACTGCACCACCTTGATCATGTCGAGATCGCCCTCGTCCACAAACACTTCCTGATAGTACGGTACCTTGCCGCGGACATTTCTAAAATGCACATAGCCGATCTTGCCCTGACGGCCGTAGCGGCGAATGGCATCGTACACATCGCCCGTCCTCATCTCCTGTAACGACCCAAGACAGAATTCAAGTGCATTCGATCCGCTCGCTATCGTGTCAATTACACGCTGATACTTGTCAGGCTCGTTCACCAGGCGAGCGGCGCGCCGAAGCGAATCAGCGGGGGGATCGTCCGGGTGAAGAGCGAGCTTTACACCACTTTCTTCCGCGACGGGAATGATCTCGGACAGAAACCATTCATATCGCTCCCATAGCTCGTCGGAGGCGACGGTCGGCACGTTTCCGCCGGGAGCGTCGATGTCATACACCATGTTCCACACCATTCCATTCGGCATCGGAAGCTGTGTGTCGATCTTCGATTCATCGTACCGGATTGCCATCGCGCCACCTCTACCGAACGGACCCTTGGTCCATCCCCAGACGCCGGCAATACTGAAGTTGTATCCCATGATGGGGATGCCCGCGCGACCCACCATCTGAATCGTGCGCTTGACGTTCTCCATCTGCTCGGCCTTCCTGGGCCCGTCGAGCAGAATATCGTACCAGTGTGCCGGATCGAAATTCTCGATCGCTTCCCATTTCAATCCGTTCGACTCGATGCTCTTCTTCAACGCCGCGATGTCCTCGTATTCCCAGGGGCAATTCTGGTTGTCGGTGATTCCCCATCCCATGTTCGGCTCGCCACTCGATAGCGTCGGGTTGGCACCCTTGAAATAATCGACGAGGTGGACGACGAGGTGGCTGACACCCGCCTGCTTCGCGAATTTGAAATTGTCCTCCGTGAGGAGGCTTCGATACAAGCCGAGACCGAGGTTCATCTATTTGCCTGGGATGTGTGAACGGTCAATTGTGGCGTCAAACACCGCTGTAGATACTGAAGCCGCCATCAACCGGAATTACTGCCCCGGTTACGAAAGATGCCGCATCGCTGCACAGCCATTGAATCGCTCCGTTGAGCTCATCGGGCCTTCCGAATCGTTTCATCGGCGTCTGCGCGAGAACTTTTTTCGAGCGTTCGGTATAGCTGCCATCCGGATTGATGAGCACGCTCTTGTTCTGCGTCGTGACGAAGAACCCGGGAGCGACCGCGTTGACGCGGATGCCATCGCCGTATCGGTGCGCGAGATCCATCGCCATCCATCGAGTGAAGTTGTCGACTCCAGCTTTCGCGATCGAGTATCCAGGAACACCCGTCATCGCACGCAACGCCGCCATTGACGAGATGTTGATGATGACACCGCGCTTCTGATTGGCCATGACTTCGCCGAAAACCAGCGAGGGTTTCACGGTTCCATGAAGGTTGAGCGCAAGAACCTGATCAAACGACGCGTACGGCACTTCGAACACGGGCTTTGTATCGGTACGGGATCCTGGTACGCTGCCGCCCGCCGCATTGATCAGGATGTCGATGCTGCCCCACGCGCGAAGTACTTCGTCTCTCGCTGCGCGAAGGCCCGTTTCGTCGAGGACATCGGCGATGAGAGCCATCGCGCCACCACCGGATGCCTTGATTTCATCGACCTTCGCTGCCGCGTGTTCACGATTGCGACCGAGGACGGCAATTCGAGCTCCGGCAATCGCCAGTCCTTCCCCTATGCTTCCGCCGAGTATGCCGTAACCGCCGGTGACGACGGCGACTTTCCCCTGGAGGTCGAATGAGACGCCAGTGGTCACTTGAAATCCGTCTCGAGCAGAACCAACCGCCGGTCGCCCTTGAACGACACGCTGATCGCCTTGTCAGTTCCACTGATCGGCGCTTCGATGATAGCTGTCGATTTTGGCGCGATCGACGAACGGCTCGGCACGCCGTTGACTGATATCTCCATTTCCAATGGTTGAGACATGGGGTTCGAGATAGTGGTAAGCATTGTGGTTCGCGATTTCGGAACACGAACCCAGAAGCGCCCCTCTCCCGAGGTACTCTTCCTGTCAACGAGCTCCACCGAACCGCCTGAGCTGAACGTATATGGCCCGAACGCTCGTCTCCCGCGAGGCACGTACTGAATCGCCGGCTTCGTATTCCATCCGCTCGTGCCGCCGGCAAATGTGTAGCCGACGCTGTCCACGGCGATCGGATACTTCGCGGCAAGGTCGGCCGGAACGAGGGGAACCGTGTTGAGAATCAGTCCGCTGTAGATGCCGGTGAGCAGGCCGCGTTCCGATTTGTAATCTCCCCAGACGATTTTCGAGTCGACCATCGGTGCAGCTTCGTGAGCTACCGTCGACATGTAGTGAACCATGTTGATCAGCATTCGATCCGAGACGGGATCGAGGCCAGCACGATTGACGACGTCGAGTCCGGTTACGAGCACGGATCCCCTGCCGCTGAACAATTCGGCGAGCGCGACCCCCTGAAGGCCGTGATCGTAGTTCGCCAGCACCGCGACTTGTCCCATCGACTTCGTCTCCGGTATCACGAATCCTCGCGTCACCGGATAAACTTGCGGAAATCCAGGCTTTGATTCGTTCCAATTCGTGAAATCTGACCAGAGAAAAAGCCGGTCGCGCGAAACACCGTCAAAGACGGGGCTTGTGAGCCGTTCGGGATTTACTGACATCCCGTTCATGAACGGCCGGCCGCCGGGAAAGACAAGCGGATGGTCGAGTTGGCCGGTTTGCAGCTTTATCGAAATGGGGAGCCAGGACACGTCGAACTTTGCAGGATCCTGGTGCAGAACGAGAAGTCTGCCACCTCTTTCGACGAAGGCTCGGAGCATCCGGGCATCGTGTGTCAGTTTGTCGTCCCACGCCTCACCACCAATTACCACCAGATCGGCCGTCGATAAACTGGTCAGCGACCTGAGCGGCGTAGATACGATACCAACTGCGTTAAATGCCCTCGCCGTCTTTCCGGTCGCATCGTCGTAGAGCAAGATTTTTCCTGCGATCGTTTGTGTTAAAGATCCGAAGGACTTCTTCGCCACGAAAATCGATATGTCGTTGGTCGAGATGACCTCTAAACCACGCGTGACGGTCCCAGTCAGCCTTACGACGCCCTGTGGCAGATCTACTGGAAGCGTAATCGGGATGGCCTTGCTCCTCGCGCCGTAGTACGGAACATCAGGCAGCGACGTAACGTCCTTCAGATATTCATGCCCGTCGGCCCCAACTATAGAGTAGTGCAGCGTCAGGTTCCCGAGGTCGGATCCATCCTCGCTGTCGTTTACGACGTGTGCCACCGGCCTGATCGTCGCCCCGGAGTACGCATTCGGTGTCCACGACTCCCAGCTCAGAAGTACTGGCTGGTATGACACTCCGTACTGTTTCGCAATCGACTTCGGCTTCATGTCCGCGAAACGCGAGATGCCCCACCAGTTGTGAAAGACGATCGTAAACGGCGTCAGTCCGGCAAGATTCGGATTCTGCTCTCGTGAACGACGGTAGATCTCGATTGCCTGCTTCGCCATCCACGCCTGATAAGTGAGCGCCCTCTCTGACTGTTCCGATTGCGGCGCGTGACCTGTCCAGTTGAGCTGCGAGTCAGGTTGTTTTGTGTTCGGCACGAGATTGAACCGGCCGTCAACGCCCGTGTAATTGCCGACGTTCTCGGTCATCGTCATCGGCTGCTCTACCCCCGACCTCCAGCAGATCTTCGGATCCCGCATTGTGTAGAAACTGAGAAACGAGTTGTAGTACCATCCCCAGTAACGGTGGAGATCGCAGATCTCGCCAACTCGTCCGAACCCGTAACCCGCGTTTGCGATATAGAGTCGCGTGTTGTCCCATGCGTGCAGCGAATCGTACATGGCGCCGAGGAACTTGTTGATCCCCGGGGCTCCGGTGGTGAGGTAGTTGATCTCGGAATCCGCCTGCTCATTCGAAAGTACGTAGATCACGACGCTGGGATGATTCACAAGCGGTCCGATGACATCCGTGCGATACCAGTTCACGCTTTCGGAGAGCGGCGCCGTCGGCGCCTGGGTGGCCTTGCCGCCTTGAGGAGTTCCGTAGTTGCCCTGAAAGAGCATCATGCCGAGCTCGTCGCAGACATCGAACCACACCTGCGAGTGACGCGTGAGACGAATGATGTTGACGTTCACGCTCTTCAGGTAGCGCACGTAATCCTCGACGAACCGACGATTCTCCTCGAGCGAGTCGGGAATATTGCGCTCGGGCGGATTGATTGCGTTGCCGCGAAGAAATATTGGCCGCCCGTTGAGGAGAATCCGGCCGTCCTTCATTGCCACGCTTCGAAAGCCGAACCGGACGCGATCGATCACCGTTCCGCTCTCCCCTCCCGTTCGAACGATCAGGAAGTAGAGGGACGGAGACTGTGGACTCCAATGCCGCGGGCTCAGGCCGGAGACGGTCTTCGTCATCCTGCCGATTCCATCCGCACCCACCGACAGCGTTCCGATTTCCCCAGCCCACAACAGGTCCATACCGGCGGCGGTGACAATTCGGGCGCTCACAACAGTTCCGCCCGGAATCTTCGTCGCCGGAACTTCGACTTCTATCCGCACACTCGATGTATCGCTGAAAGCGCGAACCTTCGGTGCCGCGAGAGACACTTGCGCGCCCGCCATCGTTACGCTGAGAGCAGCAGCGATCGCGACCGAACCCACGCAAATCATCGACTTCAATTATTTCTTCCTTAGGCGAATCGCGTTCAGTATCGCCTTGCCGTTGCTCGATCTGAACCCGACGGTGATGCCGGCGCCATTCCTCACGCTTGCATCCGCCTTGAATGTCGCCGCCCACGCTATTCCGTACTTAGCCGCCAGATCGAGATCGCTGATGACGTCCTTTCCATTCACGCTGACGCTGAACACTCGCTCACCGGCCTTCGCGCCCGGCTCGGCGAACAGGAACTCAACCGTGTAGTCGCCGTCCGGGACATCGAACCGATAGCTCGTGACGCCCGACAAATACGTGAAGTAGAGCGGCGTATCCTTGCTTCCCTTGATCGCCAGATCCTTATCGAAGATCGTCGGCTCGCCATCGACGTAGCCGAAACTTCCGGCCACATACTTCCTGTCGCCCTCCCAGACAATGCCGCCGGGCTGCGCATACTGCGCCTTGCCGCCTGCATTCACTCCCATCTCTCGAAATGGTATCGAAGCATCGGCCAGTTTCCCGGGACGCTGGGCGAAGTCGATGATCATGCTGTCAGCAATCGAAGCCAATCGTCCTGCTCCGCGCGCGACGAGGCGATTTTTGCCGTTCGCAAACGTTACGTCCCATGTCGCGCGATGAACGTCGTCGGGAGTTTTTGCTCCAAGCGAGCGTCCATTGACGATCAGCTCGACGCTCTGGAGGTCGGAATAGACATCAACCGGTTGAGCAACGGCCGTTCCCGCTCGTCGAGTCCATCCCCTGCTGGCGATGTACACCATCGGCGCGGGATTCCAGTTCGCCTTATACAGATAGTAGACGTCCTTAGGTGTCCTGTCCCACGTCTGCAGACCCTTCTGGTTCATGTACGGAATCGAGCCGCCCGTTTCGGGCTGCGAGAAATCGAATTGATTCCATACTGCTGTTCCCGCAAGCCATGGCCTCGCGACAATCTGCCTGAGGTATGACTCATGATATCGCTTCATCCACGTTCCGCTGAAATCAAACCGCTCCGGTTCCAGTGAATTGACGCGCGCGTCATCTTCCGCACCGTACTCGCTCACGAAGATCACTTCATTCGGATGAGCAGCGTGACGACGATCCAGTTGCTTGCCAAAGTCACCGAATACACCGGAATACCAGCCGCTGTAGATGTTCTGGCCTAGTATCTCGGTTACACGTGCGACGCCGGTGACGTCGTAGTCGTCGCTTCCGTGAACGGCCATGGTCACCGGCCGCGATGGATCTTCGGCCTTCGCCACGCTGTCCATGTGCTTCGCGAACCCGAATACCTGTGATGTGTACATCGTGTCCGCCTGCTTCCGGATCCGGAAACCTTGAGGACTCCACAGGAACACCTCGTTCATGACTCCCCACGTAATCACGCTCGGATGATTCATGTTCTGTCGAATCATCTCCCGCAGCATGTTCTCCGCATTCGTAGTAAACCCCGAGTCGGGAGTGATGTAGTTGACGACAGGCACCTCTTCCCAGATGAGCAGCCCAAGCCGGTCAGCGGCGGCGAGCACCGCCGGATCCTGCGGATAATGCGCGAGCCTTACGAAATTCGCACCCATGTCCTTGATCCACTTCATGTCACGAACGTGAAGGCTGTCGCTCAACGCTGAGCCAAGGCCCTGGTAATCCTGATGCCGGTTGGTGCCGCGAAGCTGGAGTTTCCTTCCGTTGAGTGAGAACCCTGTTTGAGGATCGAACCGGAACCACCGGAAGCCAACGGGAGTGTCGAGGCGGTCGTGCAGCGTGGAGCCGTCGTAGATCTCGGTACGCATACTATATAGATACGGCTCGTCGGGAGACCATAGGTGCGGATTGGCGATTGCCGGCAGCGAAACACTCCACGACACCTTCTGCGCTGCACCGGCCGGTAGTTCCGTTGCGCGGTTCGCAACCTGAATGCCCCTGGCGTCCAGCAGGGTGTTGACGACTCGAACTGTTTTTGCCGACTCGGTCTCATTGACGACAGTTCCGCGAATATTTGCCGTCGCGCTCGCGTTCGTGACCGAGGGAGTCGAGACAAAGACTCCGCTCGATCCGTGGTCCGTCGCATCTTCATGAAGCGAGTCCGTAGAGACGAGCCATACGTCGCGATAGATGCCCCCGTACAACGCATAGCCAACCGAAAGCGGCGGAATGAACGGATCGTGACTGTTGTCTACCTGAACCGCGATCAGGTTCTCGTTCACCTTCCCGTCGAACTTGAGCTGCTTCGTGATATCGACGGTGAACCCCGTGTATCCACCTTTGTGCTGCCCGACGAACGCTCCGTTGACGTATACATTTGCGACTTGATTCACACCTTCGAAGTTGAGAAACACTTTTTTGTGGGCAATGAATCCGCGCAGGCTGACCCACTTCCGATACCATCCGATCCCACGCCGGTAACTCGGAACGTCATCGAACGGGTCGGACACATTCCATGTGTGCGGCAACGACACCGTCTGCCAGTTGCTGTCGGGCATGGCCGGCTTCTCGGCCAGATTCAAACCATCGGGATAAAACTTCCATCCGCTGTTGATCGACATCCTGAGTCGCGGAATTTCCTCTGCCTGGGCCAGCAGTGACCCAGGCAGCATTATTAGAGCAACTGCGAGCGCTGCGAGCTTCGAGCCCGCAGCGCCAGAATCAATTCCTTTCACCCGATGTGTCAGTAACCCGGGTTCTGCGGCATGACCTTCGTAAGATTCGCGTCAATCACCGCCTGCGGAATCGGCAACAGGGAATCACGCGCCTGTACCACCGGAGAAGCCAATTTGTTGAACTGCTTCACTCTGGTGAGCCACGTCCCCGTCCGAATGAGTGTGTACCGACGCTGTTCCTCCGTCACGAGCTCGCGCGACCTTTCATCAAGAATAAAACCCATCGTGACATCGCTGGCAGTGATCGGCGTGGCTCCCGCTCGAGCACGAAGAATGTTGATCGTCGCCGCAGCAGCACCCGGATTACCCTGCTTCATCTGCGCCTCGGCCAGAAGTAGATACGTTTCGGCAACTCGTATGTATGGTTGATCACCGTACTGAGCATCACCGGTCACGTCATTCGGATCTGCCCAGTCCCATTTACGTGTGCTCGGACGAAGTGCATCCATCACCTTCTCCGTTGCGACAACCGTGAAGAGCGTGTCTCCGATTTTCTTACCCGCTGGCAATGTGGCGGGGTTGTTGAATAGATAGAAGCGGCGAATCGCAAACTGTCCGCCCCGCACATCGGTCGGACCGTACAGATTCAACCCATAGTTGGTTATAGCAAGGCGCCCGATGCCGCGCCCTCCGTTGTCCACCGATACGGCCATGCCCTTGTTACTCTCGTAACGCGTTACCCAACTGCGGCGCATGATGCTTGCACCACCACCCGGTACGTTCTGCGCATACTGAAGTGCCCAGATGACTTCGGTGTTTCCCTGCGTGCGGTTCACGTTGCCGTCGATGAACTGATCGGTGAACGGAGTTCCGGGCTGCGACGCTCTTACTCCGTACCGCGCCGTGATCAGCTTGTAGAGTCCGCTTGATATTACCGCCTGTGCCTCGACTTCGGCCTTGGCGTTGTCGCCCTTCCACAAATACATCTCGGCCAGGTAATGCTGGGCCACCGCCTTGGTAACCTTGCCAGGATTCGTCGAAGCAGCGGGCAGATTCGCTTCGGCGAAGAGAAGATCGTTGATGATGACATTTCTCACTGAGTCGCGCGGAGCTCTGTCCCAGTCCGTGCGAATGTTGTCACCCGATGACTCTTCGAGATTGAGCGGAACGTCGCCCCAGAGGTAGGTAAGGTGGCGGTATGCCCACGCGCGCATCAGCCGTGCTTCGGCCACCACTCTCGCCTTGTCCTCCGGCGTCCATTTTACGTTGGGGTTATCTGCGCGCGTGATGATGGTATTCGCGGCGTTGATGGTCTGGTACATAAGCGTCCAGAAGGCATTGGTGAAGAGATTCTGTGAGTTGTTGAGCATGCCAAACTCGGAGAACAGGCGCTCCGGCGGAGACAGGTACAATCCGAAGCCGTTGTCAGTTCCGATCGAGTATGCGGTTGCCAGAATGTTGTTGTTGTCGTTTGCCTGGCCGAAACGTTCGCGTCTCACCTCAAAGTAGAGAGCGTTGAGTCCTGCCTCGAATCCGGCAAGGTTCGTATAGAGATTGTCGGCGACGATGATATCCTTGGGATGTTCGGTCAGGATGTCATCGCTGTTGCACGCCACCGGCGCTACCATCAGGGTAGCCACGCCAACGAGAGTCATCATCGTCCGGCGACGGAATATAGTTTTCATCGATACGTCCTGATTTGGATTGGAATTTGTCGTTGTCATGGCCTAGAACCTCACCGTCAGGCCGCCGGTGACGACTTTCTCGAGTGGAACGTTGCGCTGTGCGTCGAGCTCAGGATCGAGCCCGGTCCATTTCGTCCTCGTCCACAGGTTTCGCCCGTTGACGTAGAGCCGCAACGACTCCCCGCCGAAGCGCTTGGCGAAATCCGACGGAATGTCGTACGAGAGCGTAATGTCCTTCAGCCGAATGAAGCTCGCATCCTCGTAGAACGGCACGCCCAGCGGGTTGCTGGTATTGCTGTTCGATGGGTACGTGTTGATCGGCGTTTCCGGCGTCCAGTAAATCCGGTACACCGTATTACGCCGCACGTCGGTGAAGACCTGGTTGGTGCCAAGAAGCTGGTTGGACCGGGTGACGCCCTGCACCGTGTTGAAGAAAGTGCTGAATGTTACGCGCGCAAACCTGATGCTGTTCGTAAGGCCAGCGGTGTACTTCGGCTGGAGGCTGCCAATAAAGGTTCGATCGAGGGCATCGATCTTGCTGTCGCCGTTCACGTCCTTCACCCTGACGTCTCCGGGCTTCGCTTTCGGCTGCGCACTTTTCGCTATGTCGTCGCCTGCCTGAAAGATTCCGTCGAACACGTATCCGTAATTCACGTCGATTGGCTGGCCGATGAACCAGCCGCTCCCGATATCGTCGGTCTGGTCGCCGTAAAGGTCAACGATCTTGTTGCGATTAACGGAGAGGTTGAGGTTGGTGTTCCACTCGAATGTGCCGTGTCTCAACGGAACAATCCCGAGCTCCATCTCGAATCCCTTGTTTGCGGTCTTTCCAATGTTCTGCGTGATCGACGAGATTCCCTGCACCGACGAAATCGACCGGCGGAGCAGCAGATCACTCGTCCTCGACGAATACGTCTCAACGGTCGCCGTCATCCGTCCCTGCCACATACTGAGATCGAGGCCGATGTTGCGCGACAGAGTCGTCTCCCACTTGAGGTTCGGGTTGCCGAGCGTGACGGGGATGTACCCGGGTGCCGGAGCGTCGCCGTTGAGGTAGGAGCGGTCATCGAGCTGCGACAGGGTCTGATACGGCCGGATCGCCTGATTGCCGTTCTTTCCATACGAAAATCTGAGCTTCAGTGCATCGACAGACTGTTGCCACGGAAAGAAACTCTCGTTCGAGACATTCCATCCAAGAGCAACCGACGGGAACGTTCCGTACTTGTTGTTTCTTCCGAATCCGGAGTATCCATCCCGGCGGGACGTGAGCGTCAACAGATAACGGCCGTCGTATCCGTAGTTCAGTCGTCCCATCTGCGAGAGGAGCTTCGACTGAACTACCGAGTCGCCGGGCACGAGCAGCAATGGAAGATTGGATCGATAACCAAGGACATCGTTCGGATAGCCTTGCCCGCGAAGGCCGTCGGTCTCGAGGTTGTTCGACTGCTCGCTGGCCAGACCTGTCAAATCGAATGAGTGACGGCCGAGAACGCGCTTGTAGAGGAGGAGATTGTCGACGGTCCAGTCGGTACGGCTCGTGTTGCTGAGGATTGACATTCCCCCCGCCGTCAGGCCTGTTTGCGTATTGCGCCCGAAGTACCTCCCGAGGTTTCGGGACGCGAGATCGATGCCGGCATTCACCCTGTAGCTGAGACCCTTGATCGCCGGGATGTCTGCCTGGAGATAGTTGCTCGAGAAGATTCGCTTGTTCTGATCGTTGTCGATCACGCTGAGATTCTCGAGAGCGTTGTTCGTGATTGGATCTTCAGGCCACGGAACGAGAATGACATTCCCGTTGGCATCGTATGGTGAGATCAGCGGATTCGAGAAGAACGCTGTCGTGAAATTGACCGGCACTCCATCGCGTTTCGTGCGTGCTGCCTGAGTGCTCGTTCCCAGTTTCAACCACGGCCTCACAACCTGGTCGAGATTGAGTCGAACGGTCGAGCGGTTGAAGTTGTCGTTGAGCGCCACGCCGCGGACGGCGAGGACAGTTCCGCCGAGGTAGTACTTCGTGTCAGTGCTCCCGCCGGAGATCGAGAGGTCGTTCTGCATCTGATTTCCGTCTCTCGTGCCGATGCGCCCCCAATTCGTGTCGGTGCCGTTCGCAAGACCCGTCTTCTCGGTTGCCGTGAGAGTCGTGCTGCAGTCCTGGGTTGGGCTCGTGCGGATGCGCACGCATTTGAAATCAGCGAATTGCTGAGCGTTCATCAGCGTTGGCAGATTCGCGATCCGCTGGGTGCCGGTATACGCGCTGTAACTGACCTTCGGCTTTCCGACAGAGCCCTTACGCGAGGTGACGAGAACGACACCATTCGATCCACGAGATCCGTAGATCGCTGCCGCCGATGCGTCCTTCAGGATCTCGATCGACGCAATGTCAGACGGGTTGATCTCCGCGAGGTTGCCGTAGTATGGGATTCCATCGACCACGACAAGTGGGGATGTGCTCGCGGAGATGGAGTTGCGACCGCGCACCTGAATGGCGATCGATGGTTCCGCTCCCGCGCTGTTGGTTGTTACGGTTACGCCCGGCGTCGCGCCTTCGATCGCTTGTGAAACGCTGACGTTGGGTTTTTCCTCGAGCCGTTCCGGCTTCACGCTTGCCACCGACCCGGTGATGTCACTGCGTGCCTGCGATCCATAACCGACGACCACGACATCGCTCAGCGCGACAGTCGTACGCGTCATCCGGATTGTGAGGGTTGCAGCGCCATTGAGCGGAACCGTCTGCCTCACATAGCCAATTCGCGATATGACCAGAGACACATTCGGGCCGGGCACTCTTACCGTAAACGCTCCCTGTTGATCCGACAGCGTCCCGATCGTAGTTCCCTGTACTACAACAGTGGCAGAAGCCACGGGTCCACTACCGTCTGCTCCGACGATCGTTCCCTTGACTGTTATCTGCTGCGCCTCGATCTGCGGCGCGACCAATACGGCCAGCAGCATCGACATTGCCGCGGCACTCCATCTCCTGACACTCGAACTACGCATACGCACACTCATCCATTGAAGGTTGAACTGAACTGCTGATGTCACGGTGGATCTACTGCATCACCACCGGCGCGGTGACCAAGCGCCGCGCCCGGTTCCATTCCAGTGATTCGCATTGTTGCGTCCTTCGCGTTCGGCCAGAAACGAAGCTCGAGCTCGACGACCGCCGCCTCGACCGCTTTCGCATCGGGACCGCCGAGCACGAGTGATTGATGCCCGTTCGCGCTGTTGAGCCAGATCACTCCAGCCTCGGGCCGCGAACCCGGTGTTCCGGCCAGTTTCATCGCCGGAATCATTGCGTTTGACGAAGGGGTTCCGACCAGCACTACCAGCCCGCTCGTGGATATTGAATCGGGCAGATCGTCAACCGACGAGACACGCACAGCGCGGCCTGTTGCCGACTGGAGAGTAGTCGCGAGCTGATATGCACTCTCGAGCTCCAGCACCGCTGCCTTCGCTCCAAACGCAACAACAATCGGCCGCTTCCAATCCACACTGTTCACAACATCCAGTCCCTGTGGGTAAAGCACTCGATCACCCAGGATGGACCTCGAATTGAACTGCGGGATGCCCTGGTTTGCGGCTACTCCCCATCCGTAGGCGCTCCTGGCGTCGTAGTCGGCCCGAATGAAGTGGTGATACGTCCCCGCTCGCTTCTCGCCAGTGAGATCGAGCGCGACTGTCGCACGGGTCGACGCCCCGGGGGACAGCGTGACGCTTCGCGCACTGGTCAGGCGCGAACGCAGTCCATCATACGCGAGTGGAGTAATCGTCAGCCTGAGTATGCGCTTCGTCTCGTTCGTGATGACGAATGCGGCACCGGCTCGATCGTCCCTGAACCGCGTTTCGGCGACCGTAATCGGCAGCTCGCGAACCGGTGCTGTCGGCGACCCGTATTTCCGGATCGTCGTCATCAGATCCAGACCTTCAGGCTTCGGTCTGCGATCGAGACCGAGAGGCTCGTAGTGTCGGCTGTTGCTACCGGCGACAGCCGCGTTGAACGTCAACGATTCCTGGAACTGAAACTCAAACAACTCAGGAACCGCGTGCGGGGCCAGCACCGTCTCGTAAATCTTCGCGACCAGCGGCCGCCTGCTCTCGGGCGACATTCGAGTGAGATCTTTCCAGTTGAACTCGCCAATCGTCATCGGCTTGCCGATATCGCTCGCGTATCCCCCACTGCCGAGCACGTGGGACGAGTACGCTTCGATCCATTGCGGACCGTGTTTGTACGCATGAAGCCCCACCCGGTCGAACGGCACGCCCAGGTCGAGCAGCCGGGCGAACATCGCGTTGTTGCCCGCACCGGTGAAGAACACCTGCGCGGTCGGGGCTGCTGTCTTCGCGGCGCGATAGAGCGACGTCCATCTCCCCGGATCTCCCGGCATGATGCCACCGATGAGGATTTCATTCTCGAGCTCGACACGCGTCACGACATCACTGTAGCGACTGAGAACGCCAGTGATCCAGTCGGCCGGCCCTTCCGAATCGACCAGCACGTGGAGCCCAAGCTGCCGCGCGCTATCCATGATGAAATCAAGAAACGCAAAAGCGTCTGCCGGCGGCAACGTGCGAAGCAGCTCGAGATGATGCAGCCTCAGATTCTCGAACCCCATCGACCGGATGATGAGCATATCGGATCGCATCCGCGGCTCGAACACGCGCCAGTTCTTCCACATCGTCGGAGACGTCGGCCAGAACGCCTCTGAGTTGAGACCAGGCGTTCTGTAGTAGTCGAAATTCTCCGCAAGGGTCGAGTACGGGAAATAGCTCGTGCCGAATGAAACGCTCGGAACTCCAAGCGAAACCGTTACATCATTCCCCGCTTTCGAAACCGTGCGATACCCGGCAAATGCGCGAAGCTGGCTCTCGGGCCACGTCCCTGCCGGCGATTGTGCCATCCCGAGGCGCCACTTGAGCGAAACCGTGTCTCCCTCACGAACGGCCGCGTACGGAGTGACCGGCATGTACCGCGACTTCGCCTGATCGGCGTTCGGACCAGCGATCTCCGATATGAGCCATGTCGTATCGGCACGCTGTCGGGTTTTCTCCCACACGTAGAAATGACTGCCCTCAACCCACGCCGTGTCGCGCTTGATGGTGGGAACGGGAGCGAAACCGTTTACCGCAATGAACGACAATCCCTTCGACCGCCAGCTAATCCAGTCGACACCGCGCGTGTACCAGAAATCGCGATCCCATGTCGACGGTGAATCTCCGCCTTTCATTTTCCGGCCGTTGAAGCGGAGTTGGGCATCGTTGGCCGACGCAGTGATCACACGCCGAACGAGCGCGAGGTATGCGGGTCCCAAGGCCGCTGACGTTCGCGCGACTTTTACCTTCATGTCGATCGACCCACCACCGTACGGCGATGCGCTCAGCGTCACGTCGTACCCGGAGACTTTCGCAGAGCTGCGAAGCGTACCATCGATGGCCCTTGTCCAACTTGAGCCGAGCGGCTCAAATGATGTGAGTGCGTTGTCGGCGCTCCCGGTTGTTCCCGGGACTACAACCAGCCCAAACTCAATCGATCCAATCGCATTTCCCTGATGCTGAATGCGAAGGCGGCCCGCTTCGGATGACACTTCGAACGGGCCGCTGAACGTTTCAATCCTCGAATTGTTGTTCGCGGAATTTCCAGAACGTACGAGTCGCAGGCTCGAGCCGGCGTTCAGGCTTGCGAACATCCGGGCAAACCCGTTGTCCACGCGCGCCGTTGCATTTCCATTTCGATACGCGCCGTCCGGCAAGCTCACCGGCATCTCGATCGCACCGGCATACGGAATCTCGTGATTGTTCCGGATTATCAGCGCCGCGTGGCTTTGAGCACCGGCCGTTCCGACAAACGAGAAGCTCGCAACGAACACGGCTTCCCATCGTCCAGCCGTTCGGCCGACTCTCCGCATCAGGGTTTTGTCATCTCGTGCTCGTCCCAACCCATCAGGACTTCGCGCACACGCTCGAGATGGTCCTGCATTCTCGATGTCGCCAGCGATGCATCACGCGCGCGTACCGCTTCGAAAATTCCGACGTGCTCCCCGTGATCCTCGGGCCGATTTCCCTTGATGTCGAGAATCAGGCGCTGCTCCTGCCGGAACAGGCTCGACAATACTTCGAGGATCTGATGCATCACGGCATTTCCGGACCCGAGCGCGATCTGGCGATGAAAGGAGAGATTCACCCTGTTGAGAATCTCGCCATCATTGAGGCTTTGCCCCGCTTGTGCCAGAAGCCGCTCCATCTCGTCGAGATGTTCGGTAGTCGCGTTGGTCGCAGCGAGTGCCGCAGTGCGCATTTCTACCGGAATTCGAGAGTCGATCAGGTCAATGAGAATTTTTTTCGATGGCCTTCCGTCGAAAACCGGATTGGTGATGACGAACGAATCCGGAGTTGTGCCGACGTAGACTCCCGAGCCGTGACGGACATCGACAACGCCGATCGTCTCCAGTCGCTTGAGTGCTTCACGAACGGTCGGAGACCCAACCCCGAACTGCCGAGCCATCTGAGAAATCGCCGGGAGCCGCTCACTCGGCTTGAACCCAGTCGACTGAATCATCCGAGTAATCTTCTCGGCGATTTCGTCCGACAGGCTTTGACGGAGCACTGACTGAAACTGGATGTCCACCGGGTTCCTCGATTGCCATTAGGCCACAAGTCACTAAGTCATCTTATGACTTTATGAATTCTCACGCTAAGGGTCGGTCCCGAGACTGTCAAGAGCATGTGTTTCCGGGCTTACTGCAGGCGGAGAGCGTGGCGGCTAAAACCACGTGAGAACAAGTTTGAATCTCCGTGCATTGATTAATCCAGCGCCTGGAAAGCGTCTACTGCTGGTCTCGCTTTTATCGCTGGCGCCGTGGTACGCAAGGCGCGACACCCAACGATAGTTCAACGCAAGGATGACCGGCGGGTTCGACGCCGGCTGTAGGGATCGTTTTGTGCGTTCACGGCAGTACCTCCTCCTATGCAGGCACCGTGGAACACCCTGACGGGTTAGCGACGCGAAGCTTCAACAAGGTTCCAGCGATCACGCTCGTGTTCTGGATCATCAAGATCATGGCGACGACGGTTGGCGAAACCGCAGCAGACCTCTTGTCGACGACGTTGAAGCTCGGACTTACAATCACGTCGTACGTGATGGCCGGTCTGCTCATTGTTTCGCTGGTCGTGCAGTTTCGGGCAAAGAAATACGTACCGGTCATCTACTGGATCGTCGTCGTGTTCATCAGCGTCGTTGGGACGCTCATCTCTGACAACCTCGTGGATAATCTGGGAGTGAGCCTCGTCACGACGTCGATTGTGTTCGCCGTTGCGCTCGCTCTCGTGTTCATCGTCTGGTACGCCGTCGAGAGATCCCTATCGGTGCATACCATCTACACGACACGTCGCGAGCTCTTCTACTGGGCGGCAATTCTCTTCACGTTCTCGCTCGGCACGTCAGCCGGTGATTTGCTGTCGGAACGACTTGGATTGGGTTACGCATTGTCGGGTCTGATGTTTGCCGCGGGGATCGCGGTCGTCTTTGCTGCGTATCGCATGGGGTTGAACAGCGTGCTCGCATTCTGGATCGGGTACATTTTGACGCGACCGCTCGGTGCGTCCGTCGGCGATCTGCTCACTGCGGATCCGAGTGATGGCGGGCTCGGGCTCGGCACGATTCCGGTGAGTGCGGTATTCCTCGTCGTGATTGTTGGGCTGGTGATTTATCTCACGAAGCAGGAAAACAGGAATCCTCAACAGCCTGTTGCGGCCGGTATCACGTGATTGGTTGAGGCGGCCACGTGACAGCCCCGAGCGACGCCTTGGCGACTGAATCGCTCGACACCAATCGCAGCGCTTTTTGATATGCGCGTCGCGCCGCATCGGATCTCCGCGGCCCCCAATACGGCGGCGAGCCGTTTGTGAATCGATGAGTAGAAAAGCTGCGGAACGCGGTGGATTCTGTTTCGCGGCGTTTCGCCGTGCATCGCGACGAACGCTCCGCTTGCGATGCAATTCACTGGGCCGGCCAAACCGGCCGAGAATGCGAGGTACAGCCACACCGAGTATGGATGGTCGAACCACCGGCCCAGTTTTGCGATTGAACTCGAGAAGAACGACAATTCCAACCAACGAATCCCTGTCTGAGTTACTCCGCATTGGGGAGAACTCAGGTTGCAACACAGTTCCAGCCCGACAATTACTGAAAGGAGAGAAGGTGACCTGTTCGCGGACGATCTTTGTATTGCTGCTGTCTATCCTCGCATCGTCGGGATCACTTTCGGCGCAGGACGCCCACACAGTGCCTCCAGTTGCCGCGAAGGAGCCGCATGAGACTTCGATTCACGGCTACACTCTTCACGACGATTATTTCTGGCTGAGGCAGAAGACCAATCCCGCGGTCCGGTCTTACCTCGAGGCTGAGAACGCTTACACGGCCGCCGTGATGAGGCCCACTGAGGAGCTGCAACAAACGCTATACGACGAGCTCGTTGGTCACATCAAGGAGACCGATCTCAGCGTTCCGTACCGGCGCCGCGGGTACATGTATTACTCGAAGGTCGCGGCCGGGAAACAGTATCCCGTTTACGTCAGAAAACCAATCAAGGGCGGTGCCGAGCAGGTGCTGCTCGACCAGAACGAGCTCGCGAAGGGGCTCGAGTATTATGCAATCGACGCTCAGCAGGTGAGCGACGACGACTCTCTGCTCGCGTTCACGTTCGACAGCACCGGCTACCGGCAGTACGTGCTGAGGATCAAGAATCTCCGAACAGGGCAGATGCTGCCGGACAGGGCGGTCCGCGTTACGAGCGTCGAGTGGGCGAAGGATGAGCACACGCTATTCATGACCACCGAAGACTCGATTACCAAACGGTCGGACGAGTTCTGGCGCCACAAGCTCGGCGCGTCGCAGAACGATCTGCTGTACGACGAGAAGGATGAGAAGTTCGAACTCGGCAGTTTCCGCTCCGAAGACAGGAACATGATCTTCCTCCAAAGCGCGGCCAAGACATCAGGTGAGACATATTATCTGCCTGCCGATAAGCCGATGACCGCGCTCAAGCTGTTGCTGCCGCGTGAGGAAGGGCACGAATACGATGCCGACTACGACAATGGTCGCTTCTATATAAGAACCAACAAGGGCGCGAAGAACTTTCGGCTCGTGAGTGCGCCCGCTAATGCTCCGTCTCAGTGGACCGATGTCGTTCCGGCGAGAGACAACGTGAAGATTGTGGGGGTTCAGTTCTTTCGGAATTACCTTGTGCTGAACGAGCGCGAGGGTGGGCTGCCCTATCTCAGCGTCGTCGACAAGCAGACCCACGCATCGCATCGCATTGTGACTTCTGAGGCGGCGTATTCAATGGGCATCGGAACGAATGCGGAGTACGATACAAACAAGCTGCAGTACACGTACAATTCATTCGTGACGCCGTCATCGACGTTTGACTATGACATGGCAGCGAAGACGAGCGAGCTTCTTAAGCAGCAGGAAGTGCCGCACTACGATCGATCGCTGTACGAGTCGCGCCGCATCTGGGCGACTGCGCGCGACGGCACCAGAATCCCCGTATCCATCGTGTACAAGAAGGGAACGAAGATGGACGGCTCGGCCCCGATGCTCCTGTATGCGTACGGTTCTTACGGCATTTCGTTCGATCCTGGCTTCTCATCGAGTCGCCTGGCGCTGCTCGACCGCGGTTTCATCTACGGCCTGGCGAGCATTCGCGGTGGTGGCGAGCTCGGCGAGGGTTGGCGTGACGACGGCCGGATGATGAAGAAGATGAACACGTTCACCGATTTCATCGACGTCGCCAAGTATCTGGAGGACAACAAGTACACGTCTGCCGATCGCCTCGCTGCTGCGGGAGGGTCCGCCGGCGGCATGCTGATGGGCGCAATCGTGAACATGCGGCCCGATCTGTTCAAGGCCGTGATCGCGGCGGTTCCGTTTGTCGATGTCATGAACACGATGATGGATGCGTCGCTTCCGCTCACGACGGCCGAGTATACCGAGTGGGGCAATCCGAATGTGAAGCCGGAGTTCGATTACATGATGCAATACTCGCCGTATGACAACGTGACGGCACAGAAGTATCCGGCGATGCTTGTCGAGGTGTCGTTGAATGACAGTCAGGTTCCGTACTGGGAGGGAACGAAGTTCGT
>JBBSFT010000042.1:0-20070 GCA_038254845.1 Gemmatimonadales bacterium | reverse complement strand
TGCTGCGATCGCCGCGCCGATTCCGCGCGACGCGCCGGTGACGAGCGCGGTCTTCCCGGCGAGCGAATCGGCGCGCATTGTCAGCCGGCGTGCGCCAGCCGGAGAAACTCGTCGCGCGTTTTCGGATCGTCGCGAAATGCTCCGCGAAGTGCCGACGTGATCGTCTTCGAGTTCTGTTTCTGCACTCCGCGCATCATCATGCAGAGGTGATACGCCTCGATCACGACGCCGACCCCAAGCGGATCGAGGACTTCGGTGAGCGCCTGCGCGATCTGCTCGGTGAGCCGTTCCTGCACCTGGAGCCGCTGGGCGAACACATCCACTACCCGCGGCAGCTTCGACAGGCCGACGATTTTTCCGTTCGGGATGTACGCGATGTGCGCCCTGCCGTAGAACGGCAGCATGTGATGCTCGCACATCGAGTAGAGCTCGATGTCCCGCACCATCACCATGTTCGAGTGGCTTTCATCGAACAGCGCATCACCGATGACCTGCCTCGCGTCACGCTCGTAGCCGCTCGTCAGCCATTGAAGAGATTTCGCGACGCGCTCGGGCGTCTTGAGGAGGCCCTCGCGGTCCGGATCTTCTCCGATCAGCTCGAGCTGCTTGCGAACGAGATCCTCGAGACCTTCAATCGCCAGTGTATTCGACATAGTTGTTTTCTGTTTCCCAGAGAACGAGCCGGGAGAGGCGCGCTGGCGCCACCGCTGGCTCGAGAATGTTCCAGAACGCGACGATAATGTTCTCGGACGTCGGAATGACCCCACTCATGAACGGTACATCGACATTCAGGTTTCGGTGATCGACGACACCGACAACGTCGCGCTCGACAATGTCGCGGAGTTTCGCCAGATCGAGCACGTAGCCGGTGCGATCGTCGACTGGCCCCGCAACTGAAACGTCGAGAGTATAGTTGTGGCCGTGCCAGTTGGGGCTGTTGCACTTCCCGAACGTCGTTTCGTTTTCAGCGTCAGAGAACGACGGATTGAAGACCCGGTGGGCCGCATTGAATCGCATGCGGCGCGTAACGGTGACTGTAGGCACGATCAGGGCTCGGAAAAGGACATACTAGGGCAAAAAAAGACTCCGCCGTTGCCGAACGGCAACGGCGGAGCGGAAAACTTCTGGAACGAAGAGGGTTTTTGAAGCCCTGTCGAATTTTTGAGGCCCTCACCGCAGCCTTCTGCCTTCCCCGCACTGGGGCATGACATCAGCACGACCTATCGGACCCTCTCGGAGGACTTATCGGCTCAAAAAGTGAATCTCTTCGTCCCACAGGAACACAACTTAATGTCCCTGGACCGGCTATAATTTACGAGACAGTCAACTTACCGTCAACGAAATCAACATGGATCTGGGAATCATTGCAGCGGTCATCATGCTCATCACCTGGGCGGTCGTGACATTCACCACCGAAGCGCCTGGTTACGTACACCTGCTGCTAACCATTGGTTTCTTCATCCTGTTCTGGCGCATTGTAGCCCGCGGGACGAAGCGCAACGGTCGCAGCGGGCCCAATTCCTGACACGCCACGGCTCGCTGAATGGCTGACGCGATCGGCGACTATAAAATCACGTCCGACGAGTCGCCGTCGGCGCTAGTCGCGGAACAACTCGAGCCATCCTCGCGCCTGCGCGGAAAGATGGTTGTCGTCACGGGCGCCGCTGGCCTCGTCGGCACGCACGTCTGCACCGAGCTTGCAACCGGCGGCTGGAAGATTCGGGCGATCGTCCGCGATTTGAAGAAAGCCACCGCAAGGCTCGGTCACCTGCCAATCGAGATTCGGGTCGCCGATATCCGAAACTCCGACTCGGTTCGCACTGCATTGAGAGGTGCCAGGTCGATCGTCCACCTCGCCGCTGTCGCCATCGAAGAAAAAGGCGACACCTACACTAATACGAATGCCGGGGCAACCCAGACGCTTCTCGACGCCGCGAGAGCAGAGTCCATCGCGCGGTTTGTGTACATGTCACAGAACGGCTCCGACAGCAGTTCGCCCTATGCGTTTCTGCGCAGCAAAGGCGTCGCCCAGGACGCGGTTACATCAACGTCTCTCGACTGGACAGTCCTTCGCCCATCAGTGATTTTCGGGCCGGAAGACGAGTTCATCAATGTTCTTGCGCGGCTTGTTCGGCTGTCTCCGGTCATCTTCCCTCTACCCGGCGGCGGAGTCGCGCGGTTTCAACCTGTTGCCGTCGGTGATGTAGCGCGGGCTGTCGTCCGCGTTCTCGAGGACGACGCGAGCATTGGCAAGACATATTCACTGGGCGGGCCGACTCCGCTCACACTTCGGCAGATGACGGAGAGAATTCTCGTCGCCATGAATGTGTCGCGAGTGCTTGTTGGAGTTCCGGTTGCCGCATTGCGTCCGCTGATTTCCATGGCCGGACACCTTCTTCCTCACCCACCAGTCACTACCAGCCTGCTCGATCTGCTCGCGATCGACAACGTCATCCCGCACAACGACCTTACTGACACGCTTGGCATCCAGCCGACACCGTTTGCTCCTGAGGAGCTTCTGTATCTGAAAGACATCACCGCGAAATCGGCGTTCAAGTCGCTGTTCAGGTAGTCGCTCAGATCTCCCAGTTGGACAGAACTATCCCGCGCTCCGGCCGAATTTCCGCAAACCCATCGAGAGTCATTCGCAGGTCGGACCAGCGTACCTTTCCCCCCCGGCGGATCACCCGCCGGTAGCTGTTGCTCGCGGCGCTCTGCATTCGGATCGCCAGCCGCCGCGTTCCGCTTCGTCGTGCGTGGTCTGACAGAACAGTGATGAGCTCGTCAAATGCATCATCACTCTCGGCGACCAGCTTCAGTACTCGCAGCTCCTCGCGCACTCTGCCCTCGACGAGCGGCACGGAGTGACACACGGCGAATCCTGTTAACTCCCCACCCGCGAATGTCATCATCGTGTCGCCGAGCGCGAGCTCTTCAGTCAGCCTGATCTCTCGCGAAAAATCATACCCCGGAAGCAGCGAGCGCGTTAACGCGTCACAGTCATTCACGGCGCTGTCGATCTCGTCGGGCTCAAGTCCCCCAAGCCGCACGGCTGTTCGACCCATCGGCAACGGCGCGGAGAATTCGCCATCGATCGTGACTGTCAGCGTCAGATGCCCCGGTGACATCCCGAGCGACGAATAGAAGCCGATGTTATCCATCGTGCGCGGCATCGTCTCGAGTCCGATTACGCGGGCCCCACCGTTCTTCAGATACTCGATGCCGGCGCCGACCATCGCCTTGCCGAGGCCGTGTCCCTGATAATCCGGATGGACGGCAAGCGGTCCCATCCACGCTTCCGTTCCCGAGAGATGCGCAACATTGAACGCAACGACCGCTCCACGCTCGTCGCGCCACAACATTGCCCCCGCGCCGGCGTCGGCAATCGCGAACCGCCACACTGCCGGATTGAGATTCGGGACGCGCACCCCGGCAAGCCCGTCACGCCGGTAGCGATCGGTGAATGCCTCGCTGAAGACATCGTTGAGCCTCGGAATATCTGCGTCGCGGATTTGATGCGGCCCGGTCGGCGGCCTCGGCTGCCGCCACGTGCGCGCGACCGCCATCAGCCCACGCCCGCGATCTCGAGCTCTTCACTGGCGTCGCGATCGGCGGAAGTTGCAGTGCCGTCACCCATGCTCTGCTCGACAACCGACGCAGCCAGCGACGCATCGTACCGAACGAGAATCACCTGGTCGAGACCATCGCGTACCGATTCAATGTGCGTGATCAGGATCACCTGCTCGAACCTGTCGCCGAGTGCTCGCAGAAGCTCGAGAACATTGAACCGGCGAGTCTCGTCGAGCGATCCAAACACCTCGTCGAGCACCAGCAGTGAGAACGCCTGCCCAGACCGCTCGGCGATCATCTGCGAGACCGCAAGACGAAGCACGAGGTTCGCAAGATCTTCTTCGCCGCCCGACAACACGGGCTTCGCGATGCCATCTTCGAGAACCGCGATGTTGTACTTCTCGTCGAGCTCGATCTCGGCAGTTCGCGAATCCACCAACTCGCGAAGGAAGGTTGTCGCGAGCTCGGACAACTCGGGCCGCAGCGTGGCGTTGAGCGTCGCGCGCATGTCGTTGAAGGCGCGGTCGAGCTCCTCGTGAAGGCGCCGCTCTTTTTCACGCTCGGCGACAGTTGCCTGGACGAGCCGCGACTGCTCGCTCGCCGCGAGTGCCTTGGCCAGCGCTTCGCGTGCGTTCCGCAGGTTGCCGCTTGCCGTGTTCGCATCGAGTTCCGCGGTCCGCGCATCGGCAAAGCACCGATCGTAGTCAGCCTTGAGGCGGTCGTAGTCTGCCGCGGCGAACGACATCTGCTTGTGGCGAACCCGCAGTGTTCCAAGGAGCTGTTCAATCGACGACAGCGATGCTGAATAGTCGAGCTTCTCCTTCAGGAGTTGTGGCTCGCGTTCGATGAGCGCGCTCAACCGGGCCGAGTTCCCCTCCAGCGGCGCGAGTCGCGCAATCTCCGTTTTCACAAAATCATATCGGGCCGCGTCGAACCCTCGCGCAATCACACCGATGTCACGCCGCATCTGCTCGAGTCGACGCTCCTTCGCGGTGATCTCGCGCAGCAGGCCGCTAAGCTCCTGCACCGCGAGCTGCACCCGGGCGAGATTTCGTTCGAGCGCGGCCGTCTCGGCGGTGAGTGCGCGACGCTTCTCGTCGAGATCGCGAACATTGGCCGGCATGTCGGACAGTTGTTCGAAACGGTTCCGGTAGTACGCGCCATCAACCCGCAGCGTTTCTGCGGTTTCGGTTAGATGATCGACGACCGTCTGGAGATTCTCGCCGAGGCTGCGGCTGCACGTGGGGCATGCGCCGTCAGCGCCAAGAGAGATGACACGGTCGCGTTGATCCTGAAGCTCCTGGTACTGTTTGCGCATATCGCGCAGTTTTGTGTCCGCGTCCTGACGGTCGCGCACCCATTCAGTGCGTCGCGCTTCCAGCTCGCCCTGCGCGTCTTCGAGCTCCTCTCGTTTCTTCTCGAGCTCGAGTGTTACCTCCTCTTCCTGAGCTGGCGCTTTCTCGATGACCGAATGGCGTGCGCGCTGCCGGTCGAGCTCCTCGCGGAGCGAATTCTCTCCTTCCACGAGAGTCTTTCGCCGTCCTTCCTCGCGGTACAACTCATCGAGAATGTTCAGCTCGTCGCGAAGCTCCCCAATCGGCTCGAGGGCGCGTTGGAGCTTCGCGAAGTCGGCACGCGCCGTCGCCACCTTCGCCAGCTCGGCGGAAACGCGTTCGACGTTCCGGCGCAGCGAAAGCTCCTCGCGCTCATTGGCGCCGATGTCGGCGAGAATCGACTGCGCCTTGTCGCGGTGGCTCTGCGCAAGCGCCCACTTTGGCGCGATCATGCGCAACGTGCCGTCAGCGAGCGCAAGCCGGTGATCGGCGCTCTGCGAGAGCGAGCTTGCGTGCTCGACGCGCTCTCGTGCGTCCGAGACCCCTCGCTCCACCGACTCAGGGTCGGGCATACCGGCGCGCAAACCCGCAATCTCGGCTGTCAGTGTTCGCCGACGATCTCCAATGATGTCCTGCGCCAGACGCAACTTCTCGTAGCCGAGGACTTTCGAGAGAAAACGTCCGCGATCGGAGGCGGCCATGGAGGCCATCAGCGCTAGCTCTTTCTGGCTCGTGAAATACGTCCGGAAGAATTCCTCGCGCGACATGCCGAGGAGTCGTTGAAGCCTCTCGGTCACGGCGCCCGACGAGTCGGCTATCGGCTCGGCATCGCCGTCAACGAAGAGCTGTGCCGTTGTGCGACCACGCACGATCCGATAGCGATGCCGGCCAAGCTCGAACTCGAGCTCAACGCGAATCTGTTGTCGGCCTGTTGCCGCGAGTGACAGCATCTGTTCGCGGGTCGATCGGCCGTAGGCGTAGAGCGCGAACGCAATCGCCTCGAGGATCGTCGTCTTGCCGGCTCCATTCGGGCCGATGATACCGGTGATTCCCGGCTCGAACACAATTTCCGTCTCGACGTGCTGGCGGAAGTTGGACATTCTGAGCGCGAGCAGCTTCACGCGTCGTCTCCCGACAGCGCCGGTGCGAGCCGATCGGCTTCGAGCAGATAGTGCAGTCCCAGATCGACAACTGATTGCCGATCGATGCCCGGCGTCATCTCGCGCGTCTCGAGCATGGTTTTTACAGTCTCGATGAGAGAGGCGCGCCGTCCCGGTGCTCCGCTGGCTTCGATGCGAACCGGCTGGGGTCGTCTGACATCGAGAAGAAAGTGAAGCGCGCTTCGCTTGTACTCACGAATCCGGCGGTGATCGATGTCACGCAACACGTGCCGGGGCACGTCGCGCACGACCAATCTCACGATTTTGTTCTCGATTCCCTCCGGGGCAGACTCGACGGCAAACGCGATCGAGTCGCTGAGCTCGGACGAGGAGAGACTCGCCCCCTGAATCGCTTGCAGATCGACAACGCGCCGGGCAGGCATGATCCCGTGAAATTGATGGCTGCCGGTGTCGAGGTCGTGTTCGATGAACCCTTTGCCCTTGACCTGCTTACCCTTCACCCGCGTCGCCTTCTCGTCGTCAACCTCACCCCACACGTTCGTGCTCGTGTACTCGATCGACCCCGAATAGAACGCGTTGTCGGCGAGCTGGTGATACACGTGGTAATGGCCGAGTGCGACATAATTCCAGCGGGCTGCATTCAGCTCATCAACCTTCAGATCACCGTAGTCTGATTCGCCGAGCGGACCGAATCGTTTCACGACCCCTTCGACCGCGTCGTGGATGAGAAGAATATTGTATCGAGCCGACGGATCCGGATCGAACGCCGGCCGCGGCCGAATCCCGCTCGGCACGGCGAGGATCGAGAGGTCTCCATCGCGAAATGACAACCGCTTCGGTGCGGTGTCGACGACCGTGATCCCGAGCGTGCTGAACAACCGGATGATGTGACCCGTCTCGGTCGTCCGCGGAGTGTCGTGGTTGCCCGCGACCATCACGACCGTTGCGTCCGGCAGCATGTCGCGCAGGCGAGCGAACTGCCTGTACGCGAGAAGAATCGCCGGCGTCGTCGGGCGCACGCTGTGGAATACGTCGCCGCCGATCACCACGACGTCCGGACTAAGCTGGATTATCTGGTCGATCGCTTTCCGAAACGCCATCGCCACATCGTACTCGCGCTGGTTAAGACCACCGGCAGTCACCCGGTGATACTGGCGGTACCCGAGATGGAGGTCCGACACATGGACGAGCTTCATCGCGATCGAAAGGCCTTGAGCTGCTGGGTGACGCGGGTGTGCACGATCATCGGTTCGCCGCCGGTGGGTGACTTCACGCTCGACGTCGCATCGATCGTGGCTCGCGTATCGGTGAGCCAGCCCAGCCGCCTGTCGAGCTGCATCGTTCCAGTGAGCCAGCCAGAGAATTCCGACGCATTCCCATCGCTACGGTCATGCGAAAGTTTTCCCTTCATCGAGATATAGGCGATGTCGCCGTTGTGACCGAGCGAGTCAAGCTGAAATGTCGCACTTACAAGGCCGGTGGACCCGGTCTCGGCCGGAGTCGGAATTCTCATCTCGCGCGTCCACGTGTCACCCGGAGACACGGGATTCTGCGAGAGCACGGCCGGCATCTGCCCGAATACGGCGCGCAGCTCATCACTCGCCTTTGCATCGATCACTTCGGCCCTGCCGTCTTTCGCGACCCGCATGTCGATCTCATCGCTCGGCGCCTTGGCGCGCACTGGAGCGCCAGGCCTCCCGTCGCTCGAGACCGACGTGCGAATCGAATCGGTGACGGCCGTGACGAGCGCGCTTTCATGTTGACTCCCCCGAACGATTGCACGGCTGAATACCTCCATGACCGTCGTCATCTGTCGAGTAGCTGCTTCGCACGTGCGCGTCTGGTCGGGCAGCTTCGCCCTGGCTCGCGGCCGAGCGCTGTGGGCGACGCAGCCAGGGGGCATCCCGGTCATTTCCACCTTCTGGTTCATTCGCACGTTCAGGGTGTCGCCGGCATGCGGGCTGATTTGAAGGAGCAGCGGCTGCGCGGCAAGCTCGCGAGATAATGCAATCGAAGCGACGACCGCCAGCACCGAGAGCGCTTTACGGGCCATAGGGATCGTCGTCGGGAAGCGATCGCGCCGAGACCGGCTCGCGCGGCACCAGACCACCATCGAATGCCCGTTGCGACGGGATTCTTTTTTTCAGCATGCCCTCGAAAAACGCCTTTACGCTCGCCGGTTTCGCGACCCGTGCCGCATTTCGCGAGGCGATCAGCTCAGTCTCGTCGTAGAGCGCAACAAGAGTGTTGATCCACCCCATCGAGACAGTGGGATCAATGACGCGAAGCGAGCGATAGAGAGCGTGCTCGAGAGTGACATCGGTTGCCTGAGGGAAACGCTCGGCACCATCGCGTCCCTGCATCACAGCGGGTCTCGGAAACCTGACGAAGATCGGTTGTGTGAAATGCGGATGACGAACCATCAACTGCCCTTTTTCAAGCGTAGCGAGCCTGGTGCGCGTTGCCGGACTCAGCACCGAGTAGCCGGGAGTTGCCAGCTCGTCTCCATCCATTCTCCCGTAGAGCGCCGTGCCCGAATTACCGACGACACGACGGTGAACCTGCGACCGAAATTGCTGAGCACTGAACAACACAAGGCCGAGATACCGGCCACGCTCGGCGATGTCGAGAAGCATTTTCCGGACATACGTCTCCTGCCCGTCGTTCGGCGCGTACTTGTTGAGCTCGTCCACGAACACCACGAGATGCTTCACTCCGAGGTCTCGGCGCTCGAGGTGCTCTCGCAGCTTCGACACGATACGCGCGAAGATGAGATCTTGCGCATCTTCCTCGAGCGTAGCAACATCGACTACATACACCGCGCGGTCCTCGAAGCTCCCGAATGGAAGGTCGCTGACATCACCCGTATCCGTGACGAGACCGGCGCAGCGCGTCGAGATGTTGGAGAGGCGGTTTCTCACCTTGCGGATCGTCGCAATGTGATGGGTGCGCCATGATTCGGCATTCTTCGCTTCCATTCCGCGAAGCAGATCGCGAAACCAGTTCTCGAGATCACCGAATGACTGAACGGTGTGCTCGCGCGACAGACACGGATCCTGATCGAAGCGACGGTCAACGACACGCTCGGTGATGAAATCGATGAGGGCGTCTGCCTTCGCGTCGATGTCGTCCTTGTTCAGCAGGACTTCGGCATACTGGAGGACTTCGCGAAGCCCCCACGTCAGGGGCGTCACATTGTACGCGAGCTCTTCGTTCGAGCGAAGCGTGTTGAGCCCGAAGCCTTTCGCGGTATACGGCGCAAAATACTGAACGTTCTCGAACGGACCGGGCTTGACTCCCATCTTTTCATAGAGCTCGCGGTCCCGATCCTCGATCTTCCCCGGCTGATCGAGAAAACAGAGGTCGGGGCCTTTCACGTTGAAGCAGACTGCGGCAACCGAGCCCTTGCTCTCCGGGAAATGAGCGAATACCGACGCGAGCAGCCACTCGACGGCGCTGGTCTTTGTGGCGAGCCCCGACATGCCGGAGATGTTCAGATGCGCCGCCTCCGGGCCGAGCAGGAAGTCCGCATCGAGGTAGATGACGGAATCAGTGGCTCCGGCGCGATACACGCCGACCGGGATGCCCGTATTGGCGCCTTCCTTCAAGTAGGCGTCCATCCTGAGGGCGGTCTCGACATCGGCCTCTTCGGCAAGAAAGACTTCACCCATCGGAACCGGTTGGAGCGGCTCCTCCGGAATCTGCCGCAGCACGGCAGCAGTGTAGAGCCGGATCTCGGCGCGTTCGGTAACGGCGAAGCCCGCGTTGGCCGGCCGGCCCTCATGACTCAGCACATCGTGCATCGGGGTCTGAAGGTCGGTATAACTGAAGCCCTCCACCACGACGCCGTAGATATGGGGAATCTGTCCGTCAACCGGATGCGCGCCGTCAACGCGCACGATCGTGCCGATACCAACAGGACAGTCGAGCGACGTCCAGAAATGAAACTCCTGCGGAGTATTCGGCTTGCGCTCGGTGGCAACGACGCGTCCGAGGGCCTCGGTCACGAGATCGCCCTCAGAAATTCTTCGGTGTCGCGAATGCCGTAGGCCATCTTGTCCCAACGCGAATCGGGCAGAGCCAGCGGTGCACCTTCCGCAATGATCCAGCGTGAAATCTCGTCGGCCCGCGATGCGATATCCGCAGTTTCCGATGCTTCGATTCGCACCAGACCGAAGAGACTGTCGTGGCCCGTCGCGTCACGAACCCTCACGTACCAGCTCGCGACAGGAAAGCGATTCCTTGATGAAACGCGAAACACGGACGATCTCTCTCCCGCCCGAAGGTGGACGAGAACGCGAAATGCGGCGCCAGCCGCATACAGCTTGCGATGAGTCTTGATCACCCCGACCACATTGTCGGCCTGCGACGCGATGGCGCTGGTGCCGATCCCGCCATCGACGTAAAGCATTCGGTCATCGGCCGCGCACCATGCTTCGGCCAGCTCTTGCTCGAGCCGCTCGCGATCGTGCTGCACCCGCTGAAGCGCCGCTTCCATGAGAGCTGCGGGATGCCGTGACGGGATCGTTCCGCGATCAGTTTCATTTCCGGTGTCAACGATACGAGGGTCCGCTCTCAGGTCACCGAGCGTGTCAACGTATCGGAACGGGACATAAAACCGTTTGGCGACGGCCGGGGTTCGCGCGGTCCACGCTACCATGCGCCGATTGACTCGCACCCTAATGGCCGCGGCGACCGTAGCCCACACGATCGGCACGCCCTCGATCTGGTTGACGATGCCGATCTGCTGGGTACCGTCGAGAAAGGCGGCAAAGCGGCTTTCCGGTCGCGGGTCGCCTGGGCAGACCACCGGGATCGCGGAAAACGTGGCGCCCTCGATAAGATCCAGGTCAGCGAGAACCGCTGGCTCCTCAGCGCGAGCGTAGCGGTCTGCTTCGGCAGAGATGCCGTCTACCGGCGCACTACCGGGCAGCCGGTCGAGAATGAAGCGTCGCGCTTCGTGCGCCGAGCCGGGCCAGATTCCGTCAGCGTTTTCGGTTGATGCGATCACTCCAGCCCAATGTCCCACGCCTGCTCCAGGTCCTTCTTCGAATATGCACGAAATGCGGTCAGGGTCTGCGTGCCGAGCAATCCGGGAACGGTCGAGATATTCTCGGTGACAACGCGCGCTACACCTTCGTAATCGGTGACTTCGACGAGCGCGACGAGATCCCATTCGCCGGAAACCGAATACACCGTTGAGACTCCGTCGATTCCCGCGAGCCTCGTGGCACATTGCGGAATCGACTTCGGCTCGGCTTTTATCAGGACGATGGCGGTGATCATCTGAATTGAGAGAAGGGTTCGGCAGGAGCTGCGTCAACCGCGGGCGATGCCGGTCCGATGATGCTATTTTTCGTCGTGGCGGCACCAGTCGCCGACAACGGATAATAACAGTATCGGCGCTGCTCTACCTGCGCCAATGTCGCCGCCAGGAGCTCGCTCAAGTGGAACCCGAAGAGAAAGAAGAACGCGGCTCAGGACGCAGCCAGAACGTCGTCCACACGCTGCCGCGGTCGATGTCCTCGGTGCCACGCTTTCTGACCGGCCCGCTCGAGCGGCTCGACCCCACCGCTGGTACAACGCAACTCGTTGTCATCACGCGAGATGCAGAAACGGCGATCGCTCTCGCCGAAGCCGTGCTACGGATGTCGGGGCCTGCCAGTATCGAGCTGCTGCCGGTGACGACTGCGCGGCGCACTGGGCGAGTGATGGCTGGCCGCCCCGTTCTCGCGATTGCCGGCGCTCCAGGGGATATTCGCGACCTTGTCCGCAGCAGCCAGCTCAAGCTCGATGGCGTCAAGACTCTCGTGCTTGCCTGGGCCGACGAGATCCTCTCCGGCGATTCAGACGAGATCGAAGCCCTCGAAGCAATCATGGGAGAAGTGTCGAAAGACTCGGCCCGGGTGGTAGTGACGAGCAGATCCGAGGGCCGCGTCAACGCGTTCGCTGAGCGGTATCTGAGACGCGCGCATAGAGATCTTCCACCGGAAGATGCTGAGACTCCGCCGGTCGCGGTCCAGTACGTCACCGTGTCTCCCACTTCGCGGGCAACGGCCCTGCGCCGCCTGCTGGACGACCTCGACCCGCCGTCTGCCGCGATTGTCGTCTGTGACGACGACGCAGAGGCGATCGCGTCGTACACCGTGAAGTTGCTTGGCTATGGTCCCGACGCCACATCGCTGCGGGTAACGCGAGGCGAGATCGTGCCATCGACGCACGCGGTGATTTTCTTCGATCCGCCGGAATCGCGAAAGGAATTGTCAGCGGCGACGGATGCCGGCGCGGTGACGATTATCGTGATGGCCGAGCCGCGTGAGCTCGACGAGCTTCGCCGCGTGTCGGGTGGCGTCGTCAAACCGTTCGCGCTGACTGCTCCGGGCAACGCTGCTCGTGACAAGGATGTCGCGATGCGCCGCGAGCTGGCGAGCGCGCTCGACGCCGGCGTTCCAACCCGTGAGCTTCTCGCACTCGAACCGCTGCTCGAGCGTTACGATGGAATCGAGATCGCCGCCGCCGCCTTAAAGTTGCTCGAGCGCGAGCGGGCGCTGAGACAATCGACCGTCGTCGAGATGCGTCCGCAACAGCCGAGTCCGCGCGAGGCGCGTCCTGCTTTCGACCGCGGGGCGCCACGCGGCGACCGCGATCGGGGGGACCGGGGAGCGCGTCCTGGCCGAGATCGCCCGCGTGGAGGAGATTCACGCCCGCCTCGCAAGTTCGACGACAGGCCCCGGCGCGATCGTCCATGAGCCAATCGTTTCACCAGACCGGTGGATGGATCGAGGTCATCTCCGGCGTGATGTTCAGCGGCAAGAGCGAGGAGCTGATCAGGCGCGTGAGACGCTCTATCATCGCCCGCAAGCGAATCCAGGTCTTCAAGTCGCATCTCGACGCGCGCTATACGGGCATCTACAGCATTTCGAGTCACGATGGCCGTACCGTCGAAGCGATCCCGGCAGACTCCGCCGCGCAGATCGGCCAGCAGATCGACCCGATGGCCCAGGTGGTGGCGATCGATGAGGCGCAGTTCCTCGACAGCGCGGTGATCTCGCTCGTGACATCGCTCGCTGGTCGCGGACGTCGGGTGATCGTGGCGGGCACCGATACCGATTTTCGCGGGGAGCCGTTTGGCCCAATGCCGGCGCTTATGGCGATTGCCGAAGTCGTGGACAAGCTGCACGCGATCTGTGTTCTGTGTGGCGGCCCGGCCAGCCGCAACCAGCGGTTGATCGGCGGACAACCGGCACCGTATGACTCACCGACGATAATGGTTGGCGGAACGGAGTCGTACGAGGCGAGATGCCGGATGTGCTTTTCGGTTCCCCGCAAAGACGCGGCGCAGGCTTCCCTGCTCTAGAACGCCTCGCCGTCATGGCTTCCCCGAATGCATCCGGCGAGCGCCAGCCAGGCATAAACGTCCGGTTCAGTTTGCGCGGCATGTTTGTTGTGTACAAGCATGAAAACGGCAATAGGTTAATACTACTTCTTCCCCAATCCATGCGACACATCGGACTCACCGGAAACATTGCAAGCGGAAAGTCGGTCGTCTCCGACCTGCTTGCTGAGCGCGGCGCCACGATTATCGACGCCGACGTCCTCGCACGCCAGGCAGTGATGAAGGGCAGTCCCGCACTCGACGCGATTGTCGCTCGATGGGGCGACAGTGTCCTTGACGACACGGGCGATCTCGATCGCGCCGCCTTGCGCCATGTCGTCTTCGACAACCAGTCTGACCTCGACGCCCTCAACCAGATCGTGCATCCCGATGTGAAGAGGCGACGCGCCGAAGAGCTCGCAGCGGCGAAGTCGCGCGGCGAACGACTCGTCGTCTCCGTCATCCCGTTACTGTTCGAGCGCCATCTGGCAGACGATTTCGATTCGATCGTGCTCGTTGACGCACCTCGATCCGTGAGACTGGACCGCATCGTTCGCGACCGCGGCATCGACGAAGCGGAGGCGATGAAGATGATCGCCTCACAGATGCCCTCCGACTTGATGCGAGCGAGAGCCGATTACGTCATCGAAAATTCCGGAACTCTCGACGAGCTGAAGAATGAGGTCAACCGGGTGTGGGAAGAAATCGTCAACGACGAAGTCTCGTCGCTCGATACTGCCACCGCACCCTGATTATAATTCCCGGACTTTCCTCCGCGGGCACCGCGGAGCTTCACCAATCGCGAGGTGGTAGTGGCAAATATTCCTGACGACCTGCTTTACACCGCCGAGCACGAGTACGTGCGCACAACGGCCGACGGCCTGACGGAAGTCGGCATTACCGATTACGCGCAGGGCGAGCTCGGGGACGTTGTCTACGTCGAGCTTCCGAAAGTCGGCACGAAACTCGGCACGCATGACGTATTCGGAACGATCGAGGCGGTGAAGGCGGTGTCCGAGCTCTTTTCGCCGATCGCCGGGGAAGTGGTCGAGACCAACTCGCGTCTCGACCAGGAGCCGGCGCTGGTGAACAGTGATCCCTACAACGACGGATGGATGATCCGGCTCAAGCCGGATAACGCCGCGGAAACCGACGGGTTGATGGACGCCGCCGCATACGGGACGCAAATCGGCTAGCGCGCCGACCTATTTCATCGCTTCCTTGAGGCTGACGCCGGCGCGGAATCCGGGAATCTTCCGCGCCTTCACCTTCACGGTCCGGCCAGTGAACACACTGTTCACTTCTCTCGCCTTGTGAGCCCGTCGGTCGAAGGTCCCGAACCCGGCGATCGTCACCTTGCCTCCGCGTTTGATCTGCTTGGATATCACGCCGCCGCGCGGATCAAAGATCGCATCAACGACTTTCTTCACGTAGCTCGGCCGTAGCTTCGTCTGGCGCGTCAGCGCCTCCAGCATTTCCGCCTTGTTCATACCGGCTCCAGGAGCAGCAATGTGGCGAATGGAACGCGGTGAAGCCCGCGTCCCGCGGACGCGCTAAGGTACTGACACGACTAAAGTTGCGCCAGACAATAACCGTTCACCAAATCAGTCGGTCTCGCTCACTGCCTCGGCATACTCGTCAGTCGGCGGACACGAGCAAACCAGGTTGCGATCGCCGTACGCGCTTTCGACCCGCGCAACCGCCGGCCAGAACTTCGAGTCGCGACTCCACCGAGCCGGAAACGCCGCCTTTTCCCGGGTATAGGAATGCTGCCACTCGTCAGCAGTCACCCGTCCGAGAGTGTGCGGCGCGTTCTTGAGCACATTGTCCGCGCGATCGGCGACACCGCTCTCGATCTCGGTGATCTCTTCCCTGATCGAGATCATCGCGTCGCAAAACCGGTCGAGCTCGGGGAGTGACTCGCTCTCCGTTGGCTCGATCATCAATGTTCCAGCGACCGGAAACGACACCGTAGGAGCATGGAACCCATAGTCCATGAGACGCTTGGCGATATCCTCGACCTCGACACCACTGGATCCCTTCACGACGCGCGTATCGACGATGCACTCGTGCGCGATTGTGCCGTGCGATCCCTTGTACAGCACCGGGAAATGCGGCTCGAGACGTCGCGCGATGTAGTTCGCGTTGAGGATCGCGACCTTGGTCGCCTGCGTAAGCCCGTCGCCGCCCATCAGCCTGATATAGGCGTGCGATATGGGGAGAATGCTCGAGCTGCCCCACGGAGCGGCCGAGACCGCGCCTACTTTGTCGCGACCGGCCTGAGGAATGACTGGATGACCCGGAAGGAACGGCACGAGATGCGACGCGACCCCAATCGGACCCATTCCCGGGCCGCCGCCACCGTGCGGAATACAGAAGGTCTTGTGGAGATTGAGATGACACACGTCCGCGCCGATGTCGGCCGGCCGGCACAGGCCGACCATCGCGTTCATATTGGCGCCATCCATGTACACCTGACCGCCATTGTCGTGAACGATTCGGCAGATCTCGGCGATTCCTTCCTCGAACACGCCGTGTGTCGACGGATACGTCACCATCAGCGCGGACAAGTCTGCCTGATGCGCTTCGGCCTTTGCCTTGAGGTCAGCGATGTCGATGTTCCCGCGCTCATCGGTCTTCACGACAACCACTTTCATTCCGGCCATCACCGCGCTCGCCGGGTTTGTCCCGTGCGCAGACTGCGGCGTCAGACAGACGTCGCGATGGCTATCGCCGCGCGAGGCGTGATATCCGTGAATCGCCAGCAACCCCGCGTACTCGCCCTGCGAGCCCGCATTCGGCTGGAGTGAGACAGCCGCGAACCCGGTGATCTCGGCGAGTGCGCTCTCGAGCTCGGCGAACAGCCGCTGGTAACCGTCTGTCTGATCGACCGGGGCAAATGGATGGATCTTCCCGAAGCCCGGCCATGTCACCGGCATCATCTCGGCGGTCGCGTTCAGCTTCATCGTGCACGAACCGAGGGGAATCATCGAGTGCACGAGCGACAGATCGCGCGTCTCGAGCGTGTGCATGTATCGCAGCAGCTCCGTCTCCGAGCGATGAGTGTTGAACACCTCATGCTCCATGAACGGCGTCGTCCGCTTGAACCGTTCATCGTAGCGTGAATCAGCGCCGCCTGAGAGAGCAGCCGGAATCGAATCGCGACCACCGCCAAAAATCTCGAACAGGTTGGCGAGATCATCTTCAGTCACCGTCTCGTCGAGCGCGATGCACACGGAGTGGTCTCCGGCGGGCCGAAGATTGATTCCCTTCGTCACCGCGCTTGCGAGGACGGCGCTGGTTTCTCGTGTCCCGAGCTCGACCCGGATCGTGTCGAAATATTCGTCGTGTGCGAGATCGACGCCGAGAGACTTGAGACCTTCCGCCAGAACGGTTGCGTATTGGTGAATGCGCGACGCGATTCGCCGAAGTCCCGTTGGACCGTGATAGACTGCGTACATGCTGGCGACGACGGCGAGCAACACCTGCGCGGTGCAGACATTGCTCGTCGCTTTCTCGCGGCGGATGTGTTGCTCGCGTGTTTGAAGGGCCATGCGCAACGCCGGCATCCCGTCGGCATCGCGCGACACGCCAATGATTCTTCCCGGAATCTGGCGCTTGAATTCGTCCTTCGTTGCGAAGAACGCCGCGTGCGGACCACCGTAGCCGAGGGGAACACCCATACGCTGTGTGTTGCCGACGACAATGTCGGCGCCCCATTCGCCCGGCGGCGTGAGGAGAACGAGGCTCATGAGATCGGCGGCGACCGTGACGAGAGCGCCGGCCCCATGTGTCCGCTCGCACAGCTCGCGATAGTCCGCGACCTCACCGTATGTGGTCGGATATTGGAGCAGCACGCCGAACACGTCGGCACCGATTTCGGCGGTGTTGCAATCGACGACTCGGACCTCGATGCCGCGCACCGCTGCCCGAGTTCTCACGACGTCGATCGTTTGTGGATGACAGGAGTCCGAGACGATGAAGACTTCCCTGCCCGGCTTGCCCCGAATGCCGTAGCTCATGGTCATCGCTTCGGCAGCAGCCGTCGCTTCGTCGAGCAGCGATGCGTTCGCGATCTCCATCGCCGTGAGGTCGATCACCATCGTCTGGAAATTGAGCAGTGCCTCGAGACGCCCCTGCGCGATCTCTGCCTGATACGGCGTATACGCGGTATACCATGCCGGATTCTCGAGAATGTTGCGCTGGATCACCGGCGGTGTCACGCAATCTGAATAGCCCATACCAATGAACGACCTGAACACGCGATTTGCAGCGGCAAACGCGCGGAAGTCGGCCAGGACCTCGTGCTCGGCACGACCAGCCGGCAGCGCCAGCGGTTTGCGATAGCGAATCTTCTCGGGAATTGTTGAATCGATCAGCTCATCGAGCGAGCCGAATCCGATCGCAGACACCATCTTCTCTATATCTTCAGCACCCGGCCCGATGTGACGCGGAACGAATGATTCCGCCGGCGCGGGGGCTGTGTCGACTTGCTTCATAGTCGTAGCCATAACTGATCAATTTAACATGCCACGACTCACCCGAGCAGTTTCATGAAGTGGCGCCTGATGCTCGCTCCAGCGCGATCAGGGTGCATCAACATGGCGCGTGACGAAGGACTGATGGATCGCGCGCGACAGACGGGTGAAGCAGTGCTATCCGTCTACTCATGGGAGCGTCCGACATTGTCACTCGGCCGCAATCAGAGTGCGCGCAACGTGTACGATCTCGATGCGATCGAGCGCGGCAACATGGACGTGGTTCGCCGTCCAACCGGAGGTCGCGCGTTGCTGCATCACCGCGAAGTCACGTATAGCGTCACCGCTCCGCTGAGCTCCGGCGATTCGCTCGGGGCATCTTATCGCCGGATCAACGCGCTGTTGATCGACGCCCTCGGATCGATGGGTGTCGTGGCGCGAGAGGCGGATACGGCCGGCCCCGCGACGAAGCCGGGCGACACCCCCTGTTTCGCCGAACCCTCCCCGGGCGAGCTCGTGTGGGAGGGGCAGAAGCTCGTCGGCAGTGCGCAGGTTCGCGAAGATGAAGCGCTGCTCCAGCATGGGTCGATTCTCGTCGGAGACGACCAGGCACTGATCGCGTCAATATCCATTACCCCCCCGGCGACTGACGTCGTTCGGGCGGCGACGCTGACTCGTGCGCTCGGCCGGTCTCCGGGTGTGGACGAAGTTGCGGAGGCGTTGTTCAGGTCGGTCATCGGGAACGAAGATGCGAGTGCAACGGTGCTCGACGAAGCCGAAACGCGCGCATTGACTGAACGTCACCTCGACAAGTACGCGAGTGACTGGTGGACGTGGCGAAGATGAGACCACAACTTCTTGGCGGCATGCGTCTCATTTCTGCAGCGCTCATTCTCGCATTGGCGCCCGTCGCCTGCGCCGGTGACGCCGCGCGCACCAATGGCTCACCCGACGGCGGCACTCTCGTCGTGTCGGTCGGCGGCGATCCCGATCTCCTTCTCCCGCCCCTCAGCTCGACGACATCCGCGAAGATCGTCGAGGATCTCGTCTACGAGCACCTGGCGGAAATCGGCGATTCGCTGAACACCGTCGGGGACGCCGGATTCAAGCCGGTGCTGGCGAAGAGCTGGACATGGTCGAGAGACTCGCTGTCGATCGCGTTCGCAATCGACCCGGCGGCCCGCTGGCACGACGGAGTTCCCGTCAGAGCGAAAGACGTATCCACCACTTTCCGCATCTACAAGGACTCGGCAAATGCGTCTCCGTTCGCGGTGACGATCGCAAGCATCGATTCGCTCACAGCGCCGGACAGCATGACTGCCGTGTTCTGGTTCAACAAACGATCGCCTCTTCAATTTTTCGATGCTGTCTACAACATGTCGATTCTGCCCGACCACCTGTTACGAAATGTCAGTGGTCCGGCGCTCCGCACCTCGCCGCTCGCGCGCGCGCCGGTCGGCTCGGGACGATTTCGCTTCGTGCGGTGGGATCCGGCGGCTTCGATCGAGCTTGCCGCAGACACTTCCAATCGCCTCGGGCGCGCGCATCTCGACCGCGTCATTCTCACTATCGCCGCCGATTTCAATACGGCGCTCACGCGCCTTCTCGGTGGCGAGGCCGATATGCTCGAACAGATTCCGGCCGTGAACATGGCGAATATCGCGAAGGACTCGACATTGAGGCGAACGCTGGATCCCGGCCTCGACTACAACTTCATTCAGTTCAACCTGAAAGATCCGAAGCGGCCATCGCGGGCGCATGAGCTCTTTGGTGACAAGTCGTTACGGCGCGCGCTGAGCGCAGCACTCGACCGGGAAAGCATTGTCCGCAACGTGTACGATTCGCTCGCATTCGTCGCGGTCGGTCCAACAGTGCGCGCATATCCAACGACCGATACGTCGATTCGGCCGGTTGCCTATTCAATCGAGAGCGCGAAGCGAACGCTCGACTCACTCGGCTGGAAAGACGGTAACGGCGACGGTTTTCGCGAGCGCGGAGGAGTGCCGCTCGAGTTCACACTGTCAGTGCCGGGTTCGAGCAAGGCGAGGTCGAGAATGGCGGTGCTTGTGCAGGAACAGCTCAGGCAGGCGGGTGTGAAAGTGGACATCGACCAGCTGGATTTCCCCGCGTTTGTAAGTCGCGAAAACAGCCGCACGTTCGATGCTGCATTCGGCCAGTGGCACGTCGAGGCG
>JBBSFT010000041.1:0-20082 GCA_038254845.1 Gemmatimonadales bacterium | reverse complement strand
GTTCGGAGCCCGAGGTAAACGCTCTCCGACTGTCTGTTGGTCGCGGACAGCGTCTCGACCCCGTCGATTACACTCTCACCCGCCGAAAGTCTCGACCTCCACTCGGCGTATGGCGCAACGTTCCAGCTCCGGCTGGTGCCGTCGAATGAATGCGCGGACGGGCCGGCTCCCACATATTTGGCGCCGCTCCAGTACGCGGAATTGTGTCGAGAGTAACGCCCTTTCCTACCGAAATTCGAAACTTCGTAGTGATCGTACCCGGCCTTTCGCGTGAGCTCGTGCGCGAGCAGAAACTGCTCCGCGTAAGTGTCCTCGGTCGGGGGCGCCACTTTTCCGCTAGCTTGCCAGCGCCCAAGCGGCGTGCCGTTCTCCACCGTCAATCCATAAAGCGAGATGTGATCGGGGTCGAGCGCGATGGCCGCCTGCAGATCGTCCCGCCACGACCGGTGGAGGCTGTCCGGCAATGCAAAAATCAGGTCGACCGACACGTTGTCGATGCCCGCGCTCCGGGCTATTGCCACCGCTTCACGGCTCTCGGCGGAAGTGTGTGTCCGGTGCATCCACGCGAGGACGCTGTCGTCGAAGCTCTGGACGCCAACGGACAGCCGATTGACGCCGGCCTCACTCCATGCGGCGACGGCTTCAGGCGTCACATCCTCAGGATTCGCTTCCAGCGTAACCTCGGCATCCGGGGCAAGGTCGAAATGGGCGCGAACATCACGGATCATCGCGGCAACACCTTCTGCTCCGAGTCGTGACGGCGTCCCGCCACCGAAGTAGAGAGTGCTCAGGGTGGAGCGATCGCCATCGGAAACAACCCGGTCGAGCTCAGCGGCCAGCGCTGTGAGATAGTCGTTCACCGGAACATTCTTTCGCACGGCGATCGAAAAATCGCAGTATGCACAGCGTCGCGTGCAAAACGGAACGTGGATATAGAGGTGAGGCGTCACGTCTCAATATACCTGGCGCACCGCCCTGCCTCTCAACGACGGGCCCGTCAAACGCCGATGCGCCGCCTGACCTCCCCGGACAACAGCGACTCGACCATCCCCTGAAGCTCGAGTGACGTGATTGCCGTCAGACACTCGCGTGGCGGCAGTCGCGTTCGCATGGAAATGTGATCGATGCTCAGCGGTTCGAACGACAGCGATTCCCACACGAGCCCGTCGATCTCGGATAACTGAAGCGGCGGCAACGGCGTGCTGGCGCTTACTCCGGCAAGCGCCAGTGCGTCGTCAACCGTTGCGATGACGGTTGCTCCGTCACGAATCAGCTGGTTGGTACCGGCGCTCAGCGGCGAATCGATGGGCCCTGGAACAGAAGCGACGGTTCGCCCCAACTCGAGCGCCTGGGAGGCAGTATTGAGAGCGCCGCTTCGATAACCCGCCTCGACCACAATTGTGACCGGACAGAGAGCGGCGATGATCCGGTTTCGGCGCGGGAAGGCTCCCTTATGAGCCTTGGTACCGGGGCCCGATTCGGACAAGACCAAGCCGTCGGCGGCAATCACCCGGTGAAGTTCACGGTGACCGGCGGGATACGGGACATCAATTCCAGTTCCAAGCACGGCGACCGTCCTGCCGCGCTCGCTGAGTGCAGCGCGGTGAGCCGCAGCATCGATTCCGCGCGCCATTCCACTTACCACGCACACTCCCGCTCGGCTCAACCGAGCGGCAAGTGAGGTCGCTGTGCGCAGGCCGTACGGCGTGGGATCACGGGTGCCGACGATGCCGATCAGGCGGCCGGATAGCAGTGACGGATCGCCGAGCATGAAAAGCGACGCCGGGGGATACGAGAGCTCGTCAAGTGTCGCCGGATAACGATCACCTCCGCGCCGAGCGATTAGCAAAACGTTTCGTGGGAGCCGAGAAACGACATGAGCACAACGGCCCTAAGGCAATTCTGCTATTGATGTTGCAGACTCTGATATGATGTCGTGCTTCAACGTCAGCAGCTCCGTCCACCACCCAGACTTCAGCCCGTCCAGACCCGTGCGACCGGCGGCGCTGATAGCAAACAGTGCGAACGCATCCGGTGCAACGATAGGCGGAATGTAGTCCTCGCCGAACAGATCCATCTTGGTGAAGACAACACAGTGCGGCCGCGCCGCCAGCTCATCAGAATGCGCGGCGACTTCATGCCGAAGCTGATCGTATTCCTGCTGCCAGTCCATCGCATCGATCGGAATGAGGAAAGCGAGAAGCCGGGTGCGCTCGATATGGCGAAGAAACTGGAGACCGAGTCCCTTGCCGTCATGAGCGCCTTCGATGATACCCGGAATGTCGGCGACGACGAACGTACGATGATCGCTCATCTGCACAACACCGAGGTTCGGCACCAGCGTGGTGAATGGATAGTCGGCGATTTTGGGACGCGCTGCAGAAATGACCGACAGAAGAGTCGATTTCCCAGCATTCGGCTGGCCGACAAGGCCGACATCGGCGATCAGCTTGAGCTCGAGCTCGAGCTTGAGAATTTCCCCTTCTTCGCCGGGCTGCCACTCCCGCGGAGATTGATGGGTTGCCGTCGCGAAGAAGCTGTTTCCCTTCCCGCCACGTCCGCCTTTGGCGACGATGAGCTCCTGCCCGCCCTCGAGAACTTCGGCGACAATCTCCCCGGTGTCCGCGTTGCGCACAATTGTACCGGGTGGCACGGGCAGGACGACATCGGAACCCGAATGACCCGACTTGTTGGACCCCATTCCATGCTCGCCACGATCGGCAGTCCACCGGTCACGGTAGGTATAGTCGAGGAGGGTCGCGAGGTTGCCCTCGCCGCGGATGATGATGTCCCCGCCTTTGCCGCCGTCGCCCCCGTCGGGACCACCCATCGGCACACGATGCTCCCGCCGAAACGACGTGCAGCCGGAGCCGCCCGTGCCCGCTTCGACGTGAACGACAACCCGATCAACGAACATTGGTCACGATCCTCAAGAAGCCCGCTCGGCAGCGAGCGACGAGTGCCGGCGCGATTCCACGTGTCCGAGCAACGAATGGCAGCGGGCGAGTTCCTCCTTCGTCACCAGCCCGCCGAGCGAGTCGATCGCCTCCGCGAGCATCGACGCCGAAACACCAGCATTCAACGCACCGTGAAGGTGCGAATGAAGTTGACGCTGCTGGCCAGTCGCGGCGCATGCCGCAACAATGCAGAGTTCTCGAACGTCCAATGCGAGCTGGGGTCGAGAGAGAACCTTCCCGTAACCATCGGTAATCATCCACGTATCGAGAGCGGGATGAAGCTTGCGCACGTTTTGTCGAAGCAGCTGATACGATTCGCCATAGACCATTTCGCAGGTTTCCTCACCCATCTGCTCCCAGGCTGTGCCGTTTTTCATCATCGCGCTGTCATCGGCCCGGGGAGCCTCCGTGCCGGAGATCATTCTCCATGACCGCGCGGCGTTCAGCGTCCTCGGAAACCCGGCGAACAGATAGGACTGCAGAATTACTTCATCGACTTCGGTCGGATTGACTGACCCGACGGCATCTTTCATCACCTTTCGTGTCGCCACTTCGTCAGCGCCGGCGATCGCCGCAGCGATTCGCACGAGGTGCCGAACAGAATCGGAGATTGACATCAAGTTGTCGGACATGGGATGAGCTCGCGGCATCGAAATGCCACGCGCGTTATCAGATTGCGACGGCTTCAGTGGGCATTGACGCCCGTCCTGCACCGGCCCGGACCGTCGTTTCGCCAACCACGTCGCCGCGGGAGTTCTTGATCGGCTTGCGGAGAAGCTCGGCGAGCCGCGGCGGGAGTTTCTCGGGAAGCGCGTCGAGCTCCTGAAGGACGCGGATCATCGCCGGATACTGGGCGCGTGGATTGCCGTCCTCGACCTTTACCGCAACCCCGATGGCCGAGTCGAGAACCACGGCGCAATGAACGCCTTCTGCTCCGACCTTCGAGAGGATACGGCCGTCTGCCTCTTCCATCAGCACTGAGTCGAACCGGTCGGTGCCGCCAATGAGAAACGGGTTTCTGACAATCGCCCCAATTACTCTGGCGGGAATTTCTTCACCGCGCTGTGACGCTCGCGCAAGACGTGCATACGCTCGCGCCATTTTGTCGAGTGGAAGTCCGAACACCGACGCACCGCATCCATCAACGGCGACGTCGATCTCGGCCGGGCTGACCCCGGTCCACAGCGCAACCTGGTTCAGCATTGCCTTCTGCACTGGGTGCTCCGCGCGCTCGTACCCCTCGATTGGCCATCCATTGTACCGGGCGAGAGCCAGCATTGCGGTGTGCTTGCCCGAGCAATTGTTATGAGTACGCTTGATTCGTACTCCGGATTCGCGTGCGATCTTCGCTCCGCGTGGCGATAGCGGCTCCTGCGGCCCGCATGCGAGATCACCCTCCTCGAGGCCGAGGGATCGAAGCATTGATTCGACGATCGCGACGTGCTCGGGCTCGCCACCATGGGACGCGCACGCCAGCACGAGCTCGGCATCTCCCCAGCCCTGAGCATCGAATCCACCGGACTCGAGGAGCGGGATTATTTGAAGCGGCTTGGCGCAGGAGCGCCAGAACGTCAGGAGCTGTGGATCGCCGGACCCACCGAGCAGCGTGTCGCACGCGTCAACGGCCGCAGCATGAACCCGATGAAACGACTCAACCGAGGTTCCCCGCGTGACTATGACATCGAGCTCAAAGGATTCCATCACACCTTAAAATACTTTGATCAATCCTTTTGTGTACCGTCTCGGGTCACGCCGCACATCGCCAAGCACTTCATTGAGTGACGTCACTGCCTTCAGCATCTGGTCGTACAGCTGCTGGTCGGTGAACAGTTTGCTGACGGTCCCATTGCCATGCTGCATCGTTCCGACGATGGTATCGACGCCCGCGACAGCGCTCACGAGGCGGTTGTAAAGCTGGTCGTCCTTGAGAAGCTTGCCGACGGTACCGTTGCCGGAATTTATCCCTCCCCCAAGAGTCGCGACGAGAGTATCGGCCGATCCGATCATGCGACTGAGATTGTTGTAAAGCGTGGGATCGTTGAGGAGCTGCCCGACCGTGCCGCGCGGATTCTGAAGCCGCGCAATCATCATATTGGTACTTGCCAGCGTTGAGTTGAGCTGGTCATACAGCGACCGGTTCGTCATCAATTGTCCGATTGTTCCCTCACCTGTCGCCACTTCATTTGCAACTTTCTGAAGCGATCCGGTAAGGCTCGACACCTGGTCGAGTGCCGTCGACGCCTGAACGAGAACTGCCTCGTAGTCCAGCGCCTCGCCGAGCTTGAGCGTGTCACCGTCCTTGAGCACGGTGTGACCAGGTGTGCCCGGCGAGATATCGAAGATTTTGTCGCCGAGAAGTCCCTGCGTCTTGAGCTTCGCTTCGGAGTCGCGGCGCACCTGATCCTGAAGCGATCTGTCGATCTCGACAGTGATCTTCAGGTTTCGGGTCGTGTCGCGATCGACGGGAAGAAAATCAACGGACTTGACGCTGCCGGCGAGCTGCCCGGCGACCGTCACCTGTCCGCCGACGCGCAGGCCCGCCGTGCTCGGCACAAACGTCACCAGCGTGTAGCGCCTCGTGAACAGGTGAGCCGATTGGCCCAGCTTGAGGATCGCGACGCCGATGACGCCAATCGCGACGAGAATTACCAGGCCGACCTTGAGCTGGTCCCAGGTGATGACCGCAGATCGCTTCATCGAATTGTGGAGATCGAAATTCTCATGTCAGAATCCACCAAGGAAATCGCGTAAGTACTTGTCATCGCTGCCGGCCATCTCTTCGGGAGTTCCGAAGAAAGTGATCTTCCGGTCGTAAAGAACTGCAATCTTGCTCGCCATCCTGAACGCTGACCTAATATCGTGGGTAACCACCACGCTCGTCACGCCCAGCTCTCGCTGGAGCTTGATGATCAGGTGCGTGATCGTCGCCGTCGTCAGCGGGTCCAGGCCCGAAGTCGGCTCATCGTAGAGCATGATCTTCGGGTTGTTGGCCATTCCCCGCGCAATTCCAACCCTCTTTCGCATGCCGCCGCTCAGGTCGGATGGCAGCTGCTCCATGACGCGGTCGGGGTCGAGATCGACAAAGTTGAGTTTCTCCCTGACCCTTTCCTCAATCGCCTTCTCTTCGAGATCGGTGTGCTCGCGCAGCGGGTAGGCGATGTTCTCGAAGACAGTCATCGAGTCGAACAGAGCAGCTCCCTGAAATACCATCCCCATCTTCTGCCTCACTTTCAGCGCGTCGGAGAAGTTGAGCGTGGTGATTTCCTCGTCGTCGATGAAGACATGCCCCTGGTCGGGAATGAGAAGTCTCAGGAGAAGCTTGAGAATCGTGGACTTGCCGGTGCCGGATTCACCGGCGACGACGATAGTCTCGCTTTCCATGGCCGCAAACGATATGTCCTCGAGAATCGGCTCATCGAACGCAAGGTAAACTTTCGACAGGGCGATGACTTTCTCGCCCGCCTCACCGGATTCCCGGGCGACCGGATCATCGGACTCGAGTGGCGCGTCGCTGCTGAGCTCATTCCTGATCGCTGCGCGAACGCGGACCTCGTCGCTTCCGCGCCGGATCGGCGTGCTCGGCGCGACTTCCGCGTCGGGGGAGGTCTGACGCCGGTCGTCGCCGCCCCGCGTGTCGCCCGGATTCTCCGTCATGACGGCAGCACCGCGAGAAGAACCTGCGTAATGAAATAGTCCACTACGAGAAGAAGGATGCTCGCGGTGACGACGGTTCGGGTTGTCGCGATGCCAACGCCTTCGGTGCCGCCGGTCGTCTTCAATCCGAAGTTGCACCCGACAAGCGAGATGATGCCGCCAAAAATGAAGGGCTTGAGCAAGCCGTGAATGAAATCTGTCGGCAGATACTTGAACACGAATCCTCCGGCAGCGATCTGCTCGAAAACTGTTCTCCAGTACAACGACGTCGGGATTCCGACGTAGGCAGACGCGATGATGCTTCCGCCGAGGATGCCGGCGAAATCATTGATGACGGTCAGGGTCGGCAGCATGATGAGAGCAGCAAGCACGCGCGGCGTGACGAGCTTTCGAATCGGATCGGTGCCGAGCGTATTCAGCGCGTCGATTTGTTCGGTGACGCGCATCGAGCCGAGCTGAGCCGCGATCCCGGATCCAACCCGGCCGGCGACCATCAATCCAGCGAGCACGGGGCCGAGCTCGCGAATCATCGAGGCAGCAACGAGACGGCCGATGTAGAGCGTTGCCCCAAACGTCTTGAGCTGAACGGACGACTGAAGCGCGAGCACCATGCCGGTGAAAAACCCGGTCAGGAGGACGATCGGAAGCGACTGCACACCGATTGCGTCCATCTGCTGGATCAGATCGCTGCGATAGAACGGCCGGGAGAAGGCGAAGCCAATCGCCTTCCCACCAAGGACAAAGAACTCCTGTAACGAATGAACTTTGCGCTTCGCGGCGGTGTTGAAGCGATCGATCAAATGGGATCTCTTGTGAGAGGTACTTTGCCGCTGCGGGCGGCGGCAGCCACCCTCCATGAATTACGTCGTCGCCTCAAATGTATTCTATCGCCGGCCGAATTGCCCGGTTTGCTGCGCTACTTCCTGTCACTTAGCTTGCTCACCGATGATCGAGCGGATTTCGCGTGACCGGCTGATGAAGCTTCTCTCGGCGGCGCAAGGCAAGCGTATCGCCGTCGTCGGCGACGCAATGCTCGACGTTTATCTTCGCGGCGACGTGGAGAGAATTTCCCCCGAGGCGCCAGTTCCGGTGGTGCGGATCCGCGAACGCAAACTCGCACTCGGAGGCGCCGCCAACGTCGCCAACAACATCCTGTCGATTGGCGTTTCGTGCGAGCTCGTCTCCGCCATCGGGGACGATGCAGCCGGCACGACGCTTCGCCAAATGCTGATGGAGGCTGGTGCCGATACGAGATCGCTTGTCCGGGTCGCAAGACCAACAACGACAAAGACCCGAGTCATTGCGCGATCGCAGCAACTGGTCAGGTATGACGAGGAGGAAGACGCCGATCTCGATATGGGCGAGAGCGGATTGCTGCGGAATGCCATGCGCGTGGCAATCGACGACTGCCACGCACTCGTGCTCGAGGATTACAACAAGGGGGTGCTCTTCCCATCAGTTATTGCGGAGGCGATTGAGCACGCGCGCTTGCGACGCCTGCCGATTGTCGTCGATCCTAAATATCGGAATTTCTTTGCATATCGCGGAGCAACGGTGTTCAAGCCGAACCGGCGCGAGCTCGAGTCGGCGCTCGGCGCAGAGGTCGATCTGGAACATCCACGTGCGCTACCCGCTACTTTCGAGAGACTGGGCGTCGAACATCTATTGCTGACGCTTGGGGAGGAAGGGATGGCGCTGCTCTCCGTGGACGGTGAGATCGGACGGATCCCGACGACCGCTCGCGAGGTATACGACGTGGTCGGCGCGGGTGACACCGTGACCGCGTATCTCGCAGCGGTTCTCGCGGCGGGGGGCAGTCCGGCTGAGGCAGCGGTGATCGCGAATTTTGCGGCTGGAGTGGAAGTCGGCAAACTCGGCGCGGCAACAGTGAGAACCGACGAAGTGCTTGAGGCGTACGATGAGTTCGCCCAACACGGCACGAACAAATGAGAATTGACCTCGCGCGGTTTGCTTCGGCTCGCGGCGCGGACGGAGACTATTTGCGGGATTTGAAAAGAGTCGCACTTCGCGTGACACTGGTCGCGCTGATGATCGCAGCATCGGCCGGGCCAGCGCGTTCGCAGGCGGCGGATTCGCTTGTCGGAGACTCTGCGGTCCGGCCGGCGCTTGCGGTTCCCGGCATCCCAGCCGTTGATGCGAGCCCCGTCGGCGACCGGGGATGTGGCAATGGCAAAACCGATGTAATGCTCCGACGGACGGCGGTGGCGGGGACGTTTGTCGCTGGCAACGCTGCTCTGTACAGCTACTTCAAGCGGGCATGGTGGTCTGGCGAGCGCGCGCCGCACTTCTTTTTTCACGCTGATTGGGACGAGGACTTCCGCGATCAGGACAAGCTCGGGCACATGACCGGCGGCTATCACCTCGCGCGTGGTGGTGATGCTCTGCTCAAGAGCGCGTGCATGTCGCCTCGCAAAGCGGTGTATCTCAGCGCCGCATATGCAGCGGCGTTTCAGCTTCAGATCGAGATCTGGGACGGGCTTTACAAAAAATACGGATTTTCGTACGCGGATCTGATTGCCAACACAACCGGGACTGCGCTTGCTGTCCTTCACGAAACCCATCCGCGAACGCGGGCGATCAAGCCGACGATCTCCTATTGGCCATCGCCGGCAATGCGGAACGCGGACAACATTCCGGGTGAGATCAGGCCGTCGCTGGATTACAGTGGCCAGACGTACTGGATGTCTGCTGACGTGAATGCGCTACTTCCGGAGCAGGCCAGGACTTACTGGCCGTCATTCCTCCGCCTCTCGGCAGGTCAGTCGATTACCGACTGGATCAATCCAACGACTGGCGCGACGCAGCGAGCGCGAAGAAAAATTCTGGTCAGCCTCGATTTCGATGCGGAGAAGCTTCCCGGCGACAACAGGCTGTGGAAGACGGTGAAACACCAGCTCGGATACATCCACCTTCCCGGGCCGACTCTGCAACTAACGCCAAAGTTGATCGCGATCGGATTCTATAAATGAAGTTGGCGCGAGCAGCGTTGTTCGCGCTTCTGTTTGTTCCCGGGATGGCGTCAGGCCAGGCCGCTCCGTACCTGCCCGTTGACGACATCGCCTACAATTATGTGGATGCGCTCATGTCGCGCGGGCTTTTTCGAGGTCTGTCAACCGTCGAGCGCCCGTATGTGGTGAGTCGTGTCCGCGCCTCGCTCGACAGTGCGCGAGCCGAGCGGAAGAGCGATGCGCTCGCGAGCTACTTGGACGCATTGTCGTTCGCCCTCTCCCGATACGAAATCGCGCGGAACGGAGACAGCGCGATCAAGCACGTGCCCTTTCGCGCACACGCGACGTTCGACATCTTCGCCACATCGCAGTCCTCGGGCCGGCGGGAGTTGATGCTCGCTGACCGGGCCAACGCCAATGAGCCCGGCGCGACCGGTTACTTCGTGATGGGCGGTGGCCACCTCGCCGGATCGGTTCGCGTGGCGCTCGACAATCGACTCAACACGGATCCCGAGTTTACTGGGCGCAAGGACCGCAAAATCGCCGGCCGCACCGAAGACGCCTATCTCGGCGGTCAGTGGAAGTATGCGGAAGTCTCATTTGGACGAGTTGGGCGCTCGTGGGGCCCGATCGGCCTGTCGGGACTTCAGCTCGGAGACGATGCCTACACCTACGACCATTTCTACGGCCGGATCGGCACAGAAAAATTTCATGTCTCGACCGTACTTGCCCGCCTCGACAACTACGTGCTATCGCCCGGCGTCGAGTCGTCACGTTACTTCTCTGTTCACCGGCTCGGTGTGCGGCGCGGGAAATTCGAGGGCGGGTTGAGTGAGGGGTATCTCTATACCGGAGTTCATCGCGGGCTCGAGTTCTCTCTGATCAATCCGCTCAATGTCTTCGGGCTGAGCTGGCGCAACGAGCGGACCGACGGGAATCTCAACTTCGGCGCGGATGCATCGTGGCGAACGACCGGAGTCGGCACCTTCAGCGCTGATCTTCTGCTCGACGACATTCAGATCGACAAGTGCGACAGCATTTGCCACGAGCCATCGTCGTACGGTGCGACGGTTACGGCTGAAGGGTTGCCACTCGCCGGAAACCAGAAGCTCTTTGCGTCATACACCCGTGTCTCCAACCTAGCGTACCACACGCCCAACGTAGCAGAGCGCTATGCGAGCTACGGTGTTGGACTCGGCCGGGGTTACAGCGACTACGACGAGTTGCGTGCAGGGGTCGATCTCGCGCTCATGCCACGCATTCCCCTGAGGATTTACGCCGCACATCGCCGTCAGGGTGAAGGCGACTACCGAAATCCCTATCCGGCGGTGGCTGATTACGGCACAACGCCGGGGATCCTGTCCGGAGTGGTGTGGACGATCAACCGGGTCGGCGTGTCTGGTGCGGCCATGTTCGGTCGAGACTTCGAGATTCGCGGCGATGCAGGCGTGAATCAGAACTCGAACCGCATGCATGTGGCGGGTTATGATCTCACCGAGTTTGAAGGCCGAGTGCGGGTGACGTGGATTCCGCGGTGGCTTATCAGGTTCGAGTAGTGGCGCTGAGGCATTCCTGCCTGTGTGGGCAGCCACTACATTGAAGCGTTGTCAGGGGCCCTTAGCTCAGTTGGTTAGAGCAGCGGACTCATAATCCGACGGTCGCAGGTTCGAGCCCTGCAGGGCCCATCGGGGATGCGATTTCGATTGGTGCCAAGGACTTTACGGTGCAGAGATGGTATGGCGTAAGCTCGTGCCATCGTTAATTTTGGGGTTGCCTTTGTTTCGGTTGTTCGCTCGCCTGAGTTACTGCCCGGACCCGGGCGAGGACCGAAGGTCGCGTAGCTCAGCTGGTTAGAGCGCTGCTTTCACACAGCAGAGGTCCGGGGTTCGAGTCCCTGCGCGACCATGCAATTCCTTTCGCCGAATGCGGCGAATATCTACTTCAAATGCCATCAACTCGATGAATTCAACCAAGCTGCGGTCGCTGTGTCTCGCCGCATCCCTCCTCACCGCGCCAGCCGTCGTGTCAGCCCAGACGGCATCGCAAGCGCAGCAGATGCTGCAGTCAAACCCCGAGCTGCTCGGTCAGCTCCGCTCGCGGATTCTGTCGAGTGGCCTCACGCCCGATCAGGTTCGGGAACGCCTCAAGGCCGAGGGTTACCCGGAGACATTGCTCGATGCGTACCTCCCCGGCGGTGACAGCTCCGGCGGCGATCTCAACCGCGGAATCGGCAATCAGGATGATGTATTCGGTGCGATGAGCGCCCTCGGCATCGTCGACACAGTGGACGTCGGCAATCTCCGATGCAGCCAGCTCATTTTCGGCAACGACAGCACGTTGACGCGCGCCGACACGGCGCGCATTGGCCGGTCCCAGGCAATTGCTGCGCGCCGCGCTCTGCGGCTCGAGTGCGACCGGCGACGCGCCGCCATCAGGCCCCTCGACAGCGCCCAGAAGGCTTTCCTCGACAGTGGCTTTACAATTTTCGGTCTGAGCACATTCCGGCAGTCAACAACATTGTTCGACGCAAACCTCAACGGACCCGTTGACGCCAACTACCGCCTCGGACCGGGCGACAAGCTGGCTCTCATCCTCACCGGCGATGTTTCGCGCACGTACTCGCTCGATGTCACTCGTGAAGGGTTCGTCGTTGTGCCTGAAGCCGGGCAGATCTACGTCAATAACCTGACGCTCGGTCAACTCGAGGACGTTCTCTACCAACGACTTGGGCGCGTGTATTCCGGCGTTCGGCGCGGTGCTGGTGCGACCACCCGCTTCTCCGTGAGTCCGGTCAGGCTTCGTAGCAACCAGGTCTTCGTGCTTGGCGACGTGCTGAGTCCAGGCAGTTACCGGATCTCGAGCGCAGCAACTGCTCTCACCGCGCTGTATGCCGCCCAAGGCCCCACCGATAACGGAACGCTGCGCAATATTCAGATCAAGCGCGGAGGCCGCACAATCGACGTGCTCGACGTCTACGACTATCTGATCTCCGGCGATGCGTCACATGACGTTCGGCTCCAGACCGGCGACGTGATCTTCGTTCCGATTCATCAGCTGCGCGTTCGCGTCGTTGGTGAAGTAACGCGACCGGCAATGTACGAATTGTCTAAAGGCGAAACCCTCTCCGACGCGATCCGGTTTGCCGGAGGCTTCACGCCGCGCGCATCGACGCGACGTGTCCAGATCGACAGAATACTCTCGGCGAGCGAACGCGCTGAGGGCGGCCGCGACCGCGTGACGCTCGATATTTCGCCAGTGACCCTCGTAAAGGGTGCGGCGGGCGATGTGTCGCTGAGACCGGGGGATGTCGTTCGCGTCTTCCCGGTCGCAGAGAGGGTCCGCAACCGCATTGCCGTCGAGGGAAATGTGTGGCAGCCGGGTACACTTGGCCTCACCCCGGGAATGACAGTAGCGCAGGCGCTTCGCGCGGCCGGCGGACTGAAGCCTGACTCGTATCTGGGGCAGGTGCTCGTCCAGCGGCTGCTGCCTGATTCGACCAGGGTTCAGCTTCACGCGATGCTCGCGGATACAACGGGGCGCGTCATCGGAGACTTCCCGCTTCGCGAAGATGATATGTTGCGCGTGTTCTCGACGACGGAATTTCGTCCGACACGTTATGTCGCCATTACGGGCGCAGTGCGCCGAAGCGGACAGGTGCCGTTCCACGACGGAATGACGGTTCGCGATCTTGTTCTCCTCGCTGGCGGACTCGAGCAGAGCGCCGATTTGACTGCGGCAGAGATCGCGCGGCTCCCAACCGATCGGCGTGCGGGAACGACGGCGACCACGTTCCGCGCTCCGCTCGACTCGAGCTATATCTTCGAGCGCGGTCCTGACGGAAGGTATTTCGGTCCGCCAGGCCTTCCGGCCCCGGCTGGAAACGAGCCGGAAGTAAGGCTGCGGCCGTACGACAACGTTCTGATTCTGCGCCAGCCGAACTGGGAGCTCCAGCGCACTGTGGTAATCGCGGGCGAAGTCAGATATCCGGGAACGTATTCGCTGCGCACGAAGACCGAGAAGGTGTCGGATGTGATCGCACGCGCTGGCGGACTCACGCCGGAAGCGTACGCCGATGGCGTGACGTTCTTCCGCAACAAGGACAGCGTCGGCCGAATCGGCATCGCGCTTCCGGAGGTGCTGAGACGCAACTCATCGCGCGATAACCTTCAGCTCTTCGACGGTGATTCAATCTTCATTCCGCGGTTCAACGCGGTCGTCAACGTCAAGGGAGCTGTCAATTCGCCAGTCGCCGTTACGTACGTTCCGGGTAAGGATCTCGAGTACTACGTCCGCGCAGCTGGCGGCATTACGCGAAAGGGTGACCTCAGGTACGCATATGTGACTCAGCCAAACGGTAAGGTCGAAGCGACGTCCGGCAAGTTTATTTTCCGCAGCGATCCGCAGCCGCGGCCGGGCAGTTCTGTGTTTGTTCCGGAGAAAGATCCACGCGATAGCGGCATCAACTATATCGCGACGATCGGCTCACTCGCGTCGGTTGCCGGAAGTCTCATCACGCTCGCCATCGCTCTTCGCCGATAGGGCATCATGCAATCCGCCGACGAGGCCGCCGCCAGCGACTACCTCACTTTTGCGAGGTGGAGCGCCGGCGTTATTCAGCGGTGGCGGAGCGTCGTGTGGCTTGGCGCACTTGGCGTGGCTGCGGCTCTCGTGGCGACAGTCGTCGTTCCACCTGTCTATCGCAGTAATGCGTCGTTCGTCGCCAATTCTTCGGGGCAAGCGAAGATTCCATCGGCAGCCGCCGGTTCCCCAATCAGCGGGCTGCTCTCGCAATTCGGCGGCAGCCTCGGCGGCGATCCGTCGGAGTCGCCCAATTTCTACCTCGAGCTCATCTATAGCCGCGAGTTGTTGACGCGGTTGCTGCAGTCGAAATTCCCGGACCCGCGCACCGACACGCCGCGTGACAGCGCGAAGCTCGTCGACATCCTCCGGCTGCGATCGAAGGACCCTGCGCGCCGACTCGAGCTCGGCGTCAAGAAAATGACAAAGTCGATCGGTGGCGGACTCGATCCGAAGACCAATCTCGTCTCCTTCTCCACCGACGCCGAGTATCCCGAGCTGAGCACGGAGATCGCGAACAGGACGATTGCGCTGGTGAGCTCATTCAATCGCGAGACGCGCGTGTCTCGTGCGAAGTCGAAGCGGATTTTTCTCGAGCGGCGGCTCGATAGCGCGAAGACAGAGCTCCGCGTGAACGAGGACAATCTGCGGTTCTTCTACGAACAGAATCGGGGAATCCTCAACGCGCCTGCTCTCAAGTTCGAGGAGCAACGGCTCAAGCGCGAAGTGGATGTTCATTCCGATCTCTTTCTGAATCTTCAGAGTCAGCTCGAGGTCGCGCGCATCGACGAGATCAACGACGCTGCTCTCATCACCGTGATCGATACTGCGGTTGTGCCGCGGAAGGCTCAGTGGCCGCGGTATGGCGCCGCGACAATGACTGGCTTGTCGCTTGGACTGTTGCTCGGCATCCTGGTTGCCGGTTGCGCTGCCGTTCTTCACGATTGGAAAGTCAGGAACCGTGGAGACTGGGAAGAGTTCAGGGATGCGTTTGACGGCGAGCGGTCGAAATTCGGATTCCTCGCAGCGTTTCGCAAAGAGAGAATAGATCGAACGTCGGCACCGGCAGGCGAAAGCGGGGCCATCAGGCCAGCGAAGCCCGCTGCCTGAATTTTCGGCGCGACGATGAGCTCATCCGGCTCGGCGACCGCCGGCCGTCGGGCGCATTCGTTCGGCATTGTCGTGATCAACTGGAATAATGCGCCTGACACTGTCTGCTGCGTCGACACGCTGTCGCACTGCGATCCACGCCCCGATCACGTCGTGATTGTCGACAACGGATCAGTCGATGGTTCGGCCGCTGAGATAGAGAAGTGGATTGCCGCGCACGATGAGCCGACGGCGCTGATTCGGGCCGGATCGAATCTTGGTTTCGCCGGTGGCAGCAACCTCGGCCTGTCCTGGCTGATGACGAACACGGCCTCGACACATCTCGTGCTGCTCAACAACGATGCGACGTTATCGGCAGGATTCTTTTCCGACATTGCTACGGCCCTTGAGCAGATCGGCGAGGACTCGATCGTTGGCCCCACCATTTACGAAGATCCCGATCGCAATCGCGTGTGGTATGCTGGCGCGAAGGAGATTCCATTCCGCGCGCTCGTTCGGCACACACACACGCTTCCCGAATCGCCGGCGCCACGGCCGACAGATTTCGTGAGCGGCTGCGTCATGGTGATTTCGCGCAGTATCATCGAGACAATCGGCGTTCTCGCCGAGTGTTATTACCCGGCGTATTTCGAGGACGGCGATTTCTGCCAACGGGCCCTGAAAGCGGGCTTCCCTGTCGTCTATGCGCCGGTTCCCGTCGCCTATCACAGGGTGGGATCGACCGTCCGGGCGGCAAACATCGAGAACCCGCTCGTGCGCTCGAAGAACCGCCTTCGCGTGATCTACGTCAGGCGAAATTATACGGGGATGCAGAAGGCCCTCGCGCTTTCCTATTTAGCGGTGACGAAAGTGGCGCGGTCCGCCCTCGAAATCGCGACCGGAAACCCGCGTCACGGTTGGGCGATCCTCTCCGGCGCATCGGCGGGATTCGCGGCTCGCGACATCGGTACTCGTTGAGCGAGCGTCGGCTGGGGAGCAAGTTTCAGCCGGGCGTGTTCCGGCGGAAGCGCAACATGATTCTTGGTGCGGCGTCCGAGCTCGCCGCGCCAATCCTTCGTCCGCTCGCGAATGCAGCAGCACGCGGCAGACGAACAGAACCGGATCAATGGCGCAACGGGCTCATCATCGGGCACAACCACATCGGTGACGTGCTATATCGCACGCCGTCGCTGCCGATGCTTCGCCAGGAGCTGCCAAACTGCGCGTGGTCGTATCTCACATCGCCAACATCGGCCGAGGTCCTGAGCGGCAATCCCAACATTGCGAAAGTTCTTTCGTGGAGCAGTGGACTCGATAGCTGGTCTATTGACGCCTCGCACCGCCAGAAACTTGCGCGTCGCGGCTTCGATGTCGTGTTGTGCACGAACACGCTGCGACACTATCCTGACTTGCTGATGGCAGTCCGGCTCGGCATACCCAATCGCGTTGGATTCACGCACAAGGGCTTGTCCGCCGTTATCAATCATCCGGTTCCGATTGAGTTTCCGAGTCCGTTCCCGGCGTACTTTCGGTCGATGGTCGCGGGAATAACGCGGGAGCAGGCAACGTGGCCCCTCATTCCTCAAATCTTCCTGAATGATGCGGATTACGCTGATGGCCGCCTCGCGTTCGACTCGATTGCTCCTCGACGAGACAAGCCGATGCTCGCCTGCGCGCTGACCGCGCGTCAGGGCCAGGGCAACTGGCCGCTCAACTCGATGATCTCCGTCATTCGTGAAGCACGAAAGCTCGCTGACTTTACCGTCCTTTTAAGCGGGGTAAAGGCAGACGTCGAGCAGCTCAATGGCGTGGCGCGTGAGCTCCAGGGTGACGTCAGGGTAATGGCGGGAGAGGTCTCACTGCGCGGATTTGCGGCATTGCTCACGCACTGCGCCGCGCTGTTCAGTCTCGATTCGGGCCCGCGTCACATCGCCAACGCGGTCGGTACGCCTGTTGTGTTTGCGCGAAACCTCTGGGCGTCGGCGGTTGAGACAGGTAAATACTGTGACAACGAGACCGACATCGTTCCGCCCGGAGAGTATCTGACCGAAGAGCAGATTGCCGACCTTGCGGCGCTAACGCCGGTGGCGGCTGCCGCGAAGGTCCTGGCGTCTACTGTGGCAGCCGGAGCATCGCGAGCGTAGTTCCCTGCACCTTCACGATGTCTCTGAAAGTTTCGTGACGACGCATTAGATCATTCAGTGCTCCGGTGACACCGTCCCACCGGCCGTAGTCACGAAACGCGATTACGCCGCCAGCCGCGCGTAACAGCTTGATCGCGAGCAGCGCGTCGTTCACAACGTATTGATACGCATGTGACGCGTCGACGAAGACAAAATCCATCGTGCCGTAATATCCGCTGAGGTCGATCGTACCCGAGTCGCCGTAGAGCTGCGTAATGCGTTCTGCCTCGGGCGTGCCGCGATAGCGCGCTCCGGATTCGTCCTTGTCGACGTACACCTGCTCTCGACGGTCGATCGGCGCAATGAGACCTGCGGCGGACTCACGTGGCAGATCGAGCGTCCACACATGGCCATGGGCAGCGGTATTCGCCGCGAGATTTCTCGTCGTGCGTCCATCGAACGTTCCGATCTCGAAGATTCGAGAAGCGTTCGACTGGCGAACAAGCGAGCTGAGAACGACGAGCTCTCGATCGGAGACATTCCCGTCAACCGCATCGAGTGCGCACACGGTAACCGGCGCAGACCCGGTTACGAGCTGATCGACACAAATCTCCGGTAGCTGCTCCCGCTCGCGGCGGTCGTGCCGGTAGCCAAACCGATCGCACAGGTCGACAATCGCGGCCCTGCCCCGCCTCGTGGTCCAACCCACGGAAAAAAGTCGCGCCGAGATTGCGAGGCCGAGAAAATAGGGTCGCGCAAAACCAATCGTTCGCGTCACTGCGTCGCGCTCGCGGGGGCCGGACACATCATCGAGCTCGAGCATGGTCAGCGCATCGACGGCGACGGCTCGAGCTGATCGGGCGGCGATGTCGGCTGACGAGCCCCAAGCATTCGATGCGCAGTCACGAAGAGGAGAATCGCATCAAACGTCACACGCACTGTCCACGCGGCAGCCGCGCCTGGAACCCCGAAGCGGGTAATGAGAAACCACGCCATCGGGACATGAACGGCCAGCTCGAGAATGTGAAACTTCGCGACGACCTCGGGATGTCCCATCGCCGTAATTATTCCCGATGGAACGTGCGCAACGGCGTTGACGAATACCCCCACCGCCAGAATCCTGATCGCCAGCGCACCATACTCGGCGAATACTGGACCGAGCCAGAGCCGCAGGAGCATCGGCCCCGCGATTCCGATCACGAGCGCCGGTGCCGATACGATCAACAGCGTTCGTGCGACAGCCTTGTTGAAGATCCGGTTGATCGACACATGATCGCCGATTGCGCTCATTGCGCTCACCGATGGAAACACCGCGCCCATCAAACTCGCCGGCAGAATCAGCAGCCTCATCACTCCATCGAACGGCGCCGTGTAATAGCCGACAGCGGTAAGCCCGATCAGCGAGCCGAGCATGAAGCGGTCGAGATAGACGAGCAGCGGGCTCACCACATTCGACACGGACATCCATCCGCCAAACAGAAACAGCGGTCGCATCGTCTGCCAGTCGAGTCGCAGCTTCCACCGAAGTGTCGGTAGCGCCTTCTTCACCACAAGCACCATGATCGTGCAGATTGCGACCCGCGAGATCAACAGCATTGCCACGATGTACGGGAGTGTGAACCCGCGGCTGGCCGCAACGGCGGGAATAACGAATGTCGCGACGCTGCTCGGAACACGCACGGCATTGCTGAGATCGAATCGCTGCGCCGCTTCGAGCACTCCGCGGAGGCTGAGGAACAGCAGCGTCGGCGGAGTCATCAGCGCGAGAATTCTGAAAACGGAAATCGCTTCGCTTCTGATGTTCGACGGGATGACGAAAATGTGATCGACGAGAACCGGCGCGAGACCGATGAGAATCAGCGCTCCAACACTTCCGAGCAGCACCTGGCTTACCACGGAGCCAGTGATCAGAGCGGACACATTGTCGTCGCGACGCGCAAGCGACGCCGAGACTTCGCGAGTCGTCGCCGCGCCAAGGCCGAGGTCGAAGAGCGTCGAGTACTCGAGGATCGCAAACGCGAGGGACAGGAGACCAAAGCGCGCGGGGCCGAGCTCGCGAGTAATGACCGGAACCGACACGAGACCCGCCAGCAGCGGGATCGTAAATCCGACGAGGTTGAGAAACGAATTCTTCGCGATCGGGCCGAACCTGCTTGCAACCGATCGCCGGTAGCCCGACGACGCTACCATCATCGCGCCGCTACTTCGCGAAAGAGCACGTCGTACTGACCGGCGATCTTTTCCCACGTGTAGTTCGCAATGACCCGCGCCGGCCCCATGAGCCGCAGCCTTGCCACCGTTTCCGGATCGATCTCGAGACCCCTCATCATGTCTGCAAGGACGCCTGCATCGCGCGGAAAGAACAGCCCTCCACCCGCGAGAACCTCACGATTGAAGACGGTGTCGAGCGCAAGAATGCAGTTGCCATACCCCATCGCCTTCAGGAGCGACGGATTGGTGCCGCCGACCGAATGTCCATGCACATAGGCAAAGCAGTTGCAGTGAAGCTCGCGAATCACATCCTGGTCGTCGATGTGACCGGCAAGAATGACATTGTCACCGGACAGCTCCCGAAGGCGCGCGTGAAACGGGCTGTCGTAGTTCGCGCCCCCGGCGATCAGCAGCTTCTTGTTCGACCCAGACTGAAGAAATGCCTCCGCGATCATGTCACCATGATTCTCCGGAATGAGGCGGCTCGCGATCAGATAGTAT
>JBBSFT010000040.1:0-20362 GCA_038254845.1 Gemmatimonadales bacterium | reverse complement strand
TGCATGACGCAGGGCAAATGAATAGGGCGCGAGGTACCACATGTACGCGTTGTATGGCGCTTCGTACATGAACTGCTTGCGGATGAACGACTTGAAGTCAGGCTGCGGATAGTAGGAGATGCCGATCCGCGGGTTACACCAGATGCTGCCGCCCGACTGAATGATCCGCCGGTTGATCTCGTAGTCCTGTCCGCGCCGCAAGCGCTCGTCAAACAAACCGATTTTATCGAAGACGTTGCGATGGAAGAAACCGTACGGAACAGTGTCGGCGGTGCCTTCGGGTGCGTCGGTTCTGAACCCCGAATCGCCGACCCCGAATTTGCACGTAATGAGTGCCTGCACGAGCGCTGCCTGATATCCGGACCCGCGGCGGAATGTGTGGAACACGCCGCCAGTATTGTCCGCGCCAGTTCGGAGCGCTGTCTCGAGGACGAGAGCGAGGTAGTCATTCGGGTATACCGAGTGCGCGTCGAGCCGCATGAGATATTCGCCGCGCGCGAGCGGAATCCCGATGTTGAGCGCCGTGGACTGGATCCGGCCGGGATTGTCGAACATGCGAACGCGCGAATCGTGAGCGGCAATGTCCGAGACAATCTCGCGCGTGCCATCGGTGGACATGCCGTCGAAGACGAGAACTTCGATGGCAGTTTCAGCAGGCAGGTCGAACGCCAGCACGGACTCGAGACACCCGCGAATGAAGTTCCGTTCCTGCAGGCAGGGGATTATTATCGAGACCAGGCGCATTCGCGGGGTAGTCTATTCGGAGCGTTACGTGGAAGCAATAGTTTCACTGGACAGGGACATTGAGTTCTCCATTGTAAGCGGCTCCAACGAGGAGATGCTCCTCGGATGCATCTCGTCTCTTGTCGAGAACCTGAAAGGATCGCGCTACACATGGAACATGACTCTTACGTGCAATGCGACAAGTGATGGTCTGGCGGCGCGGCTGAGAGCGAGGTATCCGACCGCGTTCATCATCGATAACGCGACGCCAAAGGGTTTTGCGGCCAATCACAATCGTGTGCTTGTTTCATCACGGGCGCGTTATGTCTGGCTGCTGAACGACGATCTCATCATCCTGCCCGATGCAATCAGGAGAGTGACGGAGTTCATGGATCGTCCGGAAAATTCCAGGGTTGCTGTGACGAGTCCGCAGCTGCTCAATCCTGACGGGTCGCTTCAACCGTCCACGTACGGATTTCCGTCGATGCCTCAGACACTGCTGGCTCATTCGGGGTTGCGCGAGTTGCCGCTTACGAATGCGCTGCTCGGTCGCGTCGCGCCGATGATTCGCCCGCGCGAGGGATCGTCGCGCTTCTGGGCCCACGACAAGACGGTGGAAGTCGATACGCTGCGCGGTGCGTGCGTGGCAGTACGAATGAAGGCAGTACGGCAGGTCGGTCCAATGGTGGAAGTCGCGATCGTTGGTGGTGAAGAAGTTGAGTGGCATCGCCGCATGCACGAGCACGGATGGAAGGTGATGTATCACCCCGACGCGACCGTCATTCACTACGGAAGCCAGACGGTTGCCACTGGTCCGAAAAATCTGTATCCCGAGTATCTGAAAGGCTCTCTCTATTTCTTCCGGACCGGACGTCCTGCCGTGACATACGGCGCTTTTTGTGCGGCCTTGCTCGCGATGTTCGGTGCGCGGCTGGCAATCGACCTCGCTCGTCGCGATGCATCGAGTGCCGAGGTTACGGGGCGTTATGCACGAGTTGCCTGGAACGGACTGCTCGGACGTTCCTAGGAGCGTCGATCTGGATTATGATGCGCCCGCCTGTTCAATGCTATCGGGCATCACCTACTGCCCATGCAAATAGTCTCGGCCGTTTTCATGGCCTGTCCAACCGCTTGATCCATGTTCAGGTACTGGAATCGACCGAGACGTCCGCAGAACACGACATTTCTGGCCCGCTTCGCTTCGGCTGCGTAGAGCTGATATTGCGCCCGGCTCGCCTTTGTTGGAATCGGATAGTACGGTACAGTTTCGCCCGGTGCATGCGGTCCGGGGAATTCAAACGAGCGACTGGTTCCTGCTGCATCCTGACCGGTTAGCTGCCGGTATTCGCAGGAACGTGTGCACGACGGGTGAGAGGGGTATGTGACGGTAGGCGCAGCCTGGACAAGACCGCCTGCCTGATATTGGAATTGAAAGCTCAGCGTCCGATACGGCAGCGGCCCATGCTTGTAGTCGAAATACCGGTCAATCTGCCCCGTATACAACGCCAGAGTTCCACTCGGCAACCCACCTGGGGAATGAAAATCGACTCCCAGCGCCACATCGATCTTTGGATGGTCGAGAATCTTCTCGATCATTGCCGAATAGCCGGTGGAGGGAATCGCTTCAAACGCGTCCGTAAAGTAAGAGTCGTCGCGATTGAGCCGAACCGGAACTCTCGCGGTCACGGATGGGTCGAGCTCTTCTGGAAGGAGACCCCATTGCTTGACCGTGTAGGGGAGAAAAATCTCTTCATAGACCTTGTTCGCGAAGCGCCTGACGATTGGTTCCGTGCTGTTCCTGAGCAGAAGAATCGGCACCTCTGCGCCTTCGCCGTAAGTTGAAACGAGGAGCCGTTGCAGCTGTCGCGCGCGTGGAGGGCTGAACAAAAGGTCGATACTATTGAAGTTTACTGGAACCGGGACGAGGGAGGCGTCGAGCGATGCTTCAACCCGATGACGATACGGCTTCCACTCGGTGAACCCGGACAAGTATTCCCGGATGGCGCTGCTATTCGTGTGAAAAACGTGTGGTCCGTGGCGGTGAACCAAGATCCCATGCTCGTCGATGCAGTCCGCCGCGTTGCCGCCTACATGCTCGCGATGCTCAATGACCAGAACGCGCCATCCGTGCCTGGATGCAGCTCGCTCCGCGACGACCGCCCCGGCGATGCCCGCACCCGCCACAACGAGGTCGTATCGCGTCGCTCGCGTCATGCTGACCACCCGTCGGAACTCGACAAAACCCGAAGACTGTTGCTCCACAATCTCATACCGACGGAGTCTGCTGCCAGCGTCGAGATTGCCAACCGCACTGATGCTACGAGGATGCCGCCCCCGCGAAAGCATACGAGGTTGGCCTTGCTCGAATGCCGATTGAAGAAGATCAGGTAACCCTTGATGTACTCACTCCGTAAAAGTGCATCACGTCCAACTGTCCGGCTTCCATAGTGAATAACCTCGGCGTTGGGGAAAAACACGACGCGCCACCCAAGGTCGTGACACCTCCGGTGCCATTCGGCTACTTCGCCACCAACGCGAGCTAACTCGCAAAACGGTCCGACCTTACTCCACGCAGATGACCGCGCGAACATCGCCGCACCGCGAAACGTGTCCACGTTTGCGGTCTTGTCGTGAGCCCAAAAGCGAGATTTGCCGCTTCCCTTGAACGATCGGCTCGCGATGAAGTCGGTCACCCGATTGTGCGGTATCAGTGAGCGCAACCCTGACAAGTCAAGGAGCGCGCGGGCAACGGTTGGGAAACCATACGTGCTCCGCTGCAAAGTGCCATCGTCATTGAGGAGTCGTGGCGACAGCGCGGCGACGTCAATGCTTTCATCGCGCTCGAGAAAGTCCACGCATCGCTCGACGGCATCTGGCCGGAAGAGGAGATCATCGTTAGCGACAAGCACATAGTCGGCGCTTGCGTTCAGAATCGCACGGTTGTGATTCGTGGCGAAGCCCAGCGGAACGGCGTTCACAGTAGTCTTTACTCGCGGATCCCGATTCAGTTCGGCAATCAACGCTTCGTCGTCAGCCGAAGTTTCGTTGAATGTGACGCAGATCTCGACGTCGTGAGAGCCAGCCGACTCCAGAAGAGACCTGACGCATCCGATGATCAGGTTGCGATCAGCTCCGACTACGGCGGAAACGAACAGGGTTGCCATGATGCTATTATTTGCTCGAGGGTATTGGAAAAGGCATCAATATTCGCTTTGACCACCTCGGGCCGGGCTTGCGGATTCCAGACCCGAATAAGGTGGTTCTTGAATTGGTCGCATTTTAAGACTGCCTGATAAGCGTGCTTACTGCTCCTCAGCCACGTACCAAGATCCTCGGCGTCCGACCGGGATACCTCCCGCGGCGCGTCAGGCCGTAGTCTGGTTCGCAGCATCAGGTCAGCAAGCGGCGCGTCCACAAACACGATCAGATCGGGTATGAACGAACGCTGGCTAAACTCCGCGATTTCTGCGCGGTCCGGCGAATCCATTCCGGTCAAAGCCAGCGAAATAGTTGTGAGGATACCTTCGTCCGTGATGTTGATGATCGCCTTACTGGGCCTGGAAGTGTTGTTGACGTGAGCAGCCGTCAGCCTCGCGGCGGCAGCTATTCGCGTACACGTCCAGAACGCGCCGAGGTTTCGTTTGCGAATCGACGCAACTGTCGAGCGGAAATGCGCGAGCCCGGCACCGCCCCGGAACAGGAGTCGCGGCAATGCATTTGTTGCGGCCGTTATGTTGCGCCCGGTCACGAAGAGCGACGAGGAAGTGGTCCCGTAATTCCTTAGCGCGAATCCCTTCGCGCGAAAGCGCTCAGTCACGCCGGCGGCTAATAGGCTCTTGCCGGAACTCGTACATCCGGCGAACTCGATCAACACTGTTATGTAGAAGCGACGCGATTGCGCCAGGCGGACAGACCGCCATAGACCACATCGACGGCGATCCTGGCGGCGACTTCTGCGTCGAATCGGGTGGTTGCCGTATTCCGCGCACGCGTGCCAAGCTCCGCTCGACGGTGAGGCGATTGAAGCAACAACGCCACGGCACCGGCGATTGCTTTTCCGCTACGCGGCTTGACCAGTACCCCGTCTTGTTCGTCAGAGACGAGGGCTCTGATGGATGGAATATCGGCGCACACTACAGGTCTCGCCATCGCCATGCCCTCCATGACGCCTTTCGGCGTCCCCTCTGCATAGTATGATGGTACCACGGCAACAGTGCAGGCAGCGTACACGGTGCTGATATCTTCGCGGAAGGGCAGCCACCTGATTATGCCGCTGGTCACCGCTCGGCGCACTTCGTCGAGGTCGAATGCATCTGGATTCCCGGGCTCTTCGGGCCCCACGAGGACAAACTGGGAACGTATGCCGGATTCTTTCAAAATGCGCGCCGCGTCGATAAACTCGGCAATCCCTTTCGATCGTAACAGGCGGCCCGCAACGTTCGCGACGATTGGCACATCCTGCTCGATACCGACCTCCCGTCGCAATCCATCTATATCCGCAGGCAGCACTCGGCGGGAGTCGAATATAGATGTGTCGACGCCCGTCGCGATCGCCACTACGGATCGATCGGCATCGGCCAGGCCACGCTTCACGAACACGTCCCGGTCACGCTCGTTGACGAACCAATAGCGCGTCGCCGTTCTCCGTGAACTGCGCAACCCGACCTCCGCCAACGCGCGAATAGCACGTACGCGAACCGAAACCGGGTCCGAATAGAGAAGACCAGCACCTTCGACGGTGTTCAGGATCTCACGAACTCCAGCTCCTTTCGCGGCGTGCGCCCCGTAAAGATTCGCCTTGATCGTGATGTTTTGAACGATGTCGAACGTTCGGTCCGAAAAAATGCCCCGGAGCGCGCGATACAGGGCGACGTCCCGCGACGGATCCACAAATCTTGCGTAGGGCACGGTAATGTGATCCACACCGAGGGCCTCAATCCGAGCGACGTAGGGTCCGCCGCCGGTGATCGCGGTCACCTGTGCTCCCTCACGCTGTAGCACTCCGATCAAGTGCCGATAGAAAAGCCAGATAGTCCAATCATCCGGAGCAACGATGCCGATGTGCAACAGGACAGTCCTCGCGATCAGGGAGGGAAACAGCGGAATCCGCGGCAGTTCCAACGAGATCGCATCGACTAGCCGCTCTCACGCATCGCCGCGACAATATTGTCATCACCGACGTCATGTCCGACGAGCACCGCGAGTCGCGCGGCAAATAACGCATTCTGCTCCGGCGTGGGATCATTGCCTCGCCGGTGACATCGAAGCCGCATTCACCGGCCCACGCGACCATTCGGACGGCGGCTTTCAGTGGTCGAGCGGATCTCCCTTCCCAGGCCGGAGCCCGCCAAACGGCCGCTGGACCGCGCAATAGACGGCGTTCGAAACGAGCGGGAGCGCGGCGATGTCTTTCTGAATCCGCGCCTTTTTGCTGCCACTTCAACTCGCGTGATCCGCGCCGACTTGGCCAAGGTCCGGGTCAACCGACTCTCGTCTTGCTCCTTCTGAGGTGTGGAAGAGTCGCCAGCGCTCCCCGGAACCGCTCACTCTGCGTGTCCTGACGCTCGAGCCGTCGCCGGGTGATGTCCGCGATCAGGACGATCAGCGACAAAAAAACCGCGCTCACGACAGCGGCGATGGCGGTCTTGAGGATGACCCTCTTGCGCACCTTGGGAAGGACGCTCGGCAATGGATCCTGAACAACTACCGTTGGCGTTGCCTCCAGCTCTCTCGCAAACGCAGCATCGCGCTCAGTAACAGCCTGTGTGTACTGCTGCTCCGCGAAGCGAATCTGGCGGCTGAGTCTGTCACGCTCCGTACCGGGGACAGAGAAGGCGGGCGCCGCGCGGTTCTCGAAGTTGAACTGACGGAGTCGGTCCTCGCTGGTGGCCAGCTCGCTCGCCGCGTTGGCCACGCGCCTTTCCTGGGCCAACCGAAGTTGCTGGGCCTGAGCGCGTGACGTTCTCACAAAAATCTGGCTCGCGCTATCGACAACTCTCGCTGCGATCAGTCGGGCTAGCGCGCTGTCCTGGTGAGCCACGCTCAACGTTATCGTACCGGTCTCTTTGCTTGCGCCGACAGTCAGCAGCATCGCAAGCTGATGCGCCACCGTCTCCGCGTCATCATCCTTGTAATGAGTGTCCATCACGCGGTCAATCACGCGTTTTGGCGGCGAGCCGACGGTGGACAATCCAACACCGGCGAGAACCGCGCGTGACTTCAGCAGCTCGACCATCCGGGATGGCGTGAGCTGATAGCCGCCCTCGAGACTGGCGCCGGCCAGCGCGGCGATCCCGCTGAGCGAGGCCGAGCCTTTCATGCTCGTGACCGGCGTCAATGATAGCTCTGCCTTATAGAGACGTGGATGCAGCGCTGCCCATCCGCCCACAGCGGCCGATGCGAAGATCACCCCGAGCAGGATGCGACGCCTGTTCTCGATTAGTGGAGTGAGAAGGTAGAGCGCGTCGATGCCCTCTTCCACGTAGGTGTCTCTCACCGGCTGGGCCAAACGTCTCTCCTGATCGTTCTGATTGTTGGCGCGGCTGTTCGCTTTCGCCATGCACAGTAGCCCCAACTGCAACGGATAACCATAACAGATTCTCGGATCTAGCTGATCACGACATCCGGCAGCCGGAGTGGGCGCCCGCCACGCCACAACCGCACGAGAAACACGAGCCCGGCAACCGCGAACATCGTTGCCGTCAGGCTGTTGTAAACCCACAACCACGTGATCGGCGACCACATTGTCGTCTGATACGCAATCAGCAACAACGGCAGTCCGCTCCATTTACCAGCCGCTACCAGGCGGAATCCAAGACCGCCGATGAATCCAAGCAGTGCGAGCATCACAAGCGCACCCGGAATCGTAAAGTCCTGAATCAGCGGGCGGAAGGCAGTGTAGATATTGCTGGTTTCGCCGGCTACCAGCTCGATCAGGTCTTCGAACAGTCCGGGGATGCGTTGAGAGTAGCCCGCGAGCTCGAGCGGGCCGGCGAATGTCGTTGTGCCGAGCGCCGGATTGAATGGCTGGTTCCAGTATTCGGCAAGCCAGTGAGAGAAAACATTCATGTGGCCAAACGCCGCCGTTGTCAGCTTGCCGACGACGACGTTGAGCAAAGCAGTGTCGGTGGAAGCCATGCGCGCAAAGCTTGTGGCCAGAAAAAAGATTGTCACCAGTCCACCAACCGTCGCCGCGACGATCAGGTGCGGCTTGGTGAAGACAGCCAGCTTCCCGACGCGCAGCCGCGCCGCGAAATACCCGGAAAACCACAACAGCATCGCGTAGAGCATTGCGCCCTTAGTCGTCTGTAGAACGGTGACCAGGATAGCCGGAATAAATGCGAGAACGGCGAGAGCCTTCCACCGCCGTTCGTTGCGGAGGACGAACAGAATTCCAGCCGTCGCCGGCGCGAGGTACACGAAGGGCAGGAGCGCCTGGCTCAGCATGGGCGGAGAGGGCGCCAGCTCTGCATAGCGCTGCACGTAAAGCTGATTGGACACCGTCACCAGCGAGTCGATGCTGAACAAATCCGCAAAGGCGACGTTCGACCCGATGATGAACGCGATGTCGGAAGCGAGCCCAAGGACGACGGATGCGAACACCACCAGCCCGAACAGAAACATCTCGCGATCGGTCGGCAGCGATGGTGCAACGAGCAGCCGTGTCCGAAATCCAAAGTTGCCGGCAGCAGCTCCGCCACTCACCGCGATTGACGCGAGGATAATCCAAAGCATTGCATTTGCTCCGACGGGTTCACTGGGAGCGAGCACAAGCGGCAGGATGCTGGCGAAACACCACCAGAGCGCGAAGAACGCCGACGGATTGAGCCACGTTCCGGACACGGCACGCATCCATCCCGCCCATCCGATGAGAACGACGGCGAGAGCCAGCGCTGGCGCGTTAGCCATGCCGCTCGAGATGACCGGGGTTGGCCAGATACCAATCCACTGTTTTCTCGATGCCTGTTTCGAATGTCTCGTGCGGAGCCCAGCCGAGCTCCGTCTCGATAACCTTCGAATCTATCGCGTACCTGAAATCGTGGCCAAGCCTGTCCGTTACCGAGGTGAGAAGCTCGGTGTATGATGCCCCAGCAACGCGCGTCGCCCGGGTATCGAGAATGCCGCAAATCTGGCGAGCGATGTCGATGTTCCGTCGCTCGCTTCGGCCACCGACGAGATACGTGAGACCGGGCTTGCCCCTCCGCACGACAGTGTCGATCGCGGTGCAATGATCGGTTACATAAAGCCAATCGCGAATGTTCAGGCCTGCGCCGTAAATCGGAATCGGCTTTTCCGCGAGCGCTGACCTGATCACCGTTGGAATAAATTTCTCCGCATGCTGATACGGCCCGTAATTGTTCGAGCAGTTGGTTACCGTCACCGGCAATCCATACGTGTGATAGTACGCACGCACGAGATGATCCGACCCGGCCTTGCTCGCGGAATAGGGCGAGTTAGGTGAGTACGGCGTGGATTCGCTGAACGGCGGATCGTTCTCGGTCAGGCTGCCGAAAACTTCGTCGGTTGAGACGTGATGAAATCTGACGTCGTCCCGCTTGCGCGCGCCGAGCCAGCATTGTCGCGCCGCCTCGAGGAGGGTGAACGTGCCGACGACATTCGTGCGGATGAATGCCGCCGGCCCCGTAATTGAACGATCGACGTGCGACTCGGCTGCGAAATGGATGACAGTGTCAATCGAGCGGTCGCCAAGAAGACTGGAGACCAAGGGACCGTCTGTAATGTCACCGCGGATGAAATCGTGCCGGTCTTCACCCCTCACCGCCGCGAGATTGTCGATGGAGCCGGCATACGTCAGCGAATCGAGTGTAGTGACGCGCGCAGACGGGTCCGTGGCCAGGAAATGCTCGACGAAATTGGCACCGATAAAACCCGCGCCACCTGTCACCAGCACCGATCGCGGGGTATGCGAAGCTCCGGTCATTGCACCCTCTCCACCACCTCGGCCAGCGCAGCCTGCCACGGTCGCGGGCTGATTCCAAAATCGCGCTCGAACGACGCGCAGTCGAGAACGGACCACAGCGGACGCTTCGCCGGCGTCGGATACTGGTCAGAATCGATTGGCGTCACCGCCGGGTTGCTCCTGCCATCGAGATCAAAGATTTCTTTCGCAAAATCGTACCAGGTAGTCACGCCTGAGTTGCTGAAGTGATATGTGCCATGAATGGCGCCGTCGTTGTTCATTCGTTCGGCCGCACTGAGCGCCGCGCGCGCGAGATCAGCGGCCGAGGTCGGCGAGCCCGACTGATCCGCCACCACCGTCAATTTCGCGCGCTCGGCGCCGAGCCGCAGCATTGTGCGAAGAAAATTACGGCCTTCGTGACTGTAAACCCACGACGTTCGAAGAATGAGGTGACGGTCGCACCGACTCCGAACGCTGAGCTCGCCGGCAAGCTTCGAGCGCCCGTACGCGTTGAGCGGATTAGCCGGATGAGACGGCGCGTACGGGGAGCGAGACGATCCATCGAACACATAGTCGGTTGACAGGTGAATCACGGCCGCGTCGAGTGCGGCCGCGGCAATCGCAATGTTGCCGGCGCCAACTCCATTCACGAGCGTCGCCGTTGCCTCGTCTGATTCTGCGGCATCGACCGCGGTGTACGCCGCGGCGTTCAGAATTACACCCGGAGCGAAATTGCGGGCAGCAGTTTCAACTGCTGAGCGGTCCGTGATGTCGAGATCTTCTCTGGTGAACGCCGCGACATCCCACCCGCGTTCAGACGCCTGCCTGCTCGCCTCGGCGCCAGTCATTCCCCCGGCGCCGGTGATCATCAGTCGCATCACGTGTAACGCGGCAGATCCGTCCGGCTCTCGTCGAGCGGCGAACGATCAGCATCCTTCGGCGACACGATCGGATTTTCGACCGGCCAGTCGATGCCGATTCGCGGATCGCTGTACAGAATCCCGCGGTCGTCTGGAGAGTCGAACAACTGCGTGCACTTGTAGATCACATCCGCGACATCGGAAAGAACGCAGAAGCCGTGGGCGAAACCGGGCGGAATCCACATCGACTTGAGATTGTCGTCATTCAGCTCCACCCCGAACCACTTGCCGAAGCAGGGTGAGCCTACTCTGATGTCGACCGCTACGTCATAAATGCTGCCGCGAGCCACGTGGACGAGTTTTCCCTGGGGCGCATGCAGCTGATAGTGCAGCCCGCGCACAACTCCTCGCCGCGATCTGCTGTGATTGTCCTGAACGAAGGTGTCAGGGATTCCGTGGTGCTTGCCAACGCGGGTGCTGAATGTCTCGACGAAGAAACCGCGTTCATCGCGGAATACCGTCGGCTCGATCACCAGTACTCCCGGCAACGTCGTCTCGCGGACCGTCACGACTGGCCCGGCTCCAGCAGTGAGAGCAGGTACGAGCCGTAATCGCTCGAGCCCATTCGTCTTACGACTTGCTCCAGCCCGTTCCCGTCGATGTACCCCATGCGGTACGCGGCCTCCTCTGGCGCTCCGATCTTCAACCCCTGCCGAGCTTCAACGACCGCAACAAAATTGCTTGCCGCGAGAAGCGCGTCATGAGTGCCGGTGTCGAGCCACGCCATTCCGCGTCCCAGAGTTTCGACTCGAAGCTTTCCATCCTCGAGGTATCGTCGGTTAACATCGGTAATCTCCAGCTCGCCGCGCGGCGATGGCGGCAGGTTGCGAGCGATGTCGACGACGCTGTTATCGTAGAAGTACAAACCAACAACTGCATACGAGGATTTCGGATGCTCCGGCTTCTCCTCGATGCTGCGAGCCCGGCGATTCCCGTCGAAATCCACCACACCATACCGCTGAGGATCTTTTACGTGGTAGGCAAACACCGTCGCGCCGTCGGTCTCGCCCGCCGCGCGCTGGAGCTGGTCGGCAAGCCCCTGGCCGAAAAAGAGGTTATCACCGAGGATCAGTGCTGCCGGGCTGTCGGCGACAAATTCCTCGCCGATAATGAATGCCTGGGCGAGCCCGTCTGGTTTTTCCTGGACGGCGTATGACACCTCGATCCCGAGTTGCGTGCCGTCACCGAGAAGCTCGCGAAACCGCGGCGTATCCTGCGGCGTCGAAATCACCAGAATCTCACGGATTCCCGCGAGCATCAACGTCGTCAGCGGATAGTAGATCATGGGCTTGTCGTAAACCGGGATCAGCTGCTTGCAGACGACGCGCGTCGATGGCCACAGCCGCGTCCCCGATCCGCCAGCGAGGATTATTCCTTTACGTTTCATGTGTCGTTACACGGGGAGGGGCGCGCTAACTGGCTTCAGCGGCTGGAGAAGCCGGGCGTGTACATCCCTGAGGGTCAGCACCGCCAGGAGCGCGAGAGACCCAGTCAGGCTCCATGCCATCCACACGATCTCCGATCGCATTACGCAAAACGCAATGAGCACAGCGAGCGAGATGATGAGATTCCGCGCATTCAGTGGCCTCACGTCAAGCGCATCGAGGATGCTCCGCATCAGCACGTGAATCGCGTACGGTATGGCTCCCAGCAGGCAGATTCTGAACAGCGGAATTGCCGGTACAAAGGCGGCGCCGAAATACCAGCGAACGAGCAGGGGAATGATCGTCTCTCCGACGAGCACGCCAGCTGTGGCCACCGCCGCCCCGCCCACGAGGATCCGGACCACGAGATGCCGCACTCCGGCTATGTCCCCGGCCGCCACCTGCGCGCTTGCACGCGGAAGAACGACGAGCCCAACCGGAGCAAACGACCCGGACGCGATGGTGAGCAGCGACATCGCCGCAGAAAACTGACCGGCCAGCACCACGCCCTGAGTCCTTACCGCAATCAGCGCGGGTAGCGCAAACAATCCGACAAGCGCGAACTCACCGGGAACGCGCGGAAGGCCAAAACGAAGGAGCACGCCAAGATGCTCGCGAATACTCAGAGACCCGCGCCAATCGCGACTCTCGACATACACGAGGTGCAGAAGCGCAATCCCGGCGAATGTAAGCCATGCCAGTCCCGTTGCTTCAAGAATTGCGGGCGCTGCTCGGGCTCCAAACAGGAATGCCGCCAGAGGGACGAGGCCAAGATTCAAGACCTGAAGCGAATTGGCGAAGCCCATCTGGGACCGGCCCCGATAGATCGCGTACCCCATCCCGTGGAGTGTCACACCGGCAAGTGCGATCGATGCTGGCCCGATCATGTGGGACAGGCTGGTCGATCCGAAAATCACATTGGACGCAAAGTCTGGCGCGATGTTCATCGCGAACACAACCACAAGGGTCGGGATCAAGCCAGCCGTAAACGTGGCGAAGGCGAACGAGCTCTCCGAATAGGTCTCTCGAACGGCGGCGCGCGCGATCGCGATGTAGCGCGGGGTTGCAACGCCGAGTCCCATGATCAATGGCAGATAGAGAAGGCTGACGACCCGTCTCCCAAGCGCGTATTCGCCAAAGCCGACTGGCCCGAGCATCGACGCCGCAAGTTTGAGAAGAAGCACGCCGGTAATCGTGACGACGATTTCTGCGAGGATGGTCCAGATGAGTTGAACGCGCATCAGTGAAGCGGATACCTGACGCCGACGAGAGCATTGACGTTGGTGACGTCCGCAAGGAAATCGCGATTGAATTCGCGCACGAGCGTCAGTCCGCCAGTGAGCTCGACGCGACGCATGAATCTCGTCATCTCGAATCCCAGCGAATGCTGGACGTCGATCGAGCGCGGTGAGCGAACCCCGAGCAGGATGTAGTCCTCATCCTCACGCCTCACGATCCGGTGCCAGCTCGCCGTCCAGGTTCCGTCGCGCGCGAAGTGATCGACAGCGAGCACCGACCCGGCACCTGTTGCGACTCCTGCATCGGCGCCGAGCAATTGACCCTTGTAGGTGTGGCCCTGACGCAGAAGACCGTGGACGTAGATCTTGCCTTCGTCCCGGTACCGCGAGAGCTGCGGTAGCTGGAAGTTCATGATTTCTACTCGCGCAGCGGTCATCGACCGGCCGTCGAGCTGGAACACCTTTCGCGCGCCAAGACTGTAAACCCGCGAGTGATCGGGCTCCTGCGTCAGGTCGCGCAGGTCGTAGCTGTGATCCTCACGGCCGTATTCGCCGCTCAGCTCAAATCCGCTGTGGGGAAGAACCCACCTGGCGAAAACACTCACCAGCTGATTCGACGAAATACCGGTTTCATCCTCACCAGAGGGGAACCGCGGATCATGAACTCTGTCGGGCGCGACATTCTTTTTCAGAAATCCCTGTAGAAACTGCGTGTAGTAGCTCGGCGGAATTCCGGAAATAGGCCAGATCAGGTGAAAGAAACGCGCGCCGCCGAGTTCGAGTCCCGGAATACCTCGAGGCTCCGCGGTGACGACCATTCCTGTTGCAAATCGTTTTCGACCGGGTTCTGCCTTGCTGTAGTATTTCTCCGGTCCGGTGACGGTGGAGAAGTCTGACTGGAATAACTCGCCCCAGAATGCACGAGCGTGAACTTTCGCGATGAAAATGTTGATCGGCTCGCTCGTGCCGGCGAACACGTGCGGAAACCCGGCGGCATTGTTGCCAAGCAGGACAGGGAACTCCTGCGCTGGTCCCCACGCCAGGTTCGCAGTGCTCGCTCCGAAATCGACGAACGGCAAATCGATTCTGAGTGTCGATTGCCCGGGATCCAACTGTGAGTAGGAGGATGCCCCAAAGCGCTGCGGTCGGTCGATTCCGCCAAACTCCGGATCGGCAAACGCCGGCTTCCCCGTTCTGCCCGTTGGTATGATCGAGAAGGCCTGATTCTCCGCGCGAAACGCCATGGGGGCGAGAGTCAGACTTGCCGGCCCCCACGTTGCATGAAATCCGAGTTGCACAGCCGACGTCAGACCTCGCCCAGCCCAGATCGGGCCGTCATTCGACCCATAGGCGAACGCGCTGTTGTACCGAACCGATGTTGACGGTTGGATGAGAGAATAGCTGACCGGCCCAAATGATCTGCTGTTGTCGCGAAACCGCGACGCCCACGGATGGATGGTGTCGCGCGGAATCAGCGCGTCGATCTCCCGCGGCGAGAATGCACGCGAGGACCACGGGTACAACGGCACGAGTCCCTCAGTCTGGAGATACCGCAGATAGCTCTCGCCCGGACTGTCCGCGAATAGCTCGTTCCGGACGCTGGACGAAGTCGCGACGTCCTGCGCGTGCACGACGGGCGCGGTTGCGCAGAGAATTGCAGCGACGAAAAAAAACGCCGGACCGCGACGGGCGCGCGTCCTATTCATGACCTCAGCTCGATGATAAGTTTCAATCCGCTATCGATTCGTTTCGTAGACCACTGACAAGCCGGTAAAGATTGCCCGTTCGCGCCCCACAATCTAAGCCATGGAAACGGCGTGCGCTCGTCTCGCGGGCAGCACCATACTTTGCGTTTTTCGCGATCTGCTCGCTGAGGGCCGGGTCATCGACCGCGTCAGCGCAGGCACCAGTTGATTCGCCAAACTCCGTCCTCCGTTACGTCACGCCGCTGACCCTCGTTGGCGGATCGGCTGCCGACCGCCTTCGCCTTGATCAGCTCGCCGGGAAGGCAGGGCTCGACGGCTACATGATCCGGTCCTCCTCGTCGCTTACGCCGTTCCCGAAAAGCACCCGTTGGTGGACAGCGTCTCTAATCGCGCCCGAGTTCTACGCGGTGAACAACACAGCGCTTCCATTTTCGATCAACGACGGCCCCGTCTGGGCTGGAGTGGGCACAAGCTCCCGGCTGCTTGGCGGATTTCAGTTAACCGCCGGGCCCTTTCGCCTGATCCTCGCGCCGGAGCTCGTCCGCGCCGACAACGCTTTCTTCCTGCTCCGCGACACGGCTCGATTCTATGCCCCGCCGGTTCCGAAAGACCGCAGCGGCGGCGGCTATGTCTTTCCGTGGTATGCACTCGGCCCCTATTCCATCGACCTGCCAACACGCTTCGGCAACAAACCGATTTCGCGTCTCGATGCAGGCCAGTCCACGGCGATGATCGCTGTCCGGGGGGTCGGGGTCGGGGTGTCGAACGAGAACCAGTGGTGGGGGCCGGGCATTCGAAACGCGCTCATCCTCAGCGACAACGCGCCAGGATTTCCTCATGCGTTCATTCGCACCGAACGCCCATGGCACAACCGGGTCGGGACAGTCGAGGCGAGACTACTTATCGGTGGTCTCACCGAATCGCACTTCTTCGACACTACTTCCACCAATAACCTCCGGTCCCTCAGCGCGTTTTCGGTCACGCTTCGCCCGAACGCCCAGAAGAATCTGGTTCTTGGCGCATCCCGGTCGGTCTACGCGACTTCCAAAGGGTGGGACAAAGTTGCCGGCCACTTCCTCGACGCGTTCACCGACACCGGCCGGCCGAACAACCGCGCACTTGCCGATTCCGCGCTACGCCCCGGCGGTGCCGACCAGATTTTCTCGCTATCGGCGCGATGGGTTTTCCCCGACGACGGATTCGAAGCGTACACGGAATGGGCGAGACTCGAATTTCCATACTCCCTTCGCGACCTGCTGATCGCGCCAAATCATTCTCAGGGCTACACCCTTGGCCTCCAGTGGGCCCGCCAGGCGATTCGGGACGAAGGCCGGGTTCGGCTTCAGGCCGAGCTCACGAGCGTCGAGCAGAGCGCAACCTGGCGCGATCGGCCTCAAGGAAGCTTTTACACGAGCAGGGTGGTCATCCAGGGCTACACGCAGATGGGCCAGCCACTTGCGGCGGGGATCGGACCAGGCGCATCGGGCCAGTGGGCGGCAGCCGATTACCTCGAGCCGCACTGGAGCGTCGGTGTCACGGCAGGCCGGATTCGCTGGAACGAAGACATTCACAGCACCTATGGCTTCCCCCAGTACCTCGGATATTGCAGTCACGACGTGAGCGTTTTCCCGGGTGCTCGCGGGTCCCTCAATAGCCGTTTCGGATATATTTCGGCGGACGTTTCGTTCGGCAACCGGCTCGATGCGTTCTTTCAGGAGCAGTCGGGGTGCCCGAAAGGAAATTCGGTACTCGATATCAGGAATCGGACAATCAGCCTGAGGGTAGGGACTTTCACGCCTGGCCGGTTGCGATAGATGGCTTGCTAAGTCACTACTGGCCAGTAACTTGCCTGCGACAAAGGCGGAGGATTTGCCGCTGCTCGACTTCGCCTTTTAGCTCAACCACCGGCTGATGGCCAAACGCTATACTCTAGCTGATCACCACCGCCTCAAATTGACCTCCTCGCCGGGTAACCGGTTGCCGTCTGCGTACGGCGCATCCCCGCTCAATGTCCGCACCAAACTTCGCGAGCGGCGCCCTACTTCTGTCAAGCGGCATACCGCCCGAATTGCCACAAGGTTAGCGGTGCTTCTGATCGGCGACTTTAGCGCGATTCTCATCTGTCAGCTCGTCGCCGGCTTCGCGGCGGAGAATGCAATCCTTGGCCGAAGCGTCGCGATCCAGTTCTCGAAGGCGCTTGGAGCGGGGTACGGCGTCGGGGTGAACTTCGGCATTGCGGTTATCCTTGCGCTCATCATCACCGGTAACTACAGCCGTCACCGCCAGCTCAACGGACGGCTTCGTCTTCTCGCCGCGTCTGCTCTTGCCTCTGCTCTCGTTCTCTGGGCAATGGTCACGACGGGCGAAATTCTCGGGGCGCTCGCCGTTTACGTCGCCACCGCATCGCTCACCTGGCTCGTCCTTCTCAGCGAGAGAATTTTCACTGAGAAATTCCTCGGCCGCGTGTGGCCGGGCGCACGCGGCGCGGCGCCGGCGATTCTCATCACCGACAGGAAAGAGAGCAGTCTTCACATCGAGCGGTCCGTCATCGCTGCCGGTGGCGACTATTCGCTTGCCGGCTACGTACCGCTTGGCCGCGTGACGTTCGAGGGCGTGCTGGGAACCATCCGCGAGCTGCCCGAGATTATCGACGCGCATCATGTCGAAGCGGTCGTCGTGTGCCAGCATTTGAACGATCAGCAGATCATGAACGTTCGCGAGGCCAGTCTGGCCGCGGGTTGCCAGCTATTGTATCCGGCTCGCGCCGTGAAGATCGCCGGTGTCCGGCCGGCGCTCGTGTGGCACCAGGACCAGCCCTTCTTCGAACTCGGCGCACCGGTGTTGAAAGCCTCCGCCGTGATCACCAAACGCATCGTTGACATCCTCGGCGCCGCCGTCGGTCTCGTGGTGCTTACGCCGGTGCTGGCGCTGATCGCGCTCGCGATCAGACTCGATTCCCCGGGTCCCGTCTTCTTCTCGCAGGACCGTGCCGGCCTCGGCGGTCGTCGCTTCCGCATGCTCAAGTTCCGCACGATGCGCGTCGGAGCAGACGGCGAGAAGCACTCGTTGTCGCATCTGAACCATTCGGGGGATTCGAGGCTGTTCAAGATTCCCGAAGATCCACGCGTCACCCGGCTCGGCGCGCTTCTTCGCCGGTGGAGTCTCGATGAGCTGCCGCAGTGCTGGAACGTCCTGATCGGCGACATGTCGCTCGTCGGGCCGCGGCCATTCTTCGAGGCCGACTTTGCGAGCTATCAGGACCATCACTTCCGCCGTCTCGACGCGAAGCCGGGAATTACCGGGCTCTGGCAGGTCAGCGGCAGGAGCGCCGTTGTGGATTTCGAAGACGTCGTCTATCTCGATCGCCAATACATCGAGCAATGGTCCCCCTGGCTCGACGTCAGCATCATGTTCCGCACCCTCCCCGCCGTTGTGCGACGGACCGGCGCGTACTGATCACGGCAGGACGTCTCGCAGCGGTCGCGCCTTGCGCATTTTTTCCACCGCACGATTTGAACGTCGAAGCAATTGCCTGCGGTGTGATTTTCTGCGAAATTAGCAGTCTGCCCGCGCGAGTCCGCGGGCTTCTCGTTATTCAACCCGAATCTGCCGGCTGGAGGCAGTCTTGAAAGTTTTCGTCACCGGAGCCGCGGGTTTTCTCGGCAGCCACCTGGCCGATACCTTCGTCGCTGGAAACCATCAGGTCGTCGGGTGTGACAACATGATCGGCGGCGATCTTCAGAACCTGCCCGAGGGCATCGAGTTCGAGAAAGCCGACTGCAACGACCTGGCGGCCATGAAGCGTCTCACGAAAGGCGTCGATCTCGTGTTTCACTGCGCCGCCATTGCGACCGAGGGATTGAGTGTCTTCTCACCCGCCCTCATTGCGCAGCACGTCTACAACAACACGGCGAACGTGCTCGCGGCCGCTGCAACCAACAAGGTCACCCGATTCGTGCATTGCTCGAGCATGGCCCGCTATGGTGACGGCCCGGTGCCGTTTGTCGAAGACCAGCCGCTTCATCCGGTCGACCCGTACGGTATCGCCAAGTACGCGAGCGAGCTGCTCGTCAGAAATGTCTGCGACACGCACGGCATCGAATACAACATTGCCGTTCCTCACAACATCATCGGTCCGAGGCAGAAGTACGATGATCCGTATCGCAACGTCGCGAGCATCATGGTCAACCGCATGCTTCAGGGAAAGCAGCCGGTGATCTACGGCGATGGGGGTCAAAAGCGATGCTTCTCGTTCGTTCAGGACTGCGTCGATCCTCTCGTAAAGATGGGCGCGATGGGCGATGTAATGGGAGAGACAATCAATATCGGTCCCGACGAAGAGTACGTGTCGATTCTCGAGCTCGCGGAGACAATCTCCGAGCTGATAAGCTTCGACCTGGATCCGATCATGGTGCCTGACCGACCGAGGGAAGTGCGCTACGCCACCTGCTCGGCCGACAAGGCCCGTCGCCTGCTCGGCTATCGCACATCGGTGACCTTCCGCGAAGGTCTCCAAAGCATCGTCGACTGGATCTCGGCTCACGGGACGAAGCCATTCACATATCATCTGCCGATCGAGATCGAATCACCACTGGTTCCGGAGACGTGGACGTCGCGGCTGATCTGAGGATCATCCCGGGGCTCCACAGGCATTCGGCCGTGCCCACGTGAGCGCGAGCCCGCGGCGGCCCGGCTCGCTGCGAATTGGAATGCTCGGGCTGTACGGCATGACGATGCCGAATCTCCATTTTACAGGGTTCGAGACGGGCTTCGGAGAAATTGCTCCGCGCCTTGCGGAGATGGGTCATGACATCGTGATGTATTGCCGGCGCAGCTCATTCCCGCGCGCGATGCGTGTCCCTTCCTACCGTGGCGTTCGGCTTGTCTATGTGCCATCGCCGGGGGGAAAGAATTTTTCCGGTCTCATTGCAACACTGTTCGCGGTGGTGCACGCGCTGGCGACCGGCAGGTTCCAGATTTTCTTTTTTGTGAATGTCGGCATGGGCCATCACGCCGCGCTCTGCCGACTGTTCGGCCGCAAGACCATCATGAACGTGAATGGTCTCGACTGGACGCGGGCGAAGTGGGGGCCGGTCGCGAAATGGTATTTTTTCTCGGCCGCACACTCGGCGGTGCGATTCTGCAACGAGCTCGTCACCGACGCCGAGGCGATGAGACAGTTCTATGTCGATCGCTTCGGGAAGGAGACAACGATGATCGCCTATGGTGCAAACGTCGAGTCGTCGACACGGCCGGAATTAATTCGGCAGTTTGGTGTCGAGCCCGACGAATACTATCTGATCGCGAGCCGCCTCATTCCGGAGAATCATGGTGACATGATCGCGGAGGCATTTCTTCAGTCTGGGTCGAACAAGAAGCTGCTGATCGCCGGGGGCGCGAACTACGACAGCCCGTTTCACGCGCGCCTTCG
>JBBSFT010000039.1:0-20766 GCA_038254845.1 Gemmatimonadales bacterium | reverse complement strand
GAAATCCGGTACCGGATCATCGATGCGCCCGCGCGAAATGTCGTCGCCATCATTCCGGGCAGCGATCCCATCTTGAAGAAGGAGTACGTCGCGCTCGGCGCTCACAACGACCACCTCGGGTTGAGAGCCGGCGGACCCGTCGATTCTGATTCTCTCCGTGCCTACAACGAGATCGCCGAGCGATTGTATGTGGCTCGAAGGCACGAGCTTCCCGGCTTTCCCGGCAGCGGTCTCACGGCGACGGAGCGTGCGTCAATCAAGGTCAATGTGGACAGCTTGAGGCGCATTCGTCCGGCACGACCGGATTCAGTATATAATGGCGCGGACGACGACGGCTCGGGATCTGTCGGGCTGCTCGAGATTGCGGAAAAGTTTGCGACTGACAAGATCAAACCGAAGCGCTCGCTGCTGTTCGTGTGGCACACCGGCGAAGAACTCGGTCTCTTTGGCTCGGAGTTCTTCACCGATCATCCCACGGTTGCGCGCGACTCGATCGTCGGCCAGCTCAACATCGACATGATCGGACGAGGTGAAGCGACTGACTTGCCGGGAGGCGGCCCCGGATTTCTTCAGATTATCGGATCGCGGCGCCTCTCGACCGAGCTCGGCGATCTGATCGAGAAGGTTGACAGCACCGACAAGCACGGATTCAAGTTTGACTACACGTTCGATGCGTCAGGCCATCCAGAGCAGTATTACTGCCGAAGCGATCACTACGAGTACGCGCGCTACGGTATTCCGATCGCGTTCATGAGCTCGGGCGGACATGTGGATTATCATCAGGTCACTGACGAGCCGCAGTACATCAACTACTCGCATCTCGCCCGAGTCGCGAATCTGGTTGCGGATGCCGCGCAACATGTCGCGAATCTCGACCACCGGCTGGTTGTCGATCATCCGAAGCCGGACCCGACCGGAGAGTGCGTGCAGTAGTCGCGACAGGCTGCGGAATTTGAGCGGTTGACCCCGGTCGCGCGTTCGGCAAGTTTCGCCTCGCCGCAATTCGCATTTCACGCTTGTAACACCAGAGGTTCAATGGCTGTTCGATACGATCGCAGGTCGTTCATGACCTACTTTGCCGGAATGGGTTTGAGTTCCACTCTGTTTCCGGGAATTCTCTGGGCGCGGGTTGCGGACGGCGCTGATATCACGGCGGCAACCATCGCGGCGGCGGAAGACATGGCGGGTCTGCGGTTCGATGACGCCGAGCGAGCGTTGATGCTCGACGGGCTTAAGCAGCAGGAGCTGCGCATCGAGGCGCTTCACAAGATTCCCCTCGCGAATTCGATCAGCCCTGCGCTCGTGTTCGATCCCGTTCCGCCCGGCAAGAAGATCAGGAACGAGCCGCGCCGCGCGATGATTCGCTCGCACCGACCGCGTCGAGCGACGCCGACCGATCTCGATGCGCTCGCGTTCATGCCGGTGACCGAGCTGTCGGATCTCATTCGGCGGCGGCAGATAACTCCGTCGCGCCTTACCGATCTCTATATCGAGCGACTCAAGCGCTACGATCCGGTGTTGCACTGCGTTATCACGTTGACGGAAGACCGCGCACGCGAGCAGGCGAAGAAAGCGGACGCGGAAATCGCCGCCGGTCACTATCGCGGCCCGCTGCATGGAATCCCGTGGGGAGCGAAGGACCTGCTCGCGGTAAAGGGATACAAGACGACGTGGGGCGCGGGTCCGTATCGCGAGCAGGTGATCGACGAAGATGCAACGGTTGTGCAGCGACTCGATGCGGCAGGCGCGATTCTTGTCGCGAAGCTCACGCTTGGTGAGCTGGCGCAGGGGGATATCTGGTTCGGCGCGCGGACGCGGAATCCATGGAAGGTCGAGCAGGGATCGAGTGGATCATCGGCAGGGCCGGCGTCGGCGACGGCGGCGGGTCTTGTCGGATTCGCGATTGGCAGCGAGACACTGGGCTCGATCTCGTCGCCATCGACAGTATGCGGCACGACAGGACTTCGTCCGACGTATGGTCGAGTGCCGAAGACGGGCGCGATGGCACTCTCGTGGAGCATGGACAAGCTCGGCCCGCTCTGCCGCAGTGCCGAAGACTGCGCGCTCGTGCTCGACGCGATTCATGGGCCCGACGGCAAGGACAACATGGCGATTCCCGCGTCCTTTCACTGGAACGCGAAGCTGTCGCCGCGATCCCTTCGCATCGGCTACGTGAAGAGCGCGTTCGATCTCCCGATGATGGACCCGAAGGACGACAAGCGCACTCAGCACGGCACGAAGGTGTTCGACGATCGCGCGCTTGACGTCTTGCGGCGTATGGGTGTGAGGCTCATTCCCGTCGAGCTGCCGGACCTTCCATACGATGCGATGCGAATCATCCTCACGGCCGAGGCCGCCGCGGCGTTCGATGATCTCACGCGATCGAACCGCGACGCAGAGCTCGTGCAGCAGACAAAGTTCGACTGGGCCAATACGTTCAGAACGGCGCGCTTCATTCCGGCGGTGGACTACATCAACGCCAATCGCGTGCGGACGACGGCCATCACGGCGTGGGACGAGCTCATGAAAACTGTGGACGTGATAGTGACGCCGACGAGCGCTGCCAATCTCACACAGCTCGTCGCGACGAACCTCACCGGCCATCCCGCCGTGATTCTGCCGAACGGATTTCGCGCTGACGGAACTCCGGTGTCACTGACATTTCTTGCCGGATTGTTCGAGGAGGAGAAGCTGCTTGCCGTGGCGAATGCGTATCAGCATGCGACGGGGTTTCATCTCGTTCACCCGGCGGTACCGCTCAATCCGTCTCCGCAATAGGGGATGGACTTACAGCCGATAACGCTCGAGGGGAGACGAGTCAGACTCGAACCAATGGAGTTGGATCATCTCGACAGGCTCGTCGAAGCCGGCGGTTTCGCCGAGCTCTGGAAGTGGACGAATACGAGAGCGGATTCGCGTGAGGGAATGACTCAGTACGTGACTGAGGCGCTCGCCGATCGGGATCGTGGTACGAGTGTGCCGTTCGTGACGGTGGACAAGGAGTCCGGACGCGTGATTGGAAGCACGCGCTTTGGCAACATAGATCCGCCGAACACAAAAGTGGAGATCGGATGGACGTGGATCACGCCGGCATTTCAGCGGACCTTCGCGAACACCGAGGCGAAGCTGTTGATGCTGACGCATGCCTTCGAGCATTGGGGCTGCACGCGTGTCGAGCTGAAAACTGACGTGCTGAACGACAAATCAAGAAATGCGATGAAGCGCTTCGGGGCCGTGGAGGAGGGGGTGCTGAGGAAGCATATCCGTACCTACAGCGGCCGTTTTCGCGACTCGATCTACTACAGTGTGCTCGACACTGAGTGGCCAGCGGTGAAGAAGCGACTGGAGGGCTACGTGGCCGGGCTGACAGGCTCTAATCGCTGAAAGAAAAACGTCCCGGCATTTCGCCGGGACGTTTTTCTTTCAGCCTGTCTCAATCATCCTAGAAACCACCAGTTCCGTTTGGCGTCCCGAGGCCGGTTGGGCCGTCGAAACCCAAGCCCGATGTGCAGAGGTACGTCCCACAGCTACCGCGGCCAGCGCGAGCGATGCGGCGGATACAGCAACTGCGGTGAAACGATTCATAGGCCTATCATTCTAATGATGGTATGAAGCGTGTGAGCGTGGCGTAATCACGGCGTCAGCGCACTGGATGAGCGAATGCCCATCCCCCCGAAACGCCGAAATAATAGTGCAAACATCTGTCTACTGTCCGGAGGTTTTTTCTATAACTGCTGTTGAGAAGGCCGTTTCCGGCCCCTTAATCAAAGTCAAAAACTGGGTCCACTAGTTGGGCACGCTACCTGCACGCAGGCCGGTATCGGGCTTGACCCGACACACCGCGACAGGGGGGAGTGATGGGCGTTTTCGACAACAAGAAGGATGCAACGACGAGCGGCAGTTTTTCGGATGTGACGGCCGACACGTCATCGGCGATGTCGGGCAGCCGCCCGCCGGCCGATTTCTCGGACGTGAGTGCGGGGTCGTCGTCAGGTGCGGCAGACACGGGCTCGGACCAGATGTACACTGTCAAGAGTGGTGACTCGCTAAGCAAGATTGCAAAGCATTACTATGGCGACGGCAGCATGTGGCACCGGATCTATGAAGCGAATCGCGACAAGATCAAGAACCCTGACCTGATTCAACCAGGCTGGGAACTCACCATTCCATCCGCCTGAGCGGTACCAAAGGAGAATCGATGAACTTCAATTCGCGCGGGATCATCGCCATGACGGCGATGGCAGGCCTGCTCGTCGTCGCCGGCTGTGGGAAGAAGGACGCCGCGGTTGCCGATACCAGCGCAATGCTTCCACCGGCTCCGCCCCCTGCACCGGCAGCCCTTCATGTCACCGACGTGATGACAGGCAAGGGAATGAGTACAGACAAAAATCTGGCGAACGAAACAGGCGACTTCGGCGTTCGCGACACGATCTACGCTCTCGTCAAGACTGACGGTGCGTCGAGCGGAGCAAAGCTCGATGCGAAATGGACCTACGAAGGCAAGCAGACGGTAAAGACGTCATCGCAGAACATCGCACCTACCGGTGGCGAGACGCGCACCGAGTTCCACATCGAGAAGAAGACCGCGTGGCCGAAGGGCAACTACAAGGTCGAGGTCATGCTGGACGGCGCAGCGGCCGGCAGCAAGGACTTCACGATCAAGTAGGTCGCGGCAGATATCGCAAAGCATTGACGGGCTCCCGGTGGGAGCCCGTTTTTGTCTCGCGCCGTAGATTCATGACACATTCGTTCAAATTCCCACTACCGAGCAACCCGTGACCGACATCGCGAAGACCGCTGCTACGCACTATCGCCTGGACGACATTCCGCGCGAGCGGGTCAACGACAAGCTGGAGCGCAAGCTCATCACCGGCGACCGAATCATGCTTGCGCATGTCTACCTTGCGAAAGGCTGCATCGTCCCGAAACACTCTCACGTGAACGAACAGGTGACCTACATTCTCGAGGGCGCCCTTCGCTTCGAGCTGGGCGCCGACGGCGGCGAGGAGGTGATCGTGCGAGCGGGTGAAGTACTCACCATTCCATCGAATCTTCCGCACATGGCCGAGGCGCTCGAAGATACGCTCGACGTGGACATCTTCGATCCCCCGCGCGAAGACTGGCTCAACAAGACCGACACCTATCTGCGGAAATAGGCCATGGATCTCGGACTTCGCGGCAAGATCGCGTTCGTTGCGGCGGCAAGCAAAGGCCTCGGTCGCGCGATCGCCGAGGAGCTCGCTCGCGAAGGAGCCTCACTGGTAATCAACGCCCGCGGCGCCGAGGAACTCGAGAGAACTCGGTCGATTATCGCCGATGAAAGCGGCGTCGACGTCATCGGATTGCCCGGCGACCTCTCAAAGCCGGATGACGCGCACGCAACGATCGATGCCGCGCTGGCTCACTACGGCCGGATCGACGTTCTCATCACCAACGCCGGCGGCCCACCGAGTGGTACGTTCGACTCGTTGACGCCGGAAATGTGGAAGTCGGCATTCGACCTCACGCTGATGAGTGTCGTGAATCTCGTGCGGCCTGTTCTTCCCGGAATGAGAGAAAGACACTGGGGCCGGATCATCAACGTCACGTCGATCGCCGTCAAACAGCCCGTCAACGGCTTGATGTTGTCCAATAGTCTTCGCTCGGCTGTGACTGGTTTCGCTCGAACACTCGCGAATGAGACAGCGCGTGACGGTATTACGGTAAACAACATTCTTCCGGGCTACACGCGGACGGAGCGGGTGACCTCACTGTCGTCAGCGACTGCCGCGCGCGAGGGGATAACGGCCGAACAGGCCGTTGGGCGGTGGGAGGCGGAGATACCGATGGGACGGCTTGGCGAGCCCCGCGAATTTGCGGCCCTGGCAGCGTTCCTTGCTTCCGAGCGGGCCAGCTATATCACGGGTGCGTCGATCGCCGTAGATGGGGGCTGGATAAAGTCACTGCTGTAGCTCAGAGGTTTCCTTTTGAGTTTCCCGGATCGAATACTAGATTGGGAAACTACCCGGGCAGGTTTTTGAGCCTGCCCCTTCAGGACTCCGATATCCGCATGACGAGTCACACCGCGTTACATGGCTGATCATGGGCCGGGCGCGAAGCAGACGTTTGACGATCGGTACGGTGATACGGGCGAACGCCCGGCCATGTCGATACGGCCTCCGACTCCCTACGACACTCTTCCAGAGGAGTCGTTCGACCGGATTGCCCGGCTTGCCGCGGGATCACTGCGCGCGCCTGTCGCGATCGTGTCACTTCTCGATGACGACAGGCATGTCGTGAAAAGCAGCGTTGGCCTCACGGGACGGTCGCGGGTGTGGCGAAAGGTGCCGCTCGCGCTCCGGTATGCGCGGCAGGTCGTGGCTGCGGGCCGGCCTGTCTTCATCGGGAATACCGAGGAGAGGTTGCAGGTGGAGCCCGATGTCGAGGACCGGCCTGCCGACGGCGTGGCGTATGCCGTCGTGCCGATTCTCACCGCTGACGGTCAGGTCATTGGAACAGTGTGCGTGATCGACACCGCGCCCCATTCGTGGACGCACACCGAGATCAACTGCCTTATCGACGTGGCGACGTCGCTCGTCACGGAGCTCGAACTGCGCAGCGACCTTTCCCTCAAGCGACAGACGCAGGAACACCTGCTTTACAGCACGCTTCACGACGCGCTGACCGGGCTACCCAATCGCTCTTTGTTCACCGAGCGGCTTCGCCACGCCATGCGGCGCGCGGCGCGGCACCCGGACAATCTCTTCGCCGTGCTGTTCCTCGATCTCGACAGGTTCAAGGAAGTGAACGACAATCTCGGTCACTTCGCCGGTGACGAGCTGCTGCGCGCCGTCGCGCGAAGACTCGAAGCCTGCATTCGTCCCGAGGACACGGTGGCGCGCCTGTCGGGCGACGAATTCGCGATTCTCCTCGAGAGCATTACCGAAGCGAGCGACGCCGGGCGCGTGGCCGAGCGAATCGAGGAGGCGCTTTCGTTTCCGATCAATCTCGCGGGCGCGGAGGTCGTGACTTCGGCCAGCATGGGCATCGTCACGAGCTCGATGGCTCACGACCAGCCGGAACAGCTTCTGCGCAGCGCCGACATGGCGATGTACCGCGCGAAAGCCGCAGGCCGTGCTCGGTACGAGATGTTCGATCGCGCCATGCACACCGACGCGCTGGCGCGGCGACAGCTCGAGACAGACCTGCGGCGGGCATCGGAGCTTGATGAATTCAGGCTCTACTATCAGCCGGTAGTGTCGCTTCAAACGGGTCGCATCACCGGTGTCGAGGCGCTCGTTCGCTGGGAGCATCCGGTTCGCGGTCTCGTGCATCCGGGCGATTTCATTCCGATCGCCGAAGAGACGGGTCTGATTGTGCCGATGGGAAAGTGGGTGCTCAACGAGGCCTGCCGGCAGATTCAGGAGTGGCATACCGCACACCGGCGCGAAGTGCCGCTGTCGATCGGGGTCAACCTCTCCCCAAAGCAGTTCTCTCAGCCCGATCTCGTTGACCAGATCTCGACCGCGATTCAGTCAGCGGAACTCGATCCGCGCTCGTTGCGCATCGAGATCACCGAAGCCGCAATCATCGGCAAGGGAGCAGCCGCGACAGCGATTCTTCAGAATATCCGCAAGCTCGGAGTGCAGATGTATCTCGACGACTTCGGAACCGGATATTCGTCTCTCAGCTACCTTCATGGACTGCCGATCGATGCGATCAAGATCGATCGCGCGTTTGTGAGCAACATGGATACCGACGAAAAGAACCTGCGACTCGTCCGGACGATTCTGACGCTGGCGAAGATTGTCGGCGTACGCGCGGAGGCCGAAGGAATCAGCACGGCCGAGCAACTGCGCGCGCTGCGGTCACTCGGATGCGAGCAGGGCCAGGGCTATCATTTTTCGGCTCCGGTCACGAAAGAGGCAATCGGCGAGATGCTGACTGCCGATCCAGCCTGGTGAGCTGACGTAGGCCGCGTCGTCACAGCCTGATGCAGAAGTCCACGCAGATCCGCCGGGCGTTCGCCCTCGTCGAGATGGTCGTGGTTCTCGCAATAACGGGCATCGCATTATCACTCGTAGGCCCGTCACTGCTGCTTGCGCCGCGGACCGACGCGCTGCCTGCATTAGTTGCCGATGCGCGGAGGTCGGCCTTGGTTCGGGCCGAAACGGTGACGCTCAGCGTTGCGATGACCGGCGAGTGGCAGCTGATCGCGGAACGAACCGGAACGCGCATCCGAAAGGGAAAGATCTCGAGCGAGAGTCCGGACGCACTGTCCGGTGACTGTCTCTCCGCTTGGCCTGTGCACGATCAATCCGAGTCGAGTGGCAAGTCTGTCCAGTCGATTGATCCATTCGCATGCGGCGTGACGGAAGCAGGCGAGGGAAGTCGATGAGCCTTCTCGAAGGAATCGTGGCGCTTGTGATCGTGGCACTCTCGGCGATTGGGCCCTCGGGCTCTTTCAGCACCCGCCGATATCTGGTCGTTGGCGCAATTCTCGTAACGCGCGCGGCCGGCGGTCAATCACCGCCAGCGCCTGATTCCGGCATATCCAGAATCCTGTCGGAGAGAATCGCTGCCAGGCGAGCCACGGGGATCGTCGTCGCAACCCTCGAACAAGGTCGCGCTCCCCGCATCTTCACCGCCGGCATATCCGGCGTCGTGGGTCGGCCGCTCGATGGCAGTACTATTTTCGAGATCGGGTCGATCACCAAGGTCTTCACGAACACAATCCTCGCCGACATGGTGCGAAAGCGCGAGGTTCGGCTCGACGATCCGGTTTCAAAATATCTGCCTGCGTCTGTTCGCATGCCCGGGCGAAAGGGGAAGCAGATAACGCTCGTCGATCTCGCGACCCAATCATCGGGACTGCCGCGGCTGCCGACCAACTTGAGGCCGGCCGATGCGGCGAATCCGTATGTTGACTATTCGGTGAAAGATCTGTACGACTTCCTCTCGTCGTACACGCTGACGCGTGATATCGGCGCGCAGTACGAGTATTCCAATCTGGGGATGGGCCTCCTTGGCCACGTTCTCGCGCTGCGCGCCGGGAAGAGCTACGCCGATCTCGTGAAGGAGCGAGTGCTCGAGCCTCTCGGCATGCATGACACGGGGATTCTGTTGACGGCGTCGATGAGGTCGCACATCGCACAGGGATTCGACGCGAACGGAACGCCGGTTCCGCTTTGGGATCTGCCAACGCTCGCGGGAGCGGGCGGTCTTCGCTCGACGGCGAATGACATGCTGAAGTTCCTCGCCGCCAATCTCGACTCCGCACAGGGTCCGCTTGGCCCGGCGATGGCGATGGCACGCGCGCCGCGACGCCCAATTGGCGGCAACAACTGGATCGGTCTGGCGTGGAATACTGTCAACCTGTTCGGAACGAGCGTCGTGTGGCACAACGGAGGCACCGGCGGCTTCAGAGCATTCATCGGTCTCGACGACGCCCATCATCGGGGAGTAGTCGTGCTGTCGAATTCCACGAATTCTCCCGATGACATCGGCTTTCACCTTCTCGAGCCAGGCGTCCCGCTCGAATCCGCCAAATCAGCGGCCAGGGTGCACACTGAAATAAAACTCGATCCATCGAAGCTCGACGCGCTCGCCGGAGTTTATGAGCTCGCGCCCAAATTCCTCCTCACGATCACAAAGGAAGGCCCATCGTTGTTCGGACAGGCAGCGGGTCAGAGCAAGGTGCAGCTCTACCCCGAATCGGAGACGGAATTCTTTCTCAGGGTTACCGATGCACAGATAACTTTCGTCAAGGATTCCGCGGGCAAGGTGGGCCAGCTCATCCTCCATCAGGGCGGTGCCGACATTCCCGGACGGCGAGTGCAATAGTGTGACGATTCGCTGCGGATTTGGAGTCGCACTCATCCTTGGTCTCAGCGCATGCAGCAGTGCGCTGAGGCCCACGTGGAACCGGGCGCCGGTGGTGTCCTCACAGGGTGCCAGGCCGGTCGCGCCGATCGAGTCTCGCGAGAGTGCCGATGACTACGTTGCCGTGCCCCAGCGCGCCGCCCAGCTTCTCGGTTGCACGGTTCAGACGAGCGACGCGGTGTGTCAGGTAGCGCTGCCGACAGCCGAAGAAGATTCCGCATTTCATGCTGAGGGCATGCGGCTCATCGGGCACGGCGATCCCCGGTGCCGAAACCTCGGCGAGGCAATTCTCCAGCATGTCTCGAGTGTAAGGATGTACCGGAAGGCGCTCATCCGCTATTCCGGTCCACTTCGGCTCTACGGAGTCGGCCACACGTACGAAATCGACGATACATGGCTCGTGCGTGTCGCACGGCGGCTCGACGATCTCAACGTGCGCACGCTTGACGAAAAGAAGCGGACGCTTCGCCACGAGATGTCGCATACGATCGGCGTCACGGAAACCCGGGGCAACGGCTGGTCTGCTGAAGATTATGCCGATGCCTGTGCGTGATCGGGAGATGTAGGGGGGTTGTAATCAGCACAGTGTAAAAGTCGTGAACGAATGCGGATATTCGGATGCCCCTCGCGTCATCCGGCGTTACTGTGGAGGCACGACACCCACCCGATCGAGTCAACATGCGCCGAGTCACGATTCTTTTGCTTGTTGTACCAGCCATCCTTGCGGCCCAGAGCCCCCGTGCGGCGGCTGACACTGTCGCGCGCCGCCTCGCTCACGCATCGCGACGCACCGGACCTGTCTCAATCGACGGACGACTCGACGAGAGCGCATGGACGGCGGCAACGCCGACCGGGAATTTCGTGCAGAGCTATCCAACGCCTGGCGTGGGAGCGCCGGACCCCACCGAAGTTCGTGTGCTTTACGACGACAAGGCGCTGTATGTAGGCGTCAGGATGCACGACTCGCATCCTGACTCGATCGCCGCGCAGCTCGCGCGACGCGACGCAACGGGAATTTTCTCCGACTGGGTTCACGTCGTCATCGATTCGTATCACGATCGCCGGACCGGCTTCCGCTTCTCCGTCAATCCGAAGGGTGTGAAGAAGGATGTGTATATGTCTGACGATCGAAACGAAGATCTCAACTGGGACGCGGTGTGGAACGTTGCCACGTCGATCTTCAAGACCACGCCGACAAACGTGTTTCTCGTCAAAGCGACTTACTGGCTCGGCCGGTAGTCGGTCGGGATCTCTGCGCGCCAGTCCGGCCGACCGCGGGGCGCTGGCGCGGAGCATTGACGTGACTGATCTTGACTCTCAATGAGCAGAGTCGAGGTCCAGGAGCAGACACGGCGATCGCTGTCCGTGACAGATCGCGCGACAACATTCCTGATTCAGCTCGGTCTGCTCGCGGTCATGCTCGTCGCCCTTACCTACAAGGCGTTCGAGCTCGACAGATACTTTGTGCCGAAGGAGCTCGTGCTCAACGTCGTGGCGCTCGCGGCCGCCGCCACGTTCGTTGCCAGGCGGCGCACATTTATCGCGACACCGGTCGACGCACTCCTCGCCGTATTCCTCGGATGGAGTGCCCTGTCGGCGCTGTTCACGACGAATTACTGGCTCGCCCAACGCGCCCTCGGTGTAAGCATGTCGTCCGCGGTCATTTTCTGGGCGGCCCGTCGACTGGCGAGGGGTGGCGGATCTCGCGGCATTCTCATGGCCGCCTCGATCGCAACGGTCGTTGCGGCTGCCGGTGCGCTGCTTCAGGCCTACGGCGTGGACACCGATTTGTTCACGCTCGCGCGGGCTCCCGGTGGCACTCTCGGAAACCGGAATTTCATCGCGCATGTATCGGCGATCGGGCTGCCCGCAATTGTCTGGTGCGCGGTGACCGCGCGTCGCTCAGCGGGTGCGGCAGTGTGGGCAATCAGCGCTGGCATTGTCGGAGCCGCGCTCGTGCTCTCCCGGTCGCGGGCTGCATGGCTCGCGCTCGTCGCGGCGTTGATCGTCCTCGCGCTGTTGTTGCTCGCCTCCCGCAAGTATTGGCGTCACGAAGCAGTTGGTGGCAGGCTCGCACGTGTTGCGCTCGCCGGATCGCTTGGCGCGATTCTGTCGGTTGCGCTGCCGAACACGCTTCACTGGAACAGTGACTCGCCGTATCTCGATTCGGCGCGCGGCGTTATCGACTATCGAAAGGGAAGCGGCGGCGGAAGAATCGCGCAGTACCGAAACTCGCTCGCAATGGCCGGGGCGAATCCGGTGTTCGGCGTCGGTCCGGGAAATTGGGCCGTGAGGTATGTGAAGTTTGCGCCGGCGAGCGACAAGTCTCTCACCGACGACGGGATGACCGCCAACCCGTGGCCCAGCAGCGACTGGGTGGCGTTTGTGTCGGAGCGCGGGATCGTTGCGGCTCTCGCGCTGCTTGGTGTGTTCGGCGTTCTCCTTCTCGGATCGCTGCGCAATTGGAAACGAGAGGTCGACGGTGATGCGGTGATGTTGAAGATCACCCTCGCCGCGACAATATCCGCAGCGATGGTGGTGAGCTCGTTCGACGCGGTTCTGCTTCTGCCGGCGACGGCGTTTCTCGTTTGGGGAATTCTCGGAGCAGCGAGTGGTGCCACTGCGCGCAAGCCCGAATCCGCAAGCCGGGAGATTGCCGTGTCGCCGGGCAGATGGCGTGTGATTGTTGGCGCGACCCTGGCTCTCGTCGTCACTTCGGTCGTGCGAAGCGCAATCGAGACGAGGGCAATGATGATTGTCGGCGCCGGAGGACATACTGCCAACTGGGTCGAGGCGGCGGATCTCGACCCCGGCAGCTATCGGCTCAACGCGCGTGTCGCTCAGCTCTACGAAAATCGGGGACGTTGTGCCAAGGCACTGCCGTATGCGCGGCAGGCGCTCGAGCTGTTTCCGTCGTCAGGACCGGCGAGACGTCTCGTCAGGAGATGCGCGAGGGCGTGATCGACGGATTAGCGCCAGCGCGATCGCCGCGCTCCAGATCCAGAGCAGCCACACGGCTCGCTCACCCAATGTGAGGGCGGCCAGGACCTGATACGTCAATACGGGAAGGACCAACGGAACGGCCGCACCATACACCCGAGGTCGTACGCGCTTGATGATCACGATTGCGTCCAGTGTTCGCTCGCGGAAGGGACGCTCAATCGACGGAGCAAGAGAATCAGCAGAGAGATTTCTCCACCCCGGAATCGACATGAGATTCCACGCCGCGACTGTCCGGCCCCAACCGTGGTTGTTCGATGATGATACGAGGAGGAGATGCTGCGCCGACGCGATCGCGCGAATCTTCGCCTCCTCGCGATCAAGCTGGCCGAGTCCGCGGGGCGCGCCATCGACGAGCTCGATGCCTGCGAAATGCGGAAGGCTGTCGACGCTCGCGGCGGTCACTGAATCGATATTGCCATTCGGAATCGCGACGATGGTAACAGGCGGGCGTCCGGATACGGGGATACCCTCCTCGAGATGTCCCTTGTCATCAAGAATCGACGTATCCGCTTCCGTAAGTCCAAGCATGACGGTGGACAGGATTCTGTGATAGCGGCCTTCAACACCGCTCAACGTCGTGAAGCCATCGCCGGCCGTTGCCGGATTCTTTGTCATTGCCAATGCAGCGCCGCCGAAGCGAACGTGATCGGTGATGTAGGCCGCGCCAAAGCCACCCGAGCTGTGCCATTTCCGATTGTCGTCAGGGGTGAATCTCCTGTTTGCATCGTGCGAGGCATTCGTGTGGCTGTGGAAGTCAACAACGAGCGTCTGCGGATCGGCGACAGTCAGCTTCGCCATCGGTCGTGGTAGAAGAATCGTTGCCGCTTCGAGCGAGGCAATCACAATGAGAACACAGACAACGCGAGTGGAAAGGCGGCGGGGGATCGATTGTCGACTTCCTCGCGGCGCGAAAAAGACAGCGATGATTGCGAGCAGCGCTGCTGTCCCGAACAGCCAGAGCGTCTGAGGGACCGAGAGCAGGCTGAGTGCATCCATCAATCGGGATAGCGGCGACATCGCGACATATCCAGTCGGAAGCGACAGGGTGACTCCAGACGGCACCGCCGCGTCGTGCGAGTCTACAATCGAGGTGCCTCGATTGAGGAGACCGATAACGGCGGCGGAGCAGATGAGTGGCCACAGATATTTTCTGGCTCGGACGGCTCTACCGGTTGGAGTGGAAAGAGAACTTTCTAGGCAATTCTCACCGACCCCACGAAGCCGCTCGACTCCTGACTTGCTGAGACTGATCAGCGCATCGAGATGGCGCGCGACACGCGGCCAGTATCTTTTTTCGAGATCGGGATAGTCCCGTTGATAGTGCGCGCCGAGGTTGTGAACGGTCCACACGATTTTTATTCCGCGGCGCCGCGCGATTGAGAGAAGCAGCATCATTTCCGCCGCGGTCCCGCGAACGCGATTCTGTTCCGCCCGCGAATTCGCGTTGCGGGGGTTTTCTTGGCGGTTTGCAAACGCGGGCCATGCCATTACGTGATCGGCCGAGTATTGGCGCGGAACCAATCTGCAACACGTTCGATAAAATTCACGCCGGAATATCGGGGGCGTGGACCGACCGCAGCAATATCCGTCCGGTTCGCCATTGCGTGAGAGACCGGCGAACGCGCAGGATTACCGGTCGCTCAGCGGCAACCATTCTCTCCTCACTGCCTTGGCTGTCATGGTCGAAGAAGATCGGACCGAACCGAAACTCGTGAGCCTGTACGGGATGTATATCGTCGGCGCCGAAGTGCGAACTACGAACCGCGATGAGCGAGACGGCGGCACGGCGAAGATTCCATCACTGTGGGAGCGGGTTAACGCTAACAAGTTGATCGACATTATTCCGGATCAACTGCACCCGACTGTCACCATCGCCGCTTACACTCGCTATCAGAGCGACGACACCGGCCCGTATTCATTGATCGTCGGGGCTGAGGTCGATGGCTTGAGTCGAGTGCCACCCGGCATGGTGGGAATCACCGTGCTGGCGCAGGAATATCTGATTTTCGATGCGGCCGGTCGAATGCCGGCCGCCGTATTGACGGCGTGGAGCAAGGTCTGGCGGTATTTCTCGCAGCCGACCGTGCTCCACCGATCATTCACCACTGACTTCGAGCGTTACGACTCCGCCAAACCAGATACGGTAGAGCTTCATATTGCCGTGCGTTAACGCGTTCCGGATCCGACGTCAGGCCGCGTCGATCTCCGTCGCAGCTCGCTGAAGGATTTCCACGATCTTCCTGATCTGTTCCGGCGTGCGCGAAATGTTTTTTGCATAGACCGCGCGCCCGATATTCTTGAAGCCTCGATGCACGTCCATCATCGGCTCACCAAAGACGTTCTGGGCAAACTCCGCGATCTTCGCGACGATATCATCCATCAGCGGCTTGTTCTCGGCCAGATGGGCCCGGCCTTCGTCGGTAATTTCGTAGACTTTCTTGCCGCTTTCTTCCGGAGTGACTTTAGCGTAGCCAAGGTCTTCCAGCATCGTGAGCGTTGGATAGACTGTTCCCGGACTCGGCGAGTACATGCCGCCGAACTTCTCTTCGATCTCCTTGATGATCTCGTAGCCGTGGCGCGGCTTCTCCGCCAGGAGCCCAAGGATTACGAACTTGAGGTGACCCTGATCGAACATCCGGCCGCCGCCGAATGGTCCGCCCCTCGACCTGCCGCGACCGGCCCAGAAGGCACCGGCGTCGAAGCCAAAGTTCTCTGGTCTCCGCCCGAACATCCATCCAAATCCTGTCCTGCAATCTTGATTTCGCATTTTTCTGATTCTCCATCGCAGTCGCCTGCCGGAGCCAATCTCCGATAGGTCTGGCGATATATCGTAATGTTATATCTTACGATATATCGGCGCAAGGGATCAGTGTGGCCGGATTGTCAATGCAATGCGAGCAGCTTGAGATCTTCAGTCAATCGAACAGGGAGGAGGGAAGGCGATGTGCAAAGTCGCCGTTTTCTCAGCGCGCAGATAGAGCGTACGCCAGCTCGTCGGATGCAGGCAAACCAAGCGGAAGCAGCCGGCTGAACTGATCGCGAACAACCCGGTAGCACTCACATGACGCGTTCTCGAGGCCGCCACGATCGAGTACCGTCACCTTTCCCCGGGCGTAACGGATAAAGCCATGCTTCTGCAACAGTCCGGCTGCGACAGTAACCCCCGCTCGTCTCACGCCGAGCATGAACGCCATGAATTCCTGGGTGATGGGGAAGACGTCGCTGCCAGCGCTGTCGTGTGTAATGAGCAGCCACTGCGCGCATCGCTGCTCGATTGTGTGAATGAGGTTGCATGCCGCGGTCTGCGACACCTGAATCAGCGAGGCCTGCGTGAATCGGCGAACGAGTCGCTCGAGCGATGGCGCGATCGCGGCAATATCGGCGACAGCGTCAGCGTCGAGTTGCCATGCCTCGCCCGGAACCTGGACAAATGCGCGGTGCGCGGCCACACCGTCATCGAGAAAAAGGCTGAGGCCGACAATTCCTTCACTCCCAACGGTACCAACTTCGACGAGACTCCCGGAGACATGATTGACAAGCGAGACAAGCCCGCTGTCGACGAAGTGAACATTCTCGAATCTGTCGCCGGCTTCAGCAAGGATCTGCTTGAAATCGAGCGGAACCAGCTCCAATCGGTTGCCGATCGAGATCTGCTCGTCCGGAGGAAGAAGGCCGAGGACGCGATTGCGGTATTGTGGGGACAATGCCCCTCCTTTGCTGCCGAAATAGTGGGTAGACCCGACTAACGGCAAGGGAGGGCGGCGAACCGGCCCGATGTCGAGAGAGGCGTCTCAGAAAGACGCTTGATGTAACCTAACCTGAAGAGAAGGTCGACGCGCAGAAATCAGCTTGCTGCTTGTTTCGCGTCGAAACTCTCGTAATAAGTCTCGATGCACCATACGACCATCGTATCGACAACATCTCCGCTGAAACCCGGAACCAGAGGCCGAGCAGGATCCAGTCGAGGCGCGAGTCCGGCGTCACTCGCCGCTTCCTTGAGCGCAACGATAATGCGCTCCGGTGGCTCGCCGGCGTCACGCTTGTTCCGAGTGAGCTGGATGACACATATCTTCAACGCCTCCCAGAGTGGATCTGGTCGGGGGTTGCTCTTCAACTCCCTGGCAAGAGCGCGGTCGAGGCTGTCGGAGGCCAGGCGGAAACTCATTGAGTGCATTCTCAGTCATGGCGTTCGCCAGAAAGCGCCAGATCATCGATCCCGTGCGGGCTGGTGCGTTACGTCCCTTTCACATATGTACAAAAGCGTACAATACGACAATGGGGCTATCCAGCTTATTTCTCCCCGTTCGGTTTAGCCCGCGCGTTCAAAGCCCGATCGGTGGCGCGGCCCGCATCATGCCCTACAGTAGTTCTACCTCGAAACGGACCGCAAATGCCAATCGAACTCGACTCGCTTGAAAAGCTGTACCTCGACGAACTGAAGGATCTCTATAGCGCAGAGAATCAGCTCATCGATGCATTGCCGAAGATGGTGAAGGCCGCAAAGGACAAAAAGCTCAAGGCGGCATTTCGCACCCACCTCGCCCAGACACGCGAGCACGCTCGCCGCCTGGAACGCATTTGCAAGGCGATGGACAAGAGTCCGAAGGGCAAGAAGTGCGACGGGATGGAAGGACTGATCAAGGAAGCGAAGGGATTGATCAAGGAGCGTCCTGATCCAAGCGTGCTCGATGCCGGACTTATCTCTGCTGCCCAGCACGTTGAGCATTATGAGATGGCCGGATACGGAACAGTTCGCACCTACGCGCGGCTCCTCGGCTACAGGGGCGCGGCGCGCGTTCTTCAGCAGACGCTGAACGAAGAAGGAAAGACCGATCACCTTCTGACCCGACTTGCCGTGTCGATCAACGTCGCCGCGGAGTAGGTTGTTGCGCCCCGTGGAACGGCGGAGGCCACGGCCATCGCATTCGCAAATGTGGCTGCGCGCGAGAGGCGCTACCGCAGGGCTGATTCTGGAAACGCAGAGTCCACTCGCGCGGCGAGAGTCGTGACCTCTCCATCCGCCGCCCGAAGATCGCCAAGCGCGCCCTCGAGCTTGGCCTTTTCGGTTTCGAGAAACCGGTCGTACGGCGCAATGACGTCGAGAAGCTGACTTTCGTAGCGGCCGAGCTGCTCCTCGAACTTCGACCTCACGAGCGCAGCGAGGTCCTCGTTCAACTTGGTGATCTTCGTCTCGAAATCGTGAATCAGCTGTCGCCGTCTGGCGGGGATGATGAGCCAGCCGGCGATCGCGAACACTGTCGCGGTCAAGACTCCGGTGACATCGAGTGCGGCGGTCGTGAACACCGTCACGAACAGAGCGCCGAGTCCGAGCGCGAGAACGTTGACTCCGAACGCCTGCGTGACCGAGGCCTTCACGCCCTCGGTGATCTGACGCGCCTCGGTCTCCGTGTCGAACTTGCTGAGCCGGCGCTCGATCGGCTCCCGCAATCGCGCAAACAGCTCTTCACGATTGTACTGAAACTCGGTATCGCCATGGGCAGCGAGCGCGCCCGCTTCGCGCAACCGGGCAGTGTGCGCATCGAGCTCGGCGAAGACACTACTCCACAACTTGAGGTTGCGCTGCACCGTCCAATCCACCATCCGGTGAATGACGTCCTCGATACCCTGTGTCGCAGTCCCAACCACTTCAGCGCGGAACCTGTTCTCGACAGCATCCTTGTTGCGAAGAAAATTCGCGTTCCCGATGCGGATCGTGCGCTCGAACCACGACCGGCCGCGACGCTCCAATTCATACAGCACGTTGCGGATCTCGATCAGGTATCGTTCCGAATCTGTCCGCATTTCCGTCGTATACGCTTCGAGTTGTCCACGCATTGACCGGAGGACGCGAGCATCCTCGTCCACGACCTTCAAGCGGCCGTCGAGCGTCGCGATATTGGCCGCGAGCAAATGACGCAGCACGCCGAGCGGAGTGAGCAGCTTGAGTCTCACGCGCTCGGTCTCTCTCAGAGTCTCCAGCACGTACGATTCGAGTGCCGGATATTCATTGCGGGCATCGGGAATCGGAGTTCCCCTTGCGGTTGACGCCTCGCCACTGGCTCCTTGCGCCGCGTTCCCCGCGATCTTGCCGCGAAGGGCTTGCAGCGCGCTGATAAAATACAGCGTTGGTTTGACGACGCCGAGCCGCGTCGTGATTTCACGCGCGAGATACTCACGCACCCGGTCGAGCTGCTCGTCGGAGTTGCGGCGGTCAACACCGTTGACGATAAACACGACCTTCTTGCCCCATTCCCTGATGTGGGTGAGGAAATCGAGCTCACTCGCCGTCAGCGGCTGAAGCAGGCTCGTGACGAACAGAATGAGATCGGCGCGCGGCACAAACTGGCGGGTAATCTCCTCCTCCATGCGTTCGATCGAGTTCGTGCCCGGTGTGTCAACGATGTCGAGATCGTGAAGCACCTCGAGCGGATAGTGATACAGGAACGTGCTTTCCCCGAGAGGTTCGGGAGTTCCCGCGTCACCGTACCGAAGAATTGAAATCGCCCGTGTCGTCGGCAGGTCTCCCATCTGAAAGACCTCGGCCCCGAGCAATGCATTGATGAACGTGCTCTTGCCGCTGTTGTATTCGCCGACGACGACGAGGAGAAAGAGCTCGTCCATCTCATGCACGAGAGAGCCGAGACGATCGAGATCGGAGCGCTGCCCATCCGAGCGCGAGAGGATGTCACGGACATGCAGCACGAGCTTGCGCTCGAGGGCGACAATCTCTCCCTGCTGCCGACTGAGGACTTGCTCCAATCACACTCTCCGATTCGGATCGATCGTTAGCTACGACTCGTCGAATACTTTTTGAACGAGCTGCTGCGCCTCTTCCTGAATCCTGCGCAAGTGCTCGGCGCTTGAAAAGCTTTCCGCGTAAATCTTGTATACATCTTCGGTCCCTGAGGGCCGGGCCGCAAACCATCCGCCGGCGGTGACAACCTTCAGCCCCCCGATCGGGGCACCATTTCCGGGGGCTTTCGTCAGCACGCTCGTGATTTTTTCCCCGGCCAGGTCGGTCGCCGTCACCTCGGTCTCCGTCAGCTTTGACAGTTTCGCTTTCTGGTCCGCGGTGGCAGGCGCATCGATGCGGGCATAGAACGACTGGCCGACGGAGCGTGTTATCTCGTTATAGAGCTCGCCCGGATCACGCCCTGTAATTGCGGTCATCTCGGCGGCGAGTAGCCCCATGATGATCCCGTCCTTGTCGGTTGTCCACACACGTCCGTCCATCCGCGAAAATGACGCACCCGCGCTCTCCTCCCCAGCGAATCCTAGCGATCCGTCGAGCAGCCCGTCGACAAACCACTTGAAGCCGACCGGCACTTCGACGAGCGGGCGATCGATCTGAGCTGCAACGCGGTCGATCACGCTGCTCGTTACGACGGTCTTCCCGATACCCTTGTCGTGCGCCCACTGCGGGCGATGCGAGAAGAGAAACGAGCTGGCAACCGCGAGATATGCGTTCGGGTTCATCAGTCCGGCGCTCGCAGCGACAATGCCATGCCGGTCGTGATCGGTGTCGCACGCCCATGCGACATCGAACTCGTTCTTCAGGCCAATGAGTCGCTGCATGGCATACGGCGATGATGGATCCATCCTGATCCTCCCGTCCCAGTCAACGGTCATGAACCGGAACGTCGGATCGACTTCCTCGCTCACCACCGCGAGCGAAATCCCATACCGCTCGGCGATCGCACTCCAGTAGTGAACGCCGGCACCGCCGAGCGGATCGACGGCGAAGCGCACTGTCGAGCTCTTGATTCTGGCCATGTCAACCACGTTGCCGAGGTCGCCGATGTAGGCGTCCCGGTATTCGTGGCGATGTGTCGTCGGGGCGGCGAGAGCACGCTCGAACGAGATACGCTTGATGCCGGCGAGCTTGGCAACGATGAGCGCGTT
>JBBSFT010000038.1:0-21337 GCA_038254845.1 Gemmatimonadales bacterium | reverse complement strand
GCCGCTGACGGGCGCTTCATCGCCGAGCTCGGTCTGGAGCGACGCACGCTCGTCAAGCTCGACGAGATTCCGCTGACGGTTCAACAGGCGTTCGTGATCACCGAGGATAAACGGTTCTACGAGCATGCCGGAATCGACTGGCGCCGCGTGTTCGGTGCCCTCGGTCGTGACATCGTCGCCCGGCACTTCGACGAAGGCTTCTCGACGATCACGATGCAGCTTGCCCGCAACGTCTTCCCCGAGAGTATCAGCCGTGAGAAGACTCTCGTGCGCAAGATTCGCGAAGGCAAGGTCGCGCGTGAGATCGAGACCAGGTTCGACAAGAAAAAGATTCTCGAGCTCTATCTCAACCAGATCGCTCTCGGCAACGGCGCATACGGCGTTGAAACTGCGTCCCAGCGTTACTTCGGCAAGTCTGTTCGCGATCTGAACGTCGCCGAGGCGGCGACGCTGGCCGCGTTGCCGAAAGCGCCGGAGCGCTATAACCCTCGCAAGCATCCCGACCGCGCGGTACAACGGCGCAATACAGTGATCGAGCTGATGCGGCGAAATGGCGCGATCAGCGATATTGACGCGCGCGGGGCGGAGGCATTTCCGCTTCAGCTCGCGAACAAGACCGATGCCGGCGACACCGCCCCCTACTTCGTCGAGTGGATCAGACGTCAGCTCGACGAGCAGTTTGGCCGCCAGCTTTACGAGCAGGGGCTCAAGGTGTACACGACGCTCGACCTCGACATGCAGCTCGCCGCGGAACGTGCGCTCGAGCTTCAGCTAAAGAGAATCGAGGGCGGCCGGTTCGGAAAGTTTTCGTCGGAGACCTACGAGCATTACATCGCGCGCAGTCTGGCCGGCAGTGAGCCAGGTGAGAATTCCCCCTACCTGCAAGGTGCTTTGGTCGCCATCGACCCGCGCAATGGTGCGGTCCGGGCGATGGTTGGCGGGCGGGATTTTTACGACTCGAAGTTCAATCGCGCGACGCAGGCTCTGAGGCAACCAGGCTCAGTGTTCAAGCCGATCGTCTACGCGTCAGCCGTTCAGAACGGCAGGCCACCGTCGTACATCGTGAATGACTCGCCAGTTGTCGTTGACCAGGGCACTGGTACGCCGTGGCAGCCGAAGAACTACGACGGCCGGTTTCTCGGTCTGATGCCGATGCGGCGCGGTCTGTACGAGTCCCGCAATACAATCGCCATCAAGGTGGGCATGGAGCTCGGCGAGCAGACCATCATCAACGAAGCGCGGAACTTCGGGATCACCACTCCGATTCCGCCGTACCCGTCGATCTTCATCGGCGCCGCCGACGTCTATCCGATGGAGATGATCGCGGCGTACTCGGTGTTTGCGAATCAGGGAATTCGTCCGGCACCAAACGCAATTCTTCGCGTCGAGAACGCGCGTCAGGAAGTGCTGTGGCAGCAGGCACCGTCGCGGACACAGGTGCTATCGCCCGAAGAAGCGTGGATCATGGTGGACATGATGAAAGATGTTATTCGGCGCGGCACTGCTGCGGGCGCGGTGTGGGGCGCGGGCTTTCATTTTCCGGCCGGCGGAAAAACAGGAACCACCAATGATGGCACCAACGTGTGGTTCATCGGCTATACCGCAGACCTTGTTGCGGGGGTGTGGATGGGGTTCGACAAGCCGAAGAAAATCATGGCCGACGCTCAGGGCGGAAGATTGGCGGCGCCAGCGTGGACGCAATTCATGACTGAAGTGTACCGGCGAAGGCCGGCGCCGCCGGACTGGCCGCGGCCGCAAGCGATCATCACGCGTGAGATCGATTTCACCACGGGTCTTCTCCAGACTCCGTACTGTCCGCGCGACGTCATCGGAACCGAAGTCTTCATTCCCGGCACCGAGCCAACGCATGAGTGCGACAAACATCTCGGATACGCGTCTCCATCCGACACGCTCGGCGGTGGGGCAGGGTCGGCGTATCCTCCTCCGCCCCCGTACAATCCGCCGGTATCGGGCGGACAGCGCGTGATGCCGGGCGCGACTCCGGTGCCCCGGCGATCGATTCCCGACACGATGAAAAGCAGAACCGATACCACCAGCAGAAGCCTCGACTCGTTGATCGCACCGCGGGCACGATGAAGCGCTATCGAGCACGGTGGGTCGTTCCGGTTACGCAGCCGCCAATCGAGAACGGATGCGTTGTTGAGGAAGAGGGGAAAATCATTTTCGTCGGACTGGCTGGCAATGCGCCAGCCGGCGACGAAATGGATTTTGGCGACGCGATAATTCTTCCCGGGATCATCAACGCGCATACACATCTCGAGCTGACGTCGATGCGCGGCTTTCTCGAGGATCTCTGCTTCAACGACTGGATCGACAAGCTGCGCAGCAGTCGCAAGGAAGCGCTCACGGACGAGATGCTGCTCGACTCGGCCCGGTACGGAATCGCCGAAGGGCTTCATGCCGGCATTACGACCTATGCGGATACGTGCGCGACAGGCTTCGTCATGATTGCGATGCTGGAGATGGGTGTTCGCGGGATCATGTTTCAGGAGACGTTCGGCTCCGGCCCTGAGCAGTGCGAGGCGTCGATCACAGCGTTGCGCGCGCGTGTCGCCGAACTCGCGCCGAAGCAGACTGATCTGGTGAAGCTCGGTATCTCGCCGCACGCGCCCTACACCGTTGCCGACGTGCTGTATGCCGCCTGCGCCGATTTTGCACGTGAAGATGGATGGCGCATGGGCCTCCACATCGCCGAGAGCGCGGCGGAACAGGAGCTTGTCGTAAGCGGGACGGGCGCGTTTGCGGAAGAGTGGAAGGAGCGCGACCTGGCGGTTATTCCACGTGCACGAACGCCGGTGGCCCTGCTCGAGAAAACCGGGTGTCTGGCGACGTCGCCGTTGTTGATCCATGCCGTGCGTCTCGATGCGGAAGACATCGCGATGATTGCGCGGAACGACTGCACAGTGGCGCATTGCCCGGCGTCGAACGCGAAGTTCGGGCATGGGATTGCGCCGCTGTCGGAGTATCTCGACGCCGGGATCGATGTCGGACTTGGGTCGGATTCTGTGGCGAGCAACAATCGAATGGACATTCTCGAGGAGGCGCGTCTTGCGGTGCTTTTTCAGCGAGCATCGAAGCGGAATGAGAGAGCGATTCCGGCGCGGACGGCGCTCGAGCTCGCGACGATCGGCGGCGCGCGGGCACTTCGAATCGATGACAAGGTCGGATCGCTCGAGGTCGGGAAAGAAGCGGACCTCAGCGTATTCTCATTGACGGCAGCGCACGTGACGCCGGTCGGGAACGTTGACGCGGCGGTGGTCTTCTCACTCGCTGGCGCAAAGGCGCAGTTTGTGGCGGTGAAAGGCCGTCCGCTGCTGGTGGACGGGAAAGTAGTGGGCCTCGACCCAGGGTTGCAGACGCGCGTCCACGATGCAGGCGAGTCGCTACGGCGGTGGGAAGCGCAGCAGGCGTAGTATCTTTGAGGACAATCTCGAGAGCGAGGCGCGATGGAGCGGGCGGATAATCATCATCGGATCTGGCGTGACGGCAAGTTCGTGAACTGGGAAGACGCGACCATCCATGTGATGAGTCACGTCGTTCATTACGGGTCGAGCGTATTCGAGGGGGTTCGCTGTTACGCGACACCGGAGGGCCCGGCCATCTTCCGTCTTCAGGATCACATGCGCCGCCTGGCCGATTCGTGCCGCATCTATCGCATGCCGCTCGCACACTCGCAGGAGACGTTGGTCCAGGCGGCAATCGATACCGTGACGGAGAATGAGCTTCCGCATTGCTACCTCCGTCCGATCGCGATCAGGGCAGGCGAGCAGATGGGAGTTTTGCCGACAGATTGTCCGCTCGAGGTGTTCATCATTCCGTGGACGTGGGGCCGGTATCTCGGACACGAGTCGGCGGTTGATGGTGTGGATGTGTGCGTGTCGAGCTGGCGTCGCGCTGCACCGGATACGTTCCCGACAATGGCGAAGGCCGGCGGAAACTATCTCAACTCGCAGCTGTCAAAGATGGAAGCGAAGCTCGACCACTACTCCGAGGGCATCATGCTCGATTCGTTCGGGCTCGTGTCGGAAGGAAGCGGGGAGAATCTCTTCCTCGTGCGTGACGGCAAAGTGTTTACGTCCACCGTTGCCTCGGGGATTCTCAACGGAATCACTCGCGATTCGGTGATGACAATCGCCCGCGACGCCGGTTACGAGGTCGTCGAGCAGGTGATGCCTCGCGAGATGCTCTATATTGCCGACGAGTTGTTCTTTACGGGAACGGCTGCCGAGATAACGCCGATCAGGTCGGTCGATCGCATTCCAATCGGCACCGGGAAGCGTGGTCCGATCACGAAAGTCATTCAGGAGACGTACATGGGAATCTGCGAAGGCAGGCTTCCCGACCGGTATGGATGGCGGACCGCGGTACCAACCGGAGCTCACGCGGGTATTTAGTTCCAACGAGTTGTATATTGTTGCCTCGCTGTAACAGCGCGACACGGAGGGTGCTTGATCGTCGGTTGTCTTGCACTGAACGCGTCGTTTGAGCCGCTTACCATGGTTCCGCTCAGACGCGCGTTGCGGTTGGTCATTGACGGAAAGGCGGAGATCGTCGAGGCGGACCCCGGCAGGATGGTTCGCTCCGAGCGACTCACGCTTCCGCGCCCGGCAGTCATTCGCCTGACGCGATTCATCCACGTCCCGCGCCGGTTTCGCCGCCAGGTCACGAACACGTTTCTCTTTGCGCGCGATCGCTATCGCTGCCAGTACTGCGGTCGCCTTCAGATCGAGCTCAAGCCGCGCGAATCGCTGACACGCGATCACCTGATCCCGCTGTCACGCGGCGGCTCCAATGAATGGACGAACGTCGTCACGGCATGCAGCCCGTGCAACACGCGCAAGGCGAACAGCTTGCCGAACGAGATTGGCATGCACCCGATGCACGCCCCGATCGAGCCGCACTTCGTTCACCTGAGCTGGGCGGTTCGTCGTCTCACGCCGACACAGGCGCGGTACATCCGGCTGTTCTACGGTGAAGAGACTTTACATCACCTCGAGGACCTGGAGCATCGGCATCCAACGAGCGGACTTCCGGTTGAGCAGGCCCAGGTGCCCAGTCACGGCCGAAAGGTTCCAGAGCGCGCTTCGTAGCGACGCTTCTCGCCGCCGAGCAACCGTACCATCACAGTCCGGACACCGCGACCAACAGCGGTGCCCGGATTTTTCTTTCCGCGCACCGCGGGCTTGAGCTCGCCCCGCAACCACCGCTCCACTTCATCGAGCTCGGTAAGCGACAACGTCTCGATGTCGAGCACGAGATTGTAATAGCTCTTCCTGCCGCGCTTCGGGGGCTGAATCGGAGCCAGGAACGCCGCATCGAGCGGCGCCTCGGCAGCAGCAATATCCGGAAACGTTCCGAGGAAAGTTGTCTTCTTCCCAACAACGCGATATACCTGAAAGATTTTTGCGAGTGCGTCGTAGCGCACGATCGCGTCCCATTCGGAGGTGGCGCTGATGTCGTCAAAGAAGCCACCGGTGCTCCACCGCTCGAGCCGGTAATGCAGGTGCGCCGGAAACCCGTTTCGCACGAGATCGAGCATGAGCCCGTCAGTGATCAGCGAGCTGGATTGCACCGATGGCGGCTCAGTGGCGAGCAGGGACCTCTCGGGCATGACGAGAACAAGCTGAGGCTTCTGCGCTTCCACCCGTTCAGCCGCCACCAGAATCAACAGTGCCAACGTCAGGGGTCGCATCGCTGCCACGTCTAGAATCGGTCCCGGATACGCACGAAGAAATTCGCCGGCTCTTTCGATGATGACACCGCCTTCGCGACGTAGATCCCGGCGATGCCGAGATCGAGGCCGACTCCAACATCGGTTCGAAACGTGTCGAATCCGGGAAGGGATCGGGACGGATATTGAAGGATTCCGACCCGCGGTCCGACAAGCCATCCGCGCCCCCCGTCAACAAACGCAACGGCGGTCGGCTTGACCCTGAAGACCGCGCCGCGAACCCGAATGCCATTGCGATTGAAGACATCGAACAGCTCCGATAACAGTTCGTGGCGGTACTCGAGCTGGGCGAGTGCGACCCGCTCGCACTGCGCCGGCCGTCCCGGCAAGTCGTCGATGCCCGCACACTGTCCAACGTCAGGCCCGATTCCGACCCGCCGGAAATCGAATCCAGGAAGTGTGCCGATTCCTCCAACCGAGAACCGTCGCTCGAGCGGAAGCTCGTCGCCGCCGAGCCAACCGCCGAGGACGACTCGCGCGTTGATCTGGCGCTTGGGGGAAACGCGGTTGTATCGCCTGACGTCCACAAAGCCACGCCCGTAGGATCGATGTTCTGTGAGCGATCCGATCGGGACTGGCGCCGTGGCGAAGTCGCCGCTTCCGTGCTCGTATTGCGCGTTGATAAACCAGCCTGCCCACGGATTGATCTCGCTCGTTCGCGTGTCGAGGTCGAAGTCCAGCTCGACGAGATGCACGCGACCATCGTCGATGCGCGGATTGATTCGCCAGTTGTCTCCGTCGCGAAACAGAGTGAAGACTGAGCGCTCGCTCCGCGAGCTCCAGCGCTCGTGACTATAGGCAGCGGTGACAGTGGCCCGGCCGGCCGTGAACGCAGATGCAGATACGCGCGCGCCGTGCCGGCCGAAATAATCGAAGTAGTCGCGCTTGAGAAAGAACGCCGCGAGCCCACCGTCGGGCTCCGTCAGCTGCCACGGCTCGATCGGAGCGACGACGTCGAACGACGCTGCGCCAATCGAGAATCCGCGACGCGTCCCGACGCGGTACTCCGCGGTGAGCCGATGCCCGATGTTATCGGCGTCCCAGTGAAATGTTTCTGCGCTGCGGATAATGCCGAACGCCGACAGCGTCAGCTCCCCGTTGCCGAACCGATTCCGGTAGGTCGGCCCGAACAGAATCGGCAGACCTTCAACGCGATTGTAAGTTTTTCCGGAAGTGATCCGCAGGCCGCCGTGATCATCGTTCTGAAGAACTGAGCGGATGTCCACTATCGTGTCCTGATATGACGTGGTCTCCTGCGCGCGGGCGCTGGAAAGCGCACAGATACACGCCAACGCCACCGCCCCGGAGACGAATCGAAGAGTCACTGGCTTGCGGGTTGAGTTGGGCGATCGGCATGACGCGAGCTTCCAATACCAAGTCGTTTCATTCGACGGTAGAGATTTGGCCGGTCGGTATTGAGCCACCGTGCTGCTTCGGCAACGTTGCCTGCCGCATTGACGAGGGCCGCTTCGATGATTCTTCGCTCGTAGTCGTCGAGTGCTTCGCCAAGGCCGCCATGCGCCTCGACGGATTCGGTGATCGTCTCGCCGGGAACGGACGCGGGCGAGGTTGATGGATCGAGGAGACCAGCGAGCGATCTGCCGGTAATGAGACCGCCGGGATGAACGATCGCGGTGCGCTCGACGATGTTGGCGAGCTCGCGAACATTCCCCGGCCATGGGTGCCGGTCGAGAAGCTGCATCGCGCTCACCGACCACGTCGGTGGCACCTGACCCGTCTTTCTGAAATTGAGCAGCGAGAAATGGTGAACGAGTTGTGAGACGTCGCCATCGCGCTCGCGAAGGGGCGGGAGTGCAATCGGGACGACATTCAGCCGGAAGAAAAGATCTTCGCGAAATGTCCCGTCGCGCACTGCACGCGCGAGGTCCTGATTCGTTGCGGCGATGACGCGCACATCGACACGAATGTTCCGATTGCCGCCCACTCGCTGAATCTCTTTTGCCTCGATGACTCGCAACAGCTTTGCCTGCGCCTCGAGGCTCAGGTCGCCAATCTCGTCGAGAAACAGCGTGCCCGGATGCGCTAGCTCGAACCGGCCGACGCGCGCCTGCGTCGCGCCTGTAAACGCTCCCCGCTCATGGCCGAACATCTCGCTCTCGACGAGCTCGCGCGGAATGGCCGCGCAGTTGACCCTGACGAACGGCTTGCCGCGTCGCGGGCTCGCGTCGTGGATCGCGCTGGCGACGAGCTCCTTGCCCGTTCCCGATTCGCCGGTGATCAGCACTCGCGCATCGCTCGGCGCGACCCGTGCGATCAGCTCGCGCACTGCCTGCATCGGTGAGCTGTCGCCGATCATCTCACCAGCGAGGCCGAGCTCCTGCCGAAGCTCGCGTGCGACGCGACGGGATTGGCGAAGCTCGAGTGCGGCGCCGACGGCAAAAAGAACGGTCTCGGGAGTGAGCGGCTTCTCGAGAAAGTTGACGGCGCCAAGCTTTGTCGCAGTCACGGCATCACTCAAACCGGCGCGTCCGCTCATCATGATGACCGCGAGATCAGGGTGATCGACACGAAGTCGGGCGAGTGCCGCCATGCCGTCCATCTCACCCGGCATCATGAGATCCATCATCACTGCATCGGGCTCTTCCTCTGCGGATTTCAGTACAGCCTGCGCGCCGGTGGCCGCTTCGCGCACCTCATAACCTTCGGCCGCGAGGAGCGCCCCGACCATGCGACGGATATTCGCCTCGTCGTCAACGATCAGGATTGACGCCACGCTATTGGCTCGACGGCGGTGCGGATGATCGTGCCGGGATCTGCTCCCCAGCGGACTCGCGTCCGTCAGACAGCAGTTTCGTGGTGAAGCGCTGACCCTCGGAGATTCGCTCGATCTCGACAGCAATCGCATCGAGCGACTGCTCCATTCGCTCGAACCTTTGCATTATCTCCATGGGAAGCTGAGGGTTCTTCGCCTCGGCTTCGGCCTTCGCTGCGATCGCCTTTACCATCGGGCGTCCGATCACAACCGCTACCACCGAGCCAAAAAAGGCGACGGGCACGACTATCTCAGGACCAAGCATCAGGTATTCCTCTCCGTGGCGCTCGAAAGCGCCGGCAGTACGAACTGTATCTGTGTACCCTTACCCAACGTGCTGGAGGCCTCCACGGTTCCATCATGCGCCAGCACCGCCTGTCGCGCAATTGCCAGTCCGAGCCCCGTCCCACCGGGCTTCTGAGTCACATACGGCTCCCAGATGCGCGACAAGTCGGCCGGAGCGATGCCCGCCCCGTTGTCCGAGATCTCGATCGTCACCGCCTCCCTGCCCCGCAGCTTCGAGCTGAACGCCGCGATGGTGATTTTGCCGGCTCCACCCGAAGCGTCAATGGCGTTGAGCATGACGTTCGAGAGAGCACCGGCAAGCGCATCGTGGTGGCCGAGGACGCGGGGAAGATTGTCGGGCGCGTAAACAGAGACGTGGATGCTCGGAGACGCTACCGACGACGCCGTATACCGGGCCAGTTCTGCAATATCGACCTCTGCGGCCGGACCTTCAGGCAGCCGGCCGAACTCGGCGAATGCACGCGCGATCCGCTCGAGACGCGCTGACTCGGTGGCGAGCACTTCGATCGTATCGCGTAGCTCGGGCGTTGCGGTGCGACGCAGATGGTCGATCGCTAACCTGATCGGAGTCAACGGATTCTTCAGCTCATGCGCGACGCGTCGAGCGCTTTCGCGATAAGCGTTGAGCTTCTCTGCTTCGGCGGCGCGTTGGCGTCCGACATCGATTGCCGCGGCCATCTCGCGCATCCGATCGCGCAGCGTCGCGAATTCGGGAGCGCCGCGCGCAACCTCGGCGGCAGGTGGAGGAAGATTTTCGCCGCGGCCGATTGTTTCTGTCCACCCAACGATTTCGACGAGTGGCCGGCTCATCTGACGGCTCAGGTGCCCGGCGACCCGTGATGCGGCGATTGCAAACACGATGAGTGCGAGCAGCGCGAGGACAGTGACCACGCGCATCGATCGGCCGGCGAGAAAGCTGAAGCGCCGCGCCTGCTCGAGCGACGACCGAAGCTCGTGCTCGTGGGCATCCACCGCCAACCGCTGTGAGCGATTGAGTGGCGCCTTGCGGACGGCGGCGATGGCGCGCTCGCCGGTTGATGCCACGCTCTCCCAGGCGCTGCGTCCGCCGACGAGAGAGATGGCACTTCTCATCGTGCCTCCCCATAACAACGTGAGGAGAGCGGCCGGGACGATAGCGAAAAGAGAGAGGATGACGATGAGTCGCGTTCGGTAGCGCAGTTGATTCATCGGCATTCGGCTATAAATTACAAGGGTTAGCGCGACTTCGAGGATTCGGGGGCTAGCGTGTCATGCGTGACACAGCGGCCCGACTTGACCTGAAGACGCGTTCCCCGGGGCACGACGCCGCGGGACCACATCCGGCTCGTTAGGAACCGCCGCGCAGAAAGCGCGGCCTGCGACCGCGTACTACACCCAACACTCAATGCCATTTCGTCCATCCCGGACCGCGCCCGCAGGGCCGCGACGTCCGGTTGCCCCGATCCACAGGGGGCCTCAGGCAATGCCTCAGCAGCAGAACGTCGGAACCCACCAGATCCACCACGCTCCAAACGCCGCCCTTCTCATCGACTTCGACAACGTCACGATGGGAATCCGTTCCGACCTCCAGACGGAGCTCAAGAATCTCCTCGCTTCCGACATCATCAAGGGAAAAGTCTCGGTTCAACGAGCCTACGCAGACTGGAGACGCTACCCGCAATACATCGTGCCGCTCGCCGAGTCGTCGATCGACATGATCATGGCGCCAGCGTACGGATCGGCGAAGAAGAACGCCACTGACATTCGCCTCGCCATCGACGCTCTCGAGCTCGTCTTCGTTCGCCCGGAAATCGGGACATTCATCCTGCTTTCAGGCGATTCTGATTTTTCGAGTCTCGTCATCAAGCTCAAGGAGTACGGCAAGTACGTGATCGGCGTCGGCATTCGCGAGTCATCGAGCGATCTGCTCGTGATGAACTGCGACGAGTATTACTCGTATAATGCGCTCGCCGGGCTCGTGAAGAACAATGACGAAGAGCTCGTCAAGCGCGATCCGTGGGAGCTCGTCACCGAAGCGGTTCAGCGCATGAAGCGCAACGGCGACGTGATGCGCGCCGATCGCCTCAAGCAGGTCATGCAGCAAATCGACAGCTCGTTCGACGAGAAAGATGTCGGGAAGGCGAAGTTCTCGCTGTTCGTAACAGAAGCCGGCAGACGCGGTCTGTTGTCACTCACGAAACTCGAGAACGGCCAGCTTGAAGTGGACGTTCCGCGCTCGACATCGTCGACGTCTGACAGTGCACCGGCAGCGCAGGAATCAGAAGCGGAGCACGCTCCTGCTGCGGCGCCTGCTTCAGAACCCGAAGCGCCCGAGCGTGCACGACGCAGCCGCCGCGGCGGACGTGGACGCGATCGCGAGGAGCGCGCTCCCCGCGCGCCACGAGCGGACGCGGATGCAACGGCCATCTCGTCGTCATCGCCCGCTCCATCGATTACCGAAGAGGCTCCACCAGCTGACGCTGCTGTCGCGCCGGTCGCCGAGCCCGCAATCGCAACGACGCCCAGGTCAGCGCCGTCCGGGATCGGCTCATCCGGAATTCGTCTGACGCGCGACGAGGCGTTCGACCTGGTCAAGCGAGCGGTGGCGTCGTCAACAACCGGCGATATTGCCGTCCCCGCATCGACTGTTCGCGACGCCGCAAGAAATCTTCTTGGTCGCGACAGCGAAAGCCTCAGCGAGCGAAATTTCCTGCGCATTCTTCATGATGCGCACGACGCCGACCTCGTCGATCTTCGCCGCCGTGGCAGCGACTACGAGGTGGCGATCGCCGTCACCGCCGCGCCCGTTGACCGTCAGCTCGAGGATGCCGCAACGGCAAACGCACCTGCTCCCAAACCTGTCGCACCAATGCAGCGGGGAATGGGTGCCCGAGGTACTGGTCGCGGGCCGATTGGTGGCAAGAGCGGAATGCCGGCGAACCTGTTGAATGTCGGAGTCGTTGGCGCGAGGCCGGCCGCATCTCCCGCCGCGGTTCAATCACCGACTCAGTCAGCTCCCGCTGAATCCGCTGCGGCCACAACGGTAGATCTCGAGCCTCTCGTGCTTGCCACCGACGATCCAACCGTGCCCTCCAAGCCAGCTCGCAAGCGCGCGCCGGCAAAGAAAGCGGCGCGGAAGTCGGGCGCTGGGCGAGTTGCCGCAACAACCCCGGCAGAAGCACCCAAATCAACGCCGGTGGCGAAACGTCCGGCTCGCGGTGCACGCAAAAAGACAGCGGCAAAGTCGGCCGCTACGTCGGGCTCCGACAGCTGATTTGAGACCCGCACGTTTCGGCGTGCGGGTCGCACTACTGACATGAGTCGCATTCTTCGGCGCGATTTCTACGATCGAGATACTGAAGTAGTCGCGCGAGAGATGCTCGGCACCGTCATCGAATGTCGCACTGACGCCGGCACGGCCACCGGCATGATCGTCGAGACAGAAGCATACATCGGCGAGCAGGACGAAGCGTGTCACGCCGTCGCCGGCCTCACGAAACGAACGGCGCCGCTCTACGGACCTCCCGGCATCTCGTATGTCTATTTCATTTACGGCGTGCATTGGTGCTTCAACGCTGTTACGCGGCGGGAAGGGTTACCAAGCGCTGTTCTCGTCCGGGGTATCGAGCCTCTCACCGGTCTTCGGCTAATGCGCGGTCGCCGTGGTAATCCGGCGCGCGACAAGGATCTCACCAACGGCCCTGGAAAGCTCTGTGAAGCGCTCGGCATCACTGGTGCGCTCAACGCTCTCCCGCTTCAACGCAAACCGCTGGTGATCCGCGAAGGGCGGTCAGTCGCATCTGATGACGTCGAGTCGACAGCCCGCATCGGCATCACGCGCGCGGTCGATTGGCCACTCCGATACACTGTTCGTGGAAACGCGTACGTCTCCCGATTTCCGCGAGCGCGCGGACCGGCGCCCGCGGATTCTGCTTCTGCTAGTGAACACCTTCACGGGAGCTGCTGAAATTGTAGCGAATGCCCGCCTCGTAGAAGCCGAGCACGCTGTTGTTCAGCAGGAAATTCGCGCTCGTCGGTGCAACCGATGCCTGGCCAAAGACGGCGAGCTTCCCGAGCTGAAGCTGAGCGCCGGCCATGCCGAGTAGCGCGGACTGGCTGCGACGATCGTCTACGCGCTGAATGACAGCATCGTCAACAGTCGTCTCGGTAACCGACAGCTCCGGTGTCGCATCGCCAATCACATTCATCATAAGGCCGACTCCCGCATACGGGCGCAAGTTGTGGAATTTCCACGGGAACGCGAGCGCGGCAACGCCAATGCGGCGGAGCTTGCGAACTCGGACGGAACGAAAGCTTCCATCGGCGGACGGATCGAACACCACCGACGTCGATGACAGGTTCGACTCGTCGGCCGACACGTAAAGACCACCACGCGTTCGCGTGATGAACCACTCAGCGCCGTACGTCGCGGTGGCCTCCGTGCTGCCGAGGGTCGGCGAGAATGTCGAGACGCCGGCCTTCACGCCCCAGAACCAGGAGTCCTCGAAGTCCCGCACACGCTGCGCGGACGCAAGGGATGGCACGAGCGCTGTCGAGACGAGCGGCGACGATGAACAGACTTGTCTTTCTCATTGTACCGATGCCCCTGCCGGCGGAGCATCCATCCACCAGCCGTTGGTGCGACCGGGGAAAGTCACACGATTCTCAGATTATTCCGAGCTTCCCGCCGACGGACCTGAAAGCCGCAATCGCTTCGTCGACATCGTCGCGCGAATGCGCCGCGCTGAGCTGGCATCGAATGCGCGCCTGGCCGTGCGGCACAACCGGGAACCCGAATCCCGTAACAAAGACGCCTCGCTCCAGCAGCATGTCACTCATCCGGATGGCGGTCGCCGTCTCGCCGACAATAATTGGAATAATCGGTGTCTCACCGGCGAGCGGCTTGAATCCGGCCTCGGTAATCTGCTCCCGGAAATAGGATGCGTTGTCCCTCAGCTTTGTCACCCGCTCCGGGTGCGTGGTGAGGAACTCAATCGCGGCCAGCGAGCTCGCCGCGACAGTCGGTGGCAGCGCATTGGAAAAGAGCTGCGGCCGCGACCGCTGAGTGAGCATGTCGCAGAGCGACGCCGGCCCCGCGACAAACCCGCCCGCCGCACCCCCAAGTGCTTTTCCGAGAGTTGACGTGATCACATCGACTTCGCCAAGAACGCCAAAGTGTTCCGCCGTTCCTCGGCCAGTCTCGCCGAGCACTCCGGTCGCGTGAGAATCGTCCATCACTACAATGGCATCGTGGGTGCGCGCGATCTCGAGAATATCGGGAAGCCTTGCAATGCTTCCCTCCATCGAGAAGACACCATCGGTCCAGATGATTCGCCGCTTCGCATCGCGTGCGGATTCGAGCTTCTCGACGAGATCGGCCATGTCCGAGTGCGCGTACACGCCCGTCGTACATTTGGTGATTGCCTTCGCCAGTCTCAGCGAATCGATGATCGAGGCGTGGTTGAGCGCGTCGGACACGACGAAGTCGCCCTGTTCGACAATTGTTGCCGTGAAGCCTTCGTTGGCATTCCACGCCGAGACATATGACAACGACGCTTCCGCTCCAACGAGGTGCGCGATGGCCGACTCGAGCTCCCGATGAATCGTGAACGTGCCACAGATGAAGCGAACGCTGCCCGTCCCCGCACCGTATCTGTTCAGCCCATCGATACCGGCCTGCACGACGGCGGGCTCGGCGGCGAGGCCGAGGTAGTTGTTCGATGAGAAGATGAGGACTTCGCCGCGGCCTTCCATCGTGACGCGCGCGGACTGCGGTGAGTCGAGATAGTTGAGCCGCTTGTATACCTTGTCGGTCTTGAGCTGCTCGATCGACGTCTTGAGCGCGTCATCGAAATTCCTGTTGAGCGTCACCTGATTCTCCGGCCTAAGCTATTTCGAAGATGACTTTCCCTGCGTCGCCCGACTTGATCGCGGCGATGGCCGCATCGAAGTCCGACATCGGAAAGCGATGGGTGATGACGGGTTCCGGATTGAACTCCCCGGCGCGCAGGAATCGCGTCATCTGGTGCCACGTGTCATACATTCGCCTGCCGACGACACCGTAGATGGTAATGCCCTTGAAGATCACTTCATTCGGCAGGTCGATCTCGATGGGTTGCGACGGAATGCCGAGCATCTGCACCCGTCCTCCGACGCGCACCAGTGCAAATGCCTGGTGAATTGCGGCGGGGACGCCTGACATCTCCAGCACGACATCAACGCCAAGACCACCGGTCGAGCGTTTCACCGCTGCCTCGGCTTCTGCCGGTGTGACGATGTCGTGGGCGCCCATTTGCTTCGCGAGCGCGAGTCGCTTCAGGTTTACGTCGGAGGCAATGATGCGCGACGCTCCGGCCGCCTTGCAGATGCCCACGGCGAAGATGCCGATTGGTCCGCAGCCGGTGATGAGTACCGTCGCTCCCGGAATATCCGCGGTCAGCGCGGTGTGAAATGCATTTCCCATGGGATCGTGAATGCCGCCGACATCGTAACTGATTGAGTCGTCGAGGTGCCACACATTTGTCGCAGGCATTGCGATGAGTTCAGCGAAGCACCCATCGCGGTCCACGCCGATGATCTTCGTGTGCGGACAGACGTGGGCGTTACCGGTACGGCAGAGAAGGCAACGGCCGTCAACGATGTGTCCCTCGGCCGTTACTCTGTCGCCCTCCTGGACATCGGTCACGAGCCGTCCGACTTCAACGACCTCTCCGGCAAACTCGTGGCCGACGACGAACGGCGGCTTGCAGCGTCCGCTTGCCCACTCATCCCAGTCGTAAATATGGACGTCGGTACCGCACACTCCGGCGCGCACGACGCGAATGAGAACTTCATCGTCTCTGATGCGCGGCTCAGGAACGTCACGCATGACGAATCCGGGCCCGGCTGATTCCTTTACGAGAGCTTTCACTGAGACTGATACTCCGAATTGTTTGTGCGCGCGAGCGATGTGCGACGACGCTCCCTTCGCGCGCCAGTAAGCTGACATCGGCCAGCGCCGGATGGAAGTGCGATCGATGCTCGATGCGTGACGCGAAGTGCGAGCAGAGCGATGTCACAAAAACGAAAAAAACTCATTGCGCCTCATTTCTGTTGCTTCTATATTCGCGCGTAGTTACGAAAGCATGGTTGCATCGTGCGATTAGTAATCATGCGTGTCGAGTCGAGCGCACCGATGTGCCTCGCCGGTTCCACCGGGGAACGGTGAGTGATCAACTCCATCATGGAGCGATAAAATGGCGGCAGCAAAGAAGGGTGGACGCAAGGCAGCGAAGAAGGGCGGCGCCAAGAAGGCCGCAAAGAAGGGTGGCGCGAGGAAGGCCGCAAAGAAGGGCGGCGCAAAGAAAGGCGCCAAGAAAGCTGCAAAGAAGCGTCGCTAGCAGTCTGCCAGCAAAACGCTGGCTGTACTGATTCGCAAGAAAGCCGGCCCGTGAGCCGGCTTTCTTGTCATCTGGAATATCTCGCGCTTGCGAGCCCGACAATTCGCGCAATCAACGACTCGTAGTCCAACCCATCCTTCGCCGCGGCTGATGCGAACTCCGCCGATTTTTCCAGGTAGCAGTTGGGGTTCACTTCGATGACATATATCTCTTCCTTCGCCGTCACCCGGAGATCGACGCGCGCGTAGTCGCGAAGTCGCAGTGCCTGGAATGCATCGATCGCCACCTGCTGCATGCGCGCCGCCAGCTCGGCGGAAACGTCAGTCGGAAACACCGACTTCGTTCCCTCGAACTCGGCTCCCTTTTCATCGCCGTCGTCGCCCCACTTCGCTTCCCAGCTCGCGATCTTCGGCTTGCCTTCAGGATAACCGGTGAAATCCAGCTCCATGATCGGCAGCGCCTTCACGTCGCTGTTACCGATCACGCCAACGTAAAACTCGCGTCCGTCGATGAACTCTTCGGCGAGAACCGGGCCCTGATATGCCTGCTGAAGAGAGCTGATTGTCTCGAGCAGCTCGCGAATGTCGTGGACGATTGATTTCTGCGTGATGCCGAGTGATGCGTCTTCCTGCGGCGGCTTGACGATGAGCGGAAACTGGACTTCGCCCGCCCAGTCAACCGACCCGCGAAACACTGTCGCGAATTTCGCCGTCAGGATACTGTGAAACGTGAGCACTTTTTTCGTGAGCGTCTTGTCTCCGGCGAGAATGAGCCCCGCCGGACTCGACCCGGTGTAGTGAAGGCCAAGGAGGTTGAGCAGCGCCGCAACGTTCGATTCGAGCGCGCTCTTGCCGTCAAACGACTCAGCGATGTTGAAGACAAGATCCGGCCGGTCCTCAGTCAGCGAAGTCACGAGCGGCTGAACCGAGTTGTCAACCACGAGCTTTCTGCAATCGTGGCCTCCAGCGATAACAGCCTGTTCGATTTGAGCGAGAACCGGATCGACGGGCGGCTCGAGAGCATCGTTCGTATGAAGCAGTGCGATTTTCATTTATTGCCGGTTCGGGAAGAGACAGTCCTGCTGTTGCGGTAATTCATCATGACCGCGGTGCCAAATGCCGTCAGCTCGACAAGGGTCGATGCCTCGAGGCCTCGCACGCGCAGGCCGAGCTTCGACGCGCGCGATTGAAGAAGCGTGACGAACTGCCGAACTGCCGCGGCGCTTTCACCCGTCCAGTATGAGATGCGGCCGACGATCTCGCGCTTATGAGAATCAAGAAAGCTGTCGGCGGGCTCGCCAGTCGGCGCCTCGCTATGACTCGCAAAAATATTTTCGAGATCACCGTCGAATATGCCCGAGTCTTCGAGTGGAATCGAATCGGTGGCGTTGCGGTAGTGCTCCTCGAGCGAATAGCGCATCGCGTCAACCGGAAGATCATCGTCGGTCGGAACTGGGACTTCCGGCGCCGCCAACGCGACCTCACTCATCACCCGATCAACGAACTCGAGTTTTTTGAGCGCCGGCCATCCGGCATACGCACGCCGCCAATCCAGTCCAGGAGTAAGCCACACGGCGAACGTCTCGGCAAAATCTTCATCGGGATGTTTCTGCGCATACCACCCAAGGATATGACGCACGAAGTCGTGCGAGAACGGATCCGCCTTATAACGTTCGCGATACGGTCGCGAGTAGGCTCCGAACACCGGCTGCCAGTCGGACCGCTCGAAGATCCGGTATGCATAATTGAATGCATGACCGGCCTCATGGCGCATGAACCGCATTGACTCCTGCTCCGATTCAATGCCTTCGGCGAAGTCATCCTCAATGCGCTCGAGACGCGAATCGGCGAGATAGAAGGGAACTCCGATGAGCGGTGTCTCATCCGGACAACCCCACTGGTCGGTCAGATAGACCGGAGGCCGGAACGCGATATTTCGCGCGGCAAGCTCAACGTAGAGCTGGTCAACAAGTTTTTCGACACGTGAACCGGGAATGACAAGGCCGAGGTCGGATATGTTCCGGCCCATGAGGCTCTGGCGCTCACCTTCCCAATTCGCGAATGATTCGTCCACATGGTGTGGGGAAGGCAAGGGACGTACCGAACTGCGGTGCCTCTACTATAGAAGTGTCACCAGAACGCGGTCGGACACGTGGGCCGGGGTCGGTGACAAAAAAACGGCGGGCACGAGGCCCGCCGCTCAATGGAGGGGTGCCTTCTCCCTCGTTACGCGACTTTGGATTGAACTTCGGCGACCGGCTCCGGGGCGGGGCCCCAGATATACGCCCAGATTATTGGACGCTGTTCGGCGCGGTCGCCGCGGGATATAATGATTCCGAGTGGCTCGTCGGATTCTGTGACTTCGCGAACTTTTTTCATGTTAGTGTCTGGGGTTGCTTGCTCGATGCTTTCTCGAGCCTGACCCCTAAAGCAGCCCCGATGCCAGCCTGTCAAGAATATCTAACGTGTTGGCGAATAAGGGCTTATGGCAGGAAGAAGCAGGCAAGATTTCCCTGCATGTTGCAGATTGACACGCGCTGGCCGGACAGGTGTGCGGGATTGACACACGGTGGAACGGTTACGCGACTGCTTTCCGCGCAAGGAAACTTCGGGATGACGTTCCCTGATCGGTGACGGAGATAGTCCAACCCTTATAGTTGCGGCGCAGCTCGGACAGCGACGGCTCAGCGTGATTCTGGATCAAGGTGTGGACGAGGTGGACGCCGCCGTCACTCGTCGCGCTCTGCAGGATTTCGAAGACCTGGGCGCGCTCGGTGGCCGTCAATCCGGCGAAGGCGGCCGGCGTGCAAATGACTGCACTTAGTGGCTCATCGGGAGACCATTCCCTGAGACCTACTGGCAGGTTGGCGATACGTCCGTCGAGGAGTTTCGCGTCCTCGGGATCGAGTGAATCAGACGGTTCGATTTCGGAGTTGATGGCGGTCACGGAGCAACCTTGAGCAGCGAGGTAGCGTGCAACGTTGCCGCCCTCGGCGCCGGCGACCAGCACTCGGGCTTGAGCGGGCAGGTGGACGTCGCGAGCAAGCGTGCTGTCGGCGGGCACTCCCCAATGCTCGGGACGGCGGAATTCCTCCTGTTCCTTGAGCCGCTTGATTTCCCGCTTTCGCCAGGTCGCATACGTCGGAACGCGAAGTCGCTTGCGGATGATCTTGTCGACTTCGTCGCAAAGAAGAATTTCATCCATTCCGATCTGAGCCTGACTCTGCAGCGCCGCGACAGCCTCGTCTCCGATCTTGAGGAGGACGGTGCGCGAGATCGAGTCCTTGTAGATCTCGATTTCGTTTTCGACGAACAGATCGTAGTCGTGCTTGAGCGATCGTGGTGCCGAAAGATCCATCAGTTGGGGGCTGAAGTGATGCGTCCAGCGGGGAAGCTAGAGCGACAACCGCGAGACGCAAGTATTTTTTTCATGTTGTGCACCAACGAGAACCTCTTCGTCCATCAGCAGGAGCATGCGGTCGTGCCTGAGCTTCCCGAAGTCGAAGCAGCAATGCAGCGATTGCGCACAGCGGTCGAGAGCAAAACGATCGCGCGGGCCCGTACGCACCACCCCGCACTTGCGCGCCAGCTTCCCGCCGCGACGGCGAGACGAATGCGCCAGCGGCAGATCACGAAAGTCGAGCGGCGCGGAAAGCATCAGCTCATTCACCTCGACGACGGCGCTGTTCTTCACGCTCACTTCCGGATGAATGGCGACTGGCTGATGAGCAATGTGCGGGATCCGCTCGATCGATTCACCCGCGCATCGATCGATCTCACCGATGGGTCGCGAATCGACCTTCACGACAGTCGGGCGCTATCGTCGCTCAAGCTTCATCCAAAAGGTGAGGATCCGCTGCCGCGACTGGGAATCGAAGCGGACGACCCGTCGCTCGATGCGACGTACCTGCGGAACGCATTGGCGAAGCGCAACGGTCCGATCAAGCCGGCGCTCATGGATCAGGCGGTCGTCGCCGGACTTGGCAACATCTATGTGGCCGAAGCGCTGTGGCGCGCGAAAATCAGTCCGCGGGCAATATCGTCATCAATTTCGCGATCCAGGCTCACGAGGCTGGCCGACGCGATTCATTCGGTTCTCGCGGCGGAAAATCGACCGCCAGGACGTTACAGCGACAGCGTCAACCGCCATCGCTTCGAGGTTTACGATCGGGAAGCTGAACCGTGCTCGCGCTGCGGATCATCGATCAGGCGAATTCCGCAGACTGGTCGCTCGACCTATTTCTGCCCGAAGTGCCAGCGTTCCTAGTCCATCGCCTGGAGCAGTGCGCCCTTGATGTAACCCGTTTCCGGAATCGTCAGAATTTCGGGATGATCGACCGACTGGCCGCGCATCTGGCGCAGCGCGATGTAGCGTCCGCTGTCGGCTGCGGCCGCTTGGAGCACTTCCAGGAAGAGCTGCTTGCTCAAGTGAAAGCTGCAGCTCGCGGTGTACAGCATTCCGCCCGGAGAAAGGAGTCGCATTGCGCGCAGGTTTATCTCCTTGTAACCGCGAATCGCTGCGCGCAGCGATTGACGAGTCTTGGCGAATGCGGGAGGGTCGAGAACAATCGTGTCGAACGTTGTTCCTTCGCGTTCGTTGTCGCGAAGGTAATCGAATGCATTGACCTCCACGAAATCGATATTGGTGAGACCATTGAGCGCCGCATTCTCTCTCGCGCGGTCGAGTGCCTGAGCTGACGAGTCGAGTGCCGTGACTGTGTCGGCGTTACCGGCAAGGTGAAGCGCGAACGACCCATGATAGCTGAAGCAGTCGAGCGCAGCTCCGCGCGCGTATTCACCCACAAGCCGGCGGCTGTCGCGCTGATCGAGAAACGCGCCGGTCTTCTGGCCGGTCCACGGCGCGGCGAGATACCGCAGCCCGTATTCATCAATCTCGATCTCTCGCGGCACGTCACCGTGAAGCAGAACTGTCTCTCTCTCGAGTCCTTCCTTCGAGCGCAGCGGCGCGTCGTTGCGAGCGAGAATTCCGTCGACGCGGGTGACGTGCACGATGGCCTCGATGATCTCCTCACGAAATGCCTCAATGCCGGCGCTCATGAGCTGGACGACGGCCCATCTGTCGTAGCGGTCCACCACCAGTGACGGAAGACCGTCTCCCTCACCGTGAACCACTCGATAGGCATTGGTT
>JBBSFT010000037.1:0-21497 GCA_038254845.1 Gemmatimonadales bacterium | reverse complement strand
TAACGACACCACCGAGGAGTGATTGATGGCTGAGCGGCACAATTCCGTTCGTGAGGGAGTTTTCGCCGGTCTCATCGGGGCCACCGCGATCGCCGTCTGGTTCGCCATCATCGACATTGCGTCGGGACGCCCGTTCCACACGCCAGGCATCCTCGGCGCGGGGCTGGTGAGCGTTCTCGGGAAGCCGCCGATGATGCCCGACACCGCCGGGTTTCACGTGTTCATCTACACAATCTTTCACTACGCCGCGTTCATTCTCGTCGGCATGCTCATGGCGTCGATTGTTCACCAGGCCCACCGCACCCCGGCAATTCTCGCCGGATTCCTGATCGCCTTCGTCGCGTTCGAGCTCGGCGCCATCGGCCTGACGACGCTCCTCACCGAATCGCGCCTCGGCGGTATGGCGTGGTATCAGATCTTCATCGCAAACCTGCTTGCGGCGGCCGGAATGTTCTGGTTCATGTGGCAGCGTCACCCGGGTCTCCGGGGCGATATCGACAAGGCGCTGACGGGACGGGATGAAGATCACGTTGTGAACAGCCCGCCCCAGGGAAGAGCCAGCCGCTAGGCTGCGCGCGGCTTCCAGTCCACCTGCGCGCCCGCGGAGTCGTCCTCGCCGCGGGCCGACCATTTGAAGAACACCACCGACATGATGATCGTAAAGATCAGTCCGCCCGGCACCCACATGATGAGGCCGCCGAGCATCTGATCTTCCATCGGTGACAGCGCCATGATTCGCGGCGCGGCCGAATACGCAGGATACAGGATGTGGTCGGCCATGGTGATGTAGACGGCCACAACCGACATCGGAATGCTCATCAGGAAGCAGTAGAGAACCTGTCCCGGGTACGGGAGTCGCGGCAACTCGGGAAGCTGGCTCGTGAGCGGCCACCACATGAGAACTGCCGCCGCCATGAAGATCAGGTGCTCGGCGATGTGGACGTTGTGATTCGCCATCGCCGCGTTGTAGAAGAAGGGAAGGTGCCAGATGGCGATCGCGAGATTGAAGATTGCAAAACACCACGCGGGCTTCGTGATCCTGCGCGCAATCGGCCCAAGGATTCTGTTCGCCAGCAACGGCCGCAGCATCCAGCCCGAAACGCCGAAGATGAGAAGCGGCGGCATCGCCAGCGTCAGCAGCAGGTGTTGAACCATGTGCGCGCTGAACAGATAGTCGTCGCTCAGATCGTGAAGGGGGCCGTTGAGGGATGCGAAGATGAGGAACAGACCGGAGAAGAACGATAATTTTCTCCAGCCGCTTACCGTCTTGTCCTCCGCTGCCTGACGGGCGCGCCAGATGTAAATCCCGCCAAGCGCTGCCAGACCAATCACCGTGCTCGGATGAATCGACCATCTGAGCCAGCTCATCTGGCCAAATGGGTGGAGCAGCGCGAGTACCATCACGTTGGCATTACCGCGGCGGGCCGAACCGCGCGACGAGCTGTCCGAACAGGAAGAGCAGGGCGATCAGCGTCGTTCCGGCAATGAACAGCGGTCCCGTGAACAACGCGCGGAAGAGCTTGTGATCGTACTTGAGGTGCATGTAGAACGCGACGACAATCGCGAACTTGACCGCCGACATGGCCAGCAGCGACGGAACGAACGCGCGCGACGCGGCAAACGACGGGATATAGTAGATCCACACCTCGACCATCGTGATGACAGTGAGGATAACGGCGACTTTCCAGTACGTCGACCACCCCGGGTGATGGGCTTCCTCGCCGTGACCGTCGTCGACGCCCGGCGTCGAATCTGAATGAGCTGTGTCGTGTTCCATCGAGACCTACTTGATCAGGTAAACGAGCGTGAAGATCGCAATCCAGACGACGTCAACGAAATGCCAGTACAGCGCGGCGATATCGACATTGAGCGCATCTTTCGGTCCGAGACCTCGGCGATAATCGATCGCCAGCAGCGTCAGCAGCCACAGCACACCAGCCGTGACGTGCGCGCCGTGGAACCCGGTGAGCGTGAAGAACGACGACCCGAACAGATTCGTGCGAATCGTCAGCCCTTCATGCACGAACGACGTGAACTCGAATGCCTGAAATCCGAGGAACGTCGTGCCGAGGATGGCCGTCATCCACAGCCAGAGCTTTGACGATCCGAGGATTCTGTCACCCGTCGTCCGCTTCGGCAGATCCCTGTTCTGAACAGCGGCAAGCGCGAGCACCATCGCCAGCGACGACATCAGCAGCACGAACGTCGACGCCGACGTGACGGGAATGTTGAGGATTGGCTTGAAGTGATGGCCGTCAGGGCTCGTCCATGCTTCATGCGGATACGGACCGACAATGCTGCGGCCCTTGTAAATCAGATAGGTGGAGATGAGCGACACGAACAGCATGCACTCCGATCCGATGAACGCCCAGATCGCAATCTTTCTGCTGTCGAGACCGGTTGCCGTGTAGTGGCCTGCGGCTGGTGCTGACATGATTTAGTGGTGCTCCGGCTCGAGCGGGCTCAACACCCAGGTGTATAGGGACACGACCATCGTCGCGGCTCCGATGAAGATCAGAGGCCTCGCGAAAATGAGTCCGCAGAACATGATCACCATCGATCCGGCGACGATCAACGGCTTGATCGTGTTGTACGGCATCACGATGTGAAGGTCGGCCGCCGTCTTTCCTTCCTGCGAGTTGATCCGCGCGCTTTCAGCGTCTCGCTCATCGCCTTCCCACAGCGGATATCGCGATGTGACGGTTGGCAGCACTGCGAAATTGTACTCCGGCGGCGGAGACGGAATCGTCCACTCGAGCGTGCCGGCATCCCACGGATTCGGGCCGGCGATCTCACCGCGCTTGCGGCTCCGCAGGAAATTGTAGAAGAAGATTCCCGTCGCGAGCACGAGGATGTACGCGCCAATGCTCGACTCCAGGTTGTAAGTGTCCCAGCCCTGGCCCGAATCGTACGTGTAAATGCGGCGCGGCATTCCCAGCATTCCCGAGAAATGCATCGGGAAGAACGTGAGGTTCATGCCGACGAAATTGATCCAGAAATGAATCTTGCCGAGCCTTTCGTCGAGCAGCCGGCCGGTGATCTTCGGGAAATAAAGGTAAATCCCGGCGAAGATGCCCATGATCGACCCGCCGAACAACACGTAGTGAAAGTGCGCGACGATGAAGTACGTGTCAGTCTGCTGGAGGTCAGCCGGCGGCGATGAGTGCATGACGCCGGAAATTCCGCCAATCGTGAACAGTGCAATGAGACCGATCCCGAAAAGCATCGACGTCGTCAGCCTCACCTGGCCCTGCGCCATCGTGGCAATCCAGTTGAAGATCTTCACACCGGTCGGGATTGCGATGAGCATCGTGACGAGCGAGAACACGCTGTCGCCGATGGGACCCATGCCGACAGCGAACATGTGGTGCGCCCACACGCCGAAGCCGAGTACGCCGATGAGCATGCCGGAGTAGACCATGACCGGGTATCCGAACAGCGGCTTGCCGGAGAACGTCGGCAGGACCTCGGAGACGAGTCCGAATGCCGGCAGAACGAGGATGTAGACTTCGGGGTGACCGAAGATCCAGAAGAGATGCTGCCAGAGGAGTGGATCGGCACCGGCGGCTATCTCGTAGAACTGCGTCCCGAAGAACCGGTCAAGGAGCAGGAAAACGAGCGCGATCGTGATGACCGGGAAGGCTAGAATGAGCAGGAACTGCACGACAAATGACATCCACGTGAACATCGGCATGCGCATCAGCGTCATGCCCGGCGCGCGCAGATTGATGATCGTCGTGATGAAGTTGAATGCCGCCGCGAGTGACGAGACACCGAGGATCTGAAGGCCAATCACCCAGAAATCGATGTTGAGTCCGGGCGCGAAAGGCTTCGTCGTGAGCGGAGCGTAGCCGAACCATCCGCCGTTTGGCGCAACATTGAAAAGAATCGGCAGCGTGATGAAGATTCCGCCGAACAGATACACCCAGTAGCTGAATGCATTGAGACGCGGGAACGCGACGTCACGTGCCCCGATCTGAAGCGGGATCAGGAAGTTGAAGAACGCGGCAGACAGCGGCATGATCGCGAGGAAGATCATCGTCGTGCCGTGCATCGTGAACAACTGATTGTACAACTCTGCCGAGACGACGTGGCCGTTCGGCTGCTGAAGCTGCATGCGCAGGACTTCCGCCTCGAGCCCGCCAATCACGAAGAACGAGAGCGCCGTGAACAGGTACAGCACTCCAATCCGCTTGTGATCTACAGTAGTGAGCCAGCTCCAGATCGCTGACTGTTCACCGTACGCCGTGTCGGCGTGATGAGCAGTGGGCGTGGGCAAAGCTGTCGTGGCCATTCCGGATTCCTCTACTTCAACGACGAAAGGTAGGCGACGATATCAGCGATCTGCTGGTCGTCGAGCCCGCCCATTGCTTTTTTTACCGGTTTTTGCAACTGGGGGTCGTATTCATTCAGACCGAGCGTCGGCATGAGAATGCCGGGCTTCATTTTTCTCGCGTTTTTTATCCAGAGCGCTAGATACGCGGGCGTATTGGGATAGCTGCCTGCGCCAAGCGTGGCGCGTGATCCGACGTGTGTCAGATTGGGGCCCACGTTTCCTACCGAATTTGGGTTCCCTGCAATCGCATGACAACCGATGCAAGCGGCGCTGGAATAAATCTGCATCCCTCTGGCAGCGCTTCCCGTCAATCCCTTCGTGAAATTCATGTCCGCCGGAATCGGCGTATGCGGCTTGGCATAGTCGAACTCGGCAACATTGCGCGGGAAGATGTAGCCAGCCGGCATGCTCGCGAGCTGCACACTGTTCGATGGCGCCGGAGCCGCAACAGTATCGGAACCCGGCATCGCCGTACCGGCCGGCCGCGGAACAGCGGGCGATCGTCCACCTTCAGCACCAACGCCCGACGTCTTTGGCTCTCCCCCGGAGATCGCTGTTGCCTGGCCCGCCGGCAGCGACGCCACCGTCGCGCCATACGCAGCCGGCTTCTGCTGGCCCGCGACCCAGCTCGCGAACTCGGCCGGCTGAACAGTGAACACGCGGAATCTCATCTTCGCGTGTGAGGTGCCGCAGTACTCCGTACAGAACCCGTTCCACACCGCCGACTTCATCGTCGAGTCCGGCGTGTACCAGATATAATTAGTGCGGTTTGCAATCACGTCACGCTTGCCACCAAGCTGCGGCGTCCAGAACGAATGGATGACGTCGTTGGAGTTGAGCTTGAAGTTCACCGTGCGCCCAACCGGAAGGTAGATCTCGTTGGCCGTCGTGATCTTGTATTCGGGATAGCGGAATTCCCACCACCACTGATGGCCGATCACCTCGATCTGAAGTGCTCCGGCCGCGACTTTCGCCTGGGTCTTGAAGATGATTCTAACTGTCGGGACGGCGATGAACAGCAGAATGAACGCCGGAATCACGGTCCACGTTATCTCTAGCCCCGCATGTCCATGCGTCTGCGGCGGTTTCTCCGTTTCCGTTCCCTTGTGGCGATAACGGATGACTACATAGATGAGCGCGCCCTCGACGAGCACGAAAACAATCGTGCCGAGCAGAAGGAGCCTGTTCCATAGAAAATCAATCAGCCGTCCGAGCTCTGAGTGAGGCTGGAACGTTGAGTTGGGATACGTCTGCGCGCCGGCAGCAAACGCCAGCCCCAGCATGACTATCAAGCCTGGAGCGAGAATCTGACGCAGGCGTGAATTGCCTTTCATTCCGAGTCCTTATCGAGCCGTCGTTACACGAACGCTCGACGGGAGTCATCGAGCGTTCTAACCAGTTGGAAAACCGCTAAAAACCTAACTCTTGCGCGCGCTTATCGGGAGTCAGGCAACAGCGTGAAACTCATCGCGGTGCAGTCATCGCCTCGGGGTCCAGCGCCCGGTCTAGCTCTTCCCGCGTCATCAGGCCGCGCTCGCGTACGAGCTCGTACACACCGCGGCCGGACTCGAGCGCATCCTTTGCGATCTCCGTCGCCTTGTCGTAGCCGAGCATCGGCAGCAGCGCGGTGATGATCCCGATCGAGTTCTCGACGAACTGACGCATCCGATCGACGTTCGGCGTGATGCCCTCGACACACCGCGTCCTTAACACCTCGCACGCCCTCGACAGCATGATCATCCCGCTCAGCAGCCGGTACGCAATGATCGGTTCGAACACATTGAGCTGCAGCTGCCCCGCCTCGGCCGCAAATGCCACGGTGACGTCGCCACCGATGATGTCGAAGCAGACCTGGTTCACGACTTCCGGAATTACAGGGTTCACCTTGCCGGGCATGATCGACGAACCCGGTTGCATCGGCGGCAGATTGATCTCGCCGAATCCCGCACGCGGCCCTGAGCTGAGCAGGCGCAGATCGTTGCAGATCTTCGAGAGCTTCACCGCGCACCGTTTGAGCACGCCTGAGAGTTGGACGAACACGCCGGTGTCGGCCGTGGCCTCGACGAGATCGGGCGCGGTGATCAGGTCGAGCTCCGTGATCCGCGACAGGTGGCCGCGCACTGATTCTGCGTATCCCTTCGTGGACGTGATTCCCGTTCCAATTGCCGTCGCGCCCATGTTGATCTCGCGAATCAACGCCTGCGCTTCGGTGAGACGGTCAACATCCTCGAGAATCGTATGAGCAAACGCCGCGAATTCCTGCCCGAGCGTCATCGGCACCGCGTCCTGAAGCTGCGTGCGGCCCATCTTGATGTACGGCGAAAAATCCTCGCCCTTCAGCAAAAAGGCGCCGGCAAGGGCGCCCATCGCTTCCTTCAGGTCATCGATGCTCGAATGCATCGCGAGCTTGATCGCGGTCGGATACACGTCATTCGTTGACTGGCTGAGATTGACGTGACTGTTGGGATGGATGATGTCGTACTCGCCACGCTTGCGGCCCATGAGCTCGAGCGCGCGATTCGCGATCACCTCGTTCGCGTTCATGTTCGTGGATGTTCCAGCCCCACCCTGAATCATGTCCACGCGGAAATGCTCGTGATGCTGCCCGTGGCGAATCTCTTCGGTCGCATCGATGATGGCCTGCGCGAGAACCGAATCGAGCAACCCGAGATCACGGTTCGCAGACGCGGCCGCCTGCTTCACCGACGCGATTGCCTCGATTAGTGTGCTGAACTCGGATAGCTCAACGCCGCTGATCGCAAAGTTTTCCATCGCGCGAAGTGTCTGCACGCCGTACAGCGCGCTTTCGGGAACGTCCCGGTCGCCGAGGAGGTCGTGCTCGCGGCGGGTTTTCGCGGGGTTGGCAGGCTGGTTCATGGATAGCGTCAAACTACACGCGAGCGGTAGCTTTGGTGAAGCGAAACCCTCAGACCAGCGGGATCACATGAGCCCGACACTCAACCGTCGCGATTTCGTAGTTTCCGGCGCGGTTGCCGGAATCTCTCTCGCCATTCCATCCGCAGGTGAAGCGGCCGCGCCGTACGTTCTCCGGCGCGCTGCGGTGAAGCCGGTCGTCATCGCGTCAAGAAATGGAAATGCTTTCAAGAACGGTGGCACACAGACCGCGGTTGAGAAAGCATTCTCGATGATCACAGGCGGCTCCGATGTTCTCGATGCGGTCGTTGCCGGCGTCAACATCGTCGAGCTCGATCCCCTCGACAACAGCGTTGGATACGGCGGACTGCCGAATTCAGAAGGTGTCGTGCAGCTCGACTCGTGCGTGATGCACGGCCCGAAGAAACGCGCTGGTGGCGTCGCGGGAATCGAAGGCGTGCGCACTCCATCCAGCGTCGCCAAGGAAGTCGCCAATCAAACTGACCATCATCTGCTCGTCGGCAGAGGCGCCCAGGATTTCGCTCGAGCGATGGGCTTCACGATCGAAGCAGATCTCAACACCGAGCGCTCACGCCAGCTCTGGCTCGAGTGGAAGCGGCGCACCGATCCGCTTCACTATCTCGATCCGAAAACTCGCGCCGACGCTGAGCAACGCGTGCGTCTCGAAATGGTGGCCGAGGGTCTGATCGACGGCGAGCACATCTACGGGACGATCAACTGCGACGCGATCAATGCGAACGGCGACATCTGCGGCGTGACCACGACGAGCGGGACCGCGTGGAAAATTCCCGGCCGTGTCGGAGATTCACCGATTCTTGGCGCGGGACTTTATGATCGATAACGATGTCGGCGCCGCTGGCTCAACTGGACGCGGCGAGGCGAATCTCTACAGCTGCGCGTCGTATGTGATCGTCGACAACATGCGAAAAGGCATGCATCCCAAGGATGCGATGATCGACATGGGCAAGCGGGTCGCGAAGAACACAATCGAGAAGCGGCTTCTCAACAGCCGTGGGCTGCCGAACTTCGGCATCAGCTACTACGCTCTCGACAAGCTTGGCCGCTATGCCGGAGTTTCGTTCTATGAGTCCGGGAGCTACGCCATCTGCGACGAGAATGGTGCACAGACGTTGAAGATGGATTCGATCTTTTCCGGGCATTCTTCGGACTGATTTGCTCGTCCGCTCCTCACACGCTGTTTGCATCCGTGACATCACGCCACATGGTGTTGACGCTGGGGACGCTGTGGCGCACAGGCCCGTACAGCGCGCCAACGACCGCGCCAAACGTCAGGTGCCCCAACACGAATGTCGCGACTACCCAGCCGCCGCGGTACTCGAGGAACGCACCGGGGGGCAGGATGCCAACGGCGATGAGCCGGGCAACCGGAAGAAACCCGACGGTCAAGCCGGCAGTGACCGCATGAGGAATTCCGACGGCCAGCCCGATGAGCGCGTTGGCGCGATGCGTGATCCATTCGAAGATCACGGCGTACATCAATGCCGCGACCACCGCAATAAGCAACTGCACTGCGCAACCCACGAACCAACCCGGCGCGTCGTCACCCCCAGTGACAACAACGCCTGCGAGCGTACATAAGTCGGCGTCGGATCCCGACATGTGACCCGCGAGCTTCACTGCCGCTACGACGATAACGCATCCAACGATCCCGGCGATGATCACGCGTCGAACCTTTATTTTCATTGTCTACTCGGTGGAGTACTCGAGCGACGCCGCAATCTTCGGATCGCCGATCGGGATCGCCGGCTCTCCCGCTCGGCGCAAGGCCCACGTCGCCGACGCGAGTCCCGTAACCACCATCAACGCGCCCGCATCGAGCGCGAATTCCCACCACGACCCCGACACCGTATCGGGCATGACAATCCAGTAGATGTCGAGATAGTGCATCAGAAGAAGCCACACGCCGATGCACGCCATCGCCACCGGACTGCGTTTGAGCGCGCGAACGAGCAAAACACAGAATGGGATCGCAAAATGTCCGGCCACAACCACGCCTCCGAGAATCGCCCAGGCGCCGCGCATGCGGTAGACGTACCACGTCCGCTCCGCCGGAATTTCCGCACTCCAGATGACGATAAACTGCGAAAAGCCGATGTAGACCCAGAAGAGCACGAAGGTCAGCAACAGCTTCGCCAGCGCATGGAAATGATCGGGTCCGACGGAGTCCGGCAACTCATCATCCCACCGGCCGCGCGCGACGAGCACGGTCAAGAGGGCAATCCCTCCAACCATGCCGCCAGCGAAATAGTTCACCCCGTAAATGGTCGAATACCAGGCGGGCGTGAGCGACATCATCCAGTCGAAGGCCGCGAAGCTCACTGTAAGCGCGAAAGCAATCAGCCCCGCGACACTGGTCGTGCGCATCCGCCGCTCGATCACCGTCGAGGTGCCGTGGTCCTGCTCCAGCGACGCGCGTCGCAATACTTCGCCAAGACCGATCCAGATCGTCAGGTAGAGCGCCGCGCGAATAATGAAGAACGGGACGTTCAGATACACTGCTTTCGCGTTGACCGCCTCGCGCACCGCCGGTGTGAGCGTACCGCTGGGCCGCGCCCACGGATAAAGCAGATGCACAGACAGCACAAGCGGTATCGCCAGAACGGCGAACAGCGGCATGGTCCCCACTACCCGCTCGGCCTGGCGCCGCAGTGCGACAAACCACGTCGCCGCCGTAAGGTTGGCGATCATGATCATTGCCAACGCACCGAGCACAACCGCGAGGCATGACACGTACGCGGTGAGCCAGGCTGCCGCCACGCGCCCCGGATCGACGAACAGCCCGATCGTGCATACTACCGCGCCGGCCATCGAGACGATTATAGAAATCCTGGGTGCGCCCGTGACGACGCTCACGGTCTCACCGCAGCGCAAGCAGGGAGTCGATCTTCCTTATCTCGATCGATCGCAAAGAGTCAGCTCGCTCCGCGGCTGTCGACACGGCGGTGTGCTGCAAGTTCAGGATGTACGCGACGACCTCCCATCGTTCTTCAGCGGTCAGTTGAGCGGCGAAAGGAGGCATGCGACCTTGGCCGTGCGTCGCCACACTGAAGAGAAAACCCGCGGGTTGTGCCAGCGTTGCTGCACTTCTAAGCGAGGGCGGGCGCGGCTGCCTCATATTCTCCGCCACAATGCTCCCGCCGTAACCGGCGGCGCCGTGGCACACTGCGCAGTAAACCACGAACTTGTGCTGGCCAACCGCGAGGCCGCTCGGCGGGATTTGAATCGGTACCGACTGAACGGCGGAACCGCCGCTCATGCCTGTGCCGATAACTCCTGCGTCCTGCCCGCTCTCTCTTGTGAGAGTTCCCGCTGGAGGTGGCTGCATACTCTGGTGATTTGCGAACACATCACTCGCCCCGTACGCGTCGAAACGTTGCTGTACGCGCATGCGTTCAAAGTCAAAATGCCCACGCTCGCGTGGTTCGGAGCACGCGAGCGTGACCATGGCAAAGGCGAGCGCGCGATGCGCGCGGCCTCGGGCGTCACTCATGGCTGCGTCTCGAGGCGCACGATGCGTAGCGGTGAGAGCCGGCGCAGCTCGCCTGGCGTTGGGTCAGGCACAGTCAGCTTGTCGGACGAATTCACGGCGAGCCAGTAGCGATCGATTGTCGCTCGCTCAAAACCGTCTATCTCGAACACAGGATTCCATGGTCGCGTCAGGCGCGCCACGACGAAGAGACCCACAAATGCGGCCAGGGAGGCGCACAATACTGTTCCTTCGAATGTCGCAACGAGAAACGCGGGAACGGCGTGGGCGGGACGGCCGCCGATATCAAGCGGGTAGCTGTGGACGTTTGCATACCATTGGATAGCGTAGCTTGCCGCTCCGCCGAGCAACCCGGCGATGAATACCACGATCGGGAGACGGCTGCGGCGCCGAGGTATCCCGGGCGAAGGCGGAACGGGCGAATACGTCTCGAGCAGTGTGTATCCATGCTCGGACAGCACTTGCACCGCATTGGTGAGCTCGGCCGCCGAGCTGAACTCAGCCATGTACACACCGGGGGTTACGATCTGATCATGCATCGCGATTCCCGGCGAGCCGCGCCGCCGCCTGCTGCTGGCGCAATTCCTTTACTTCACTGATTGCCACAGTGGGCACGAAACGCACAAATAACAGGAAGAGAAAACAAAAAAATCCGACGCTTCCGGCAAGAAGGCCCCAGTCCACCCAGCTCGGCAAGTAGATGTGCCAGCTCGACGTGAGAAAATCCCGGTTCAGCGACGTGACGATGATGATGAAACGTTCCATCCACATGCCGACGAGAATGCCGGCAGATATCAGAAAGAGCGCGACGGGATTCGTCCTCAGCCGGCGCACCCAGAAAAGTTGCGGGCTCACGACGTTGAGAAGCGTCATGATCCAGTAGGCGATGGCATACGGTCCAAGCGGACGTGACACGAGATAGGTGTACCGTTCGGCCGTGTTCGCGCTGTACCATGCCATGAACGTCTCAATGACGTAGCTGTACGTAAGCATGAGTCCCATCGTGAGCATGAGCTTGGCAACGGCATCGAGATGCTTCCTCGTGATGACGTCGTACAGGTTGAATGCTCGCCGCATCGGAATCAGGAGGAGGAGCACCGTCGCCAACCCGGAATAAATCGCGCCGACGACGAAATACGGTGGAAAGATCGTCGAGTGCCATCCGGGGAGCTGTGTGATGCTGAAATCGAAACTCACGACACTGTGTACGGAAATGACGAGTGGTGTCGCAAGGCCAGCCAGTAGCACGTACGCGATGCGATAGCGCTGCCATTGAAAGCCGGATCCCTGCCAGCCCATGGCGAAGACACCATAGATAAGACGACGTGTTCGCGTGGGTGCGCGATCGCGCGCCGACGCGAGATCGGGCACAAGCCCCAGGTACCAGAAGAGCAGCGAGACTGTGAAATACGTCGACACGGCCGCGACATCCCAGGGCAACGCGCTCTTGAAGTTCGGCCAGACGTTCATCGTAGCCGGATACGGAGCCAGCCAGTAGAAAAACCATGGCCGGCCGAGATGCAGCACGGGAAACAGGCCGGCATTCACCAACGCGAAGATCGTCATCGCTTCCGCAACGCGGTTGATCGAACCGCGCCAACGCTGGTTGAGCAGCAGCAGAAACGCCGAGATGAAAGTTCCCGCATGACCGATACCGATCCACCAGACGAAATTGGTGATGGCAAACGCCCACGCGACGGGAATGTTGTTGCCCCACGTGCCGATGCCGCGCACCACCGTGTAGGTAACAGTGCCGAGCAGCAAGAGCGTGCCAAGCGAGGAGAGCGCGAACAAGAGCCACCATGCGCGAGGCGTACTCCACAACGATGCGAGCAGGTGATCGGTGAGCGCGGCATCGCCCTCGTTTCCTTTCAACAGAGGAAACGACCCACTTGTCGTCTCAGCCGCCGGCGCGCGACTCACACTCATTATCCGCTCTCCAGATCCGGATTTGGATTGCGAATGCGCGCCAGATACCGCACGCGTGGCTCCGTTCCGAGCTCGGCGAGTACGTCATACAGGCGAGACTCTTCCCGCCGGCGCATCACAACTGAATCAGGCTCAGTGAGCGAACCGAAGGTGATCGCGTTCGTGGGGCACGACTGCTGACACGCAGTCGTGACATCGGTACCACGGAACATTCGGCCGGCGGTCCCGGCGTTGATCTCCGCCTCGCGAATTCGCTGCACGCAGAACGTGCACTTCTCCATCACGCCACGCCCACGGACGGTGACGTCGGGATTTCTAGCCATTCGCTCCGTCTCGGAGATTTCGTCGGTGTAGTCGAACCAGTTGAACCGCCGAACCTTGTACGGACAGTTGTTGGAACAGAAGCGCGTTCCCACACAGCGGTTATAAACCATTTCGTTAAGGCCGTCCGAACTATGCACGGTGGCACCTACCGGGCAGACGTACTCGCACGGAGCATTCTCGCAATGCTGGCAGAGCATCGGCTGAGTGATGACCTGGGGATTGTCTTCGTTGCCCTCCAGATATCGATCGATTCGCAGCCAGTGCATCTCGCGAGACTTGGCGACGTCGTCACGGCCAACTACTGGAATGTTGTTTTCCGACTGACACGCGACAACGCACGCACTGCAACCAATGCATGTTCCGAGGTCGATTGTCATCGCCCACTGCACCGGGCTTTCGAGCCGTCGCTGCGGGTCGTAGATGGTGAGAGGCGTTCGTTGCAGCGTCTTTTCGTTACGCTGACTGGCGCGATAGTTACCGAGCGTGTCGCTCCGCGCCTGATCGCGGCCGTCCATTGTCCAATGCGTCTGTGTAATCGCGAAATCGGTATGCGCCACGCCGGCGGCCCGTTCCGCCGACACTCCATTGATGACGAACTCATCCATCGCTGGCCAGAAGCGATAGACGTTCGTCCCGACGTCTTCCGCCACTCGCTCGGCACCGGTGCGGCCGTAACCGAAATGCAGTGTGACGACGTCATTCGGATGTCCGGGCACGATGAGCGCCGGAATAGTGAGCGTTTCGGACGCATGGCGGAGAAGCAGCGGGTCGCCCGTATCCAACCCGAGACGCCGAGCTGTGCCGGGACTTATCAGTGCAGCGTTGTCCCACGTCAGCTTGGTGACCGGATCGGGGAGTTCCTGTAACCACCCGTTGTTCGCGAATGAGCCATCGTGAACACATGCGCCGGGCGTGAAAACGACATCGACACTCCCCGCGGCACGGTTTGTCGGCGGGACTGCTCGCGCGAGAAGGTCCGGCCGAGGCGTAGCGGCGATTCGCGAAGACGCCGTTCCGGCCACAAAGCCCTGCCGGAGAGCCGCCGACCAGCTTGCGTCATCGCTTGCTACGCCGATTCGCGCTGCCGTGCTTCTCAGCATTGCGAGGCTGTCACCAGCCGGCACGCCTGTCATCGCCAATAACACTTCGACGGCTGACTTGCCATTGTGCAGCGGTTGGACGAGCGGTTGCACGATCGAATACGTTCCGTCGTAAGCACGTGCGTCACCCCAGCTCTCGAGATAGTGCGCCGCCGGCACAAACCATCGCGCGTCGCGTGCGGTTTCGTTCTCATGCAGTCCGACGTAGACGCTGTTTGGAACGCGGCGCATCACTTCCGAAAAGCCAACCGCGCGGGGCGTCATGTACGATGGATTGCCGCCAATGCATACCAGCGTGTCAACCGCGCCGCTTCGCATTGCTGCGACGAGTGGTGGCAAAGTCATGCCGGGTTGCCCGGCACCGAGCAGTGGAGATTGGACGTACCACACTGTGTGCCCAGTGTTGCCGAGCTCCATGTTGATCGATGCCACAAGCGCATGCGCGCGCGGTGAGAGATGATCGCCCGCGATGACGAGACTCGCGCCAGAGTGAGCGCGCAGATCGGAAGCGAGAGCTACGGTCCAACCTTCTGACGATGACGCCGAGGCCGACGGCGACGGCGACGGCGTAGCGAGCGTCGCGAGGATCGATTCGAGGAATGGCTCGATCTCCGTCGGACGACAGCGCAAGCGATGGTCAGCCGTTGCGCCTGTCACCGTGAATCCCGTCTCCGCGACGTAAAGGCGGTTCATGCCGGCAAGCGGAGCCCGCCGGCGATCGGCAAACTCGCGGGCGTAACGCAAATGAAATGGACCAGATGCGAGGAAGTCGGCGCCTACGCTCAGAATCACGTCGGCCGCATGAACGTCATACTGAGGGATGACTGCAGCTTCAGTGAATGCGGCCGATGCGGCAGCCGGTGACAGGGGAGCATAATAATGAACGCGCATATCCGGATACAGCCTTTGCAGCGAGGACAGCGTGTCGCCAACCAGTGGCGACGATGTCGGCTCGAGGAGGAGCGCAAGACCGGCGCCCCGCGCGCCAACTCGTTGTCGCAGTGTTGCGGGCGCCATTGCGTGAGTAAAGTCAGACCATGTCGATGCGCTTGTTCCAGACCGCACGAACTTCGCGCGATCGGGGTCGTAGAGCTGAAGCAGCGAGGCCTGCTCGAGGATGCCAGCCGCGCCGAGACTTGCAGGATGGTCCGGGTTGCCTTCGATTTTTGTCGGGCGCCCATCGTTCGCTTCAACTACGAGACCGGTGGCGTAACCGTCGAGCATCATCGATGTCGCGTAGTGAACAGGAATGCCCGGCGTAAATTCCGTTGGCTGGACCACAAAAGTCAAAATTTTCTCGGCGGGAATACGCGTGCAGCCGTCCAGGCCGGCGAGAGCAACGCTCGCGCCGAGAGCCTTGAGAAAGGTGCGCCGCGTAAGGTCGTCGTCGTGATGATCGTGCATGGCGTCGCTCCTAGCGGTGGCAAGTTGTGCAGGTCGTCATCTGACGCACGCGATAGTCGAGCATCAGCTTCTGCCCGAGCTGTTGCCGGGATGCGGGTGCGGTCCAGCCCATGGTCGTGATGGCCGATGTCGGTCGCAGGTTCGGCGCAGGATCACGATGACAGCTCACGCACCAGCTCATCGTCAACGGAGCCGACTGGTAGACGCTAGCCATCTGATCCACGCGGCCGTGACAAGTCTCACAACCGACGCCTTTCGCGACGTGAATTGCGTGATTGAAATAGACAAAATCCGGAAGGGTATGAACGCGATTCCATTTAATCGGCTGTCGCGTCTGGATGCTTTGGCGCACAGGCTCAAACATGCTTGATGCCACCCAACGCTGGTCGTGGCAGGGCACGCATGTGGTGGTTGGCGGAATGCCTGCGCTCGCGGAACGCTCTACCGTGAAGTGACAGTAGGTGCAGTCAATTCTCTGGCCGGTGACGTGGATGCGGTGATCGAACGCGATTGGTTGATCGACCGGCTGGTATTGTCTCGTCGCGTTCGGCGTACGCACCCAGGCCATGAGCGCCACCGGAATCCCGACGAACGTACACGCCGCGGCGATCAGCATTGCGCGCGCGGCGGTGTTGGTCCAACGCGGAAAAAGCGCAACCATTTGCGTTTGCGTCGTTACGACGGTTGACGAAGAGACGGCTTCATTGCTTCCCTGAAGTCATGGCAGCAAGGGCCGCACCAAGGAATGTGGTATGCCGAAACAGTGACGTTCTCCACCAGTGTTCGCCGGTCAAATCGCACGACGCTGTGGCATTGATCTGCTCCCTCTGATTCAATTGCGCGCGACAGCTCCGTCGCGGGAACGGTCCCAACATGTTCCGGGAACCAAAGTGCGCTAATTGGTTTGCTTTGTCGATCAACGATGCCGCGACGTCGTGCGAAATTTCATCCGCGCTTTCGTCGAGGCCACTACGCAATCAGCGCGAGCGGTCGAGCGAGGGACGGGTATTACCAACGCTCAGCTATTCATCCTCCGTGGGCTTCAGCACGGGGCTGCGCTCATCAATGAGGTCGCCGTCCGGGTAATGACGCAACAGAGCACGATGTCGCTGCTTGTCGGACGAACGGAAGAATCTTCAGCGTTGCCGTGACGACAACATTTCCTGTTGATGGTGTCGATCCAGCCTATCGTTTCTGCGTTCTCTGCGTTCTCTGCGTCCAGAGTAGCGGTCTTCAGAAAAAACTAGAGAGCAGATGTCCTCGGCACATCCCAGCCAGCCACATCCCCAAGCTTGAACGTGCCCGCAATGTGCACGACCTTCTTCGCTGCGGTGCTGAGCGAGCTCGCGGCGGCAGCGATCTGATCGATGTTTCCACTCTGCTCGTCGCTCGCTGCCGCAACCTGATGCACGGCTGACGCAAACCCTTGCGTGCCGAGCGCGAGATCGTCGAGGCGCCGGGTCATGTCCACGACGAGCCGTCCCGATTCCTCCACCGCACTCTCAATCGCCGAGCTCCACTTCTCGGCGTCGATGACGCCCTGTTCTACCTGAAGGAATGACTGGCGCCCGTGGTGCGTGGCGTCGTTGACGCTTTGAAGGGTGGACAGCGTGCGCGCCGCGGATTCTCTCGAGCGACCCACACGCTCTGCCATGGCCCTCGCAAGAAGATCGGTGCGCTCAGCCGCTTCGGCGGAATCGGCCGCGAGGCGCCGCACTTCATCGGCAACTACGCCAAAGCCTTCGCCTTGCTCGCCGGCACGGGCCGCTTCCATGGCTGCGTTGAGAGCGAGCAGCTTGGATTGACGTGAAATCTTCTGAACGAGAGTGAGGAAGGCTCGAATCTCATCCACTGCGGTGGCGAGGGCGTCGATCGACTCCGCGCTTGCACTCGCATCGAAGGTCAGCATCTCGAGTGCTCTCGAGCTTTCGTCGAGCCGCGCTCTGTTTTCCTGCGCCAGACTGCGCAGCCGGCGTTCTCGACGAAGCCCTTCCTGGGCGCGTCCCTGGAGAGAGCCGGAGACACCCACAAGCTTCGCGGCATCTCCGGCAATCTCGTGGATAGTTCTGGCCATTTCAGACGATTCATGTCTCAATGCTTCTGAAGTGGCGGCTGTCTGCTGCGCTGCTGCCGCCATTTGCTCTGAGCAAGCGGTGATTTGAGGCGAGAGGGTGGTCGTGTCCTTTGCTGAGGTTCTCATGGTCGTTGCCAATCGGCGCAAGGCAAGGATGATACTGCCTGTTGCGCGGCTAAGCCGACCAACTTCGTTGATTGCCGTAGACGGAACGAACGGAACTGACAGTTCACCCCGTGCTACCGACTCCGACACCGATGCCGACGTGAACGATGGAGATCGCAAACACAATCACGAAGGCGGCCTGACGCTGAAGCAGGCCGATCAGCGACTTCAGGAATCCGTCGGCTTTGATCTCGACAACGGGGATTCCGTTCCACGATGGCGTAAACACGGTGTGGGGTCGTTCAGCTGCAATCCGGGCGCAATCGGCGATAGCTGCTGTTGATGCATGGCGGGATGAAAGTGAGGTACGGTGACGCTATCTTGTAAGGATGGACAACCCGGTCAATTCAACCCGTAACGACGAAGCGATCGGTTACGATCCTTCAGCCGTCGAAGGGAAATGGCAGAATGCCTGGCGGGACCGGGAGACGAACACGACCGATGTCGCTGCCGCTCCTGACCCGTTTTACGCCCTGATGATGTTCCCCTATCCGTCGGCCGAGGGGCTCCATGTCGGCAACCTCTTCGCGTTCGTCGGGGGGGACGTATATGGACGATTCCAGAGGCTTCAGGGGCACAACGTGTTTGAGCCGTTCGGTTACGACGCGTTTGGCATCCATTCCGAGAATTACGCGCTGAAGGTCGGCAAGCATCCGATGGACCTGATTCCGCAGAACATTGCGAATTTCAGGCGCCAGGTTGAGCGCGCCGGGCTGATGGTGGACTGGTCGAAATCGGTTGATACCACAAGCCCCGATTACTACAAGTGGACGCAGTGGGTCTTCCTCCAGCTCCTCAAGCAGGGACTCGCCTACAAGAAGCAGGCGGCCGTGAACTGGTGCCCGAGCTGCAAGACTGTGCTCGCGAACGAGCAGGTGGTCGGTGGCGCGTGCGAACGGTGTGACACGCCCGTCGAGCAGCGACTATTAAGCCAGTGGTTCTTCCGGATCAGCAACTACGCGCAGCGCCTGCTCGCGAATCTCGACGGCCTCGACTGGTCGGAGACAACCAGGACTGCGCAGCGCAACTGGATCGGCAGGTCCGAAGGCGCCGAGATTTCGTTTACCGTCACGAAGAATGGCGGCGAGCATTCAATCCGCGTCTTCACGACGAGGCCCGACACGGTTTTCGGCGCAACGTACCTCGTGATTGCACCCGAGCATCCGATGGTGGCGACGCTCACGGGCGGCGTGTATCGAACAGCCGTCGATCAGTATCTCGTCAGAAGCGCAAAACAGGATCTGGTCACGCGCAAGTCCAGCACCGAGAAGACGGGTGTGTTCACCGGCGCGTACGCGACGAACCCGGCAACCGGTAAGGAGATTCCTGTCTGGATCTCCGACTACGTGCTGATGGAATACGGCACGGGTGCCATTATGGCGGTGCCTGGCCACGACGACCGCGACTTCGAGTTTGCGAAAGTGTTCGGTCTTCCGATCGTTCGCGTCGTCTGCGGTGAAGGTGAAGAGCCATCCGCGCCGCTCGATGAAGCATTCACCGGGAACGAGCGGGGAATCATCGTCAATTCGGGCCGCTTTGACGGAATGACTGTGGCGACAGCCAAGCGGGAGATCGTCGCGATGCTGGAAGAAAAAAAAGCCGGCCATCCGGTCATCAACTACCGGCTCCACGACTGGTGCATCTCCCGGCAACGCTACTGGGGTCCGCCAATTCCGATCATCTACTGCGACGAGCACGGCGCAGTCCCCGTCCCGGAAAAGGATCTGCCAGTCGTGCTGCCGTATGTCGAGGATTTCAAGCCGGACGATTCTGGCATCTCGCCACTCGCCCGCCACGAAGACTGGTACTGTGTACCGTGTCCGACATGCGGCAAGATGGCGCGGCGCGAGACCGACGTGTCGGACACGTTCCTCGACAGCGCCTGGTATTTCCTCCGCTATCCCAGCGTCGGCATCGACGAGACCGCCTTCGACTCGGCCATCACGAACCGGTGGCTGCCGGTGAACAGCTACATCGGCGGCAACGAGCACGCCGTGCTGCATCTGCTCTACTCGCGATTCGTGACGATGGTGTTGCACGACATGGGACTGCTCGAGTTCGAGGAGCCGTTCACTCGCTTTCGCGCGCATGGACTCATCATCCGGAATGGCGCGAAGATGTCGAAGAGCAAAGGCAACGTCGTCATTCCCGATCACTACATCGAGAAGTGGGGCGCGGATGCGTTCCGCACATATCTCATGTTCCTTGGTCCGTTCGAGGAAGGTGGCGATTTTCGCGACGCGAGCATTTCCGGTGTGAAGCGTTTCCTCGACCGACTCTGGGCGTCGGTGACATCGGCCGTTGAATCGCCGGGAGACAGTTCATCGGGAGATCCGGACGTCCTTCGGAAGCTGCATCAGACGATCAGGAAAGTCGGTGACGACATTCCCCGGCTCAGCTACAACACGGCCGTCGCGGCGATGATGGAGTACATGAACGTTCTTCGCCGCGGCGAGCGCGCTGCGTCACGCGTCGAGGTTACGCCGCTCGTTCAGCTTGCCGCTCCGTTCGCGCCGCATATCGCCGAAGAGCTATGGGAAAAACTCGGGAACTCGGGCAGCATCTTCGACGCCGGTTGGCCGTCGTTCGACGAGGCGCTTGCGGCATCCGAGCGAATCGATCTCGCCGTTCAGGTGAATGGGAAAACCCGCGGCAAGCTCTCGGTGCCGCGCGACATCGATCAGGATGCGGCCGTCGGTCTGGCGATGAAGGAGGAGTCTATCTCCAAGTTCCTTTCCGGTCCGGCGAAAAAGATTGTATTCGTTCCGGGACGCCTGCTCAATCTTGTCGGGTAGCCTGTTTAAGGGCAACGGCTGGGTTTAACGCGACCTTAAAGTGCTTGCCCAATGGCTGCGGCGCTCACATTATTGGCGAACCAAATAACCGGACGGGACTCAGCTGTCTCAGACGCAGACGTTACTGGCGGCGCTGATCTGGCTGTCGACATTGTTGTTTTCTGCTTCCACTGCGCATCGGTCTTCGCCCGCGTTTGCGAACGCCGATACGCTGGTGAGCCCTCCCACGCTTCCGAACATGTCGCGCGCGGCTCACACCGTCGAGGTGACGCTCACGGCCTCTCGCGCAAGCCTGTCGCTCGTGCCGGGCCATACGAGCGATGTTTACGCGTATAACGGAACAGTTCCGGGGCCGACCCTCGAGGCGCGCGAAGGCGACAACGTGATCATTCATTTCCGGAATGATCTACCGGTTGCGACCACGGTACACTGGCACGGTCTTCATATTCCCGCCGACCAGGACGGGAGTCCACTGTATCCAATTGCTCCCGGAACCTCGCACGACTACATCTTCAGAATTCCGTATGGAACGGCGGGGACATACTGGTACCATCCTCACCCGCACGAGCGTACGGGTTACCAGGTCGCCGAGGGGCTGTACGGCGCAATTGTAGTACGAGCCGCGGATGATCCACTGCCGGCCTCACTTCCCGAAAAGCTGCTGATCCTTTCGGACAACCGTTTCAACACCGATGGCTCGGTCGATTTCCCGAGCGAGACGTCGCCGCATGGTCAGGTTGATCTCGTGAACGGCCGCGAAGGAGATGCGTATTTCGTTAGCGGCCGGCAGTTGCCGGTGATTCCAATAAGAAGCGGCGAAGTGCAGCGGTGGCGGATCATCAACGCGTCGGCCTCACGGATTTATCGCCTGTCGCTCGGCGGCCAGACCTTCCTGCAGGTGGGAAGCGATGGAGGGCTGTTCGAGCATCCGGTCGAGATGAAGGAAATCGTCGTCGCGAACGCCGAG
>JBBSFT010000036.1:0-21810 GCA_038254845.1 Gemmatimonadales bacterium | reverse complement strand
GGCGCGTCAAGCGACAGATGCACCTGCGAGATCAGCATCGTCTTCGCGACTTCTTCCTCGGTGATGTCGAGGCCTTCCGCAATCTCGAGATGCGTTGGCTGGCGTCCGAGCTCCTGAAGCAGAGTGCTCGCGCGCTTGCCGATGCGGTGCAGCGCGCCCGCGCGATTGAGCGGCACCCGCACAATCCGCGACTGCTCGGCGAGCGCCTGAAGGATGCTCTGGCGAATCCACCACACCGCGTACGAGATGAACTTGATGCCCTTCGTCTCATCGAATTTGTGGGCCGCGCGAATGAGGCCGAGGTTGCCCTCGTTGATCAGATCGGAGAGGGACACACCCTGATTTTGATACTTCTTCGCGACAGACACCACGAAGCGCAGGTTCGATCGCACGAGCTTGTCGAGCGCTTCCTGGTCGTTCGTGCGGATCCGCTGCGCGAGAGTGACCTCCTCCTCGCGGGTGATCAGCGGATAGATGCTGATGTCACGAAGGTATTGATCGAGCGAACCTTCGTCGTACTGGTTCTTCCGGCTTACCGAGACCGCCATACCCGATGCTGCTCCTTGCTACGACCACGGTAAAATGCCTGACCGCCACCGAGTTGGCGAGCCGGGACCATCACTGAATCATCTCGCCAAAACGTTTCCACCGAACGCGAGTGAGCCAGTCGAGTTTCACGGCGCCGTCAGGATCGTAGCTATAATAGACAACGAGGGGTCGCCCGCGCACAAGTGAGTCTGCCACGAAGCCCCAGTATCTCGAGTCCAGCGAGTTGTCCCGATTGTCGCCGAGAACGAAGTAGTTACCAGTGGGGACGACCAGCGGACCCCAGTTGTTTCGCGACGGGTGATAGCCCGGACTCGCCTCGAGCGTCTGCACGGCGATTGGCGACCGCGGTGCATCGCTCACCGGGTGACGCGCGCCGAGGAGATATGCGAGCTGCCAGTTGAACTCTTCGTCGGACACGTCCGACCCCGGCGCGGTATGCGACACGTACGCTTCCCGCAGCGGGCGACCATTCCGAACGAGATTTCCTTCACGCATCTCCAGCGTGTCACCCGGCATTCCGACAATCCGCTTCACAAAATTCTTCGTGCGGTCGACAGGCCACTGGAACACGATCACGTCACCCCGGCGAGGAGAACGAATGGCCGGAAGCTTAACGCTCGTGAATGGCACCTCGGCCCCGTAGACGAGCTTGTTCACGAGGAGAAAATCGCCGACGAGCAGCGTCCCTTCCATGCTTCCCGTCGGAATCTTGAAGGCTTCGATGAAGAAGGACCGAACGACGAAGAACAACGCGAGCGCGATCACGACCGAGCGAAACCACTCCCACACGAATACGAGAGAGGCGTTCGGGCGTCCGTTTACTCGACTGAGCGCGGCTGAGCGCCGCCCGTCATTCACCATCGTCTGCCGCCGTGTCTCCAGGAGCTAGTCGGGAGTTCCAAGATAGTTGTCGATCTGTGCGCGCTGAAGCGTGCCCGAAAAATCCGCGTAGCCGACTTTCGTCTCCGAAAAGAACTCGTAGACCTGCCAGCCCCCTTCGCGGTGCCCATTCCCCGTCTGCTTTACACCGCCGAACGGAAGGTGTGCCTCCGCTCCGATGGTTGGAGCGTTGACATAGGTAATTCCGTTGTCAAGCTCGTTCAGCGCGCGAAACGCGACGTTCACGTTCGTTGTGTAGATCGACGACGACAATCCGTACTTCACCCCGTTGTTCACGGCGAATGCTTCCTCGGGCGTGGAGACGCGGATCACGGACAGCACAGGCCCGAATATCTCTTCCTGGTCGAGCCGCTGGCCAGCTTCGACACGCGCAAAGATCGTCGGCGCGAAAAAATGGCCGTCGTCGAGACCGCCGCCAGTGCCGCGCGCGCCGCCACAAAGGAGATCATTCCCCTCGGACTGGCCGATGTCGATATAACGCTCGACCTTCGCGACGGCCGCCTCGTGAATCATCGGACCGACGTCGGTTCCCTGCTTCCGCCCGTCGCCAAGCCGCAGTGCCTTTGCCTTGTCAACGAGCTTGCCGAGAAAGTTGTCGTGAATTCCCTTCTGTAGAATGAGGCGGCTCGTGGCCGTGCAGCGCTGGCCCGTCGTTCCGAACGCGCCCCACAGTGCACCCTCGAGCGCGAGATCGAGATCGGCATCGTCCATCACGATCTGCGCATTCTTGCCGCCCATCTCGAGCGAAACCCTCTTGTGCATGCGGCCACACGTGGCACCAACGAGACTTCCAGTCTCGGTCGATCCGGTAAATGAGATAACCGGAATATCGGGATGCTCGACCATCGCCGCACCCGCGTCCTCACCCGACCCGTGGATGAGCTGCACGACTTCAGGCGGCAGTCCCGCCTCGAGCAGAATTTCCACGAGCAGCGTACCGGTGTGCGGAACGTCCTCAGCCGGTTTGAAGATCACGGCATTTCCGCAGATGAGCGCAGGAAACATTTTCCACGTCGGAATGGCGAGCGGGAAATTGAACGGACAGATGAGCCCCGCAATTCCAATCGGCCGCCGGTAACTCATCGCCCATTTGTTGCGGAGCTCGCTTGGAACCGTGCGACCGAATAGTCGCCGGCCTTCGCTTGCTGCATAGTAGGCCGTGTCGATTCCTTCCTGGACGTCGCCGCGCGTTTCGGTCAACGGCTTGCCCATCTCGCGGGTCATTGCATCGGCGATCTCGTCTTTCCGCTTCGACAGCAGATCGCCAACGATGCGAAGTACATCTCCGCGCGCCGGCGCAGGGATCGCGCGCCAGATCGCGAACCCCCGCTTCGCGCTTTCAACGGCGCGATGCACGTCGCTGACGCCAGACAGAGGAAAGCTGCCGATAAGATCGTTGCGATCGGCCGGATTGCCATTCTCGAAGTACTCACCGGAGTCGGGCGGGCACCACGTGCCGGCGATGAAATTCCTGAATTCTTTCATTTAGGGATGCAGTGTCATGAATGTTCGCGCGTGAGAGCGTAGCGCTCGATTTTCTTGTACAGGTTGGACCGCGGCATCTCGACAGCGCGGGCGGTCTCCGAGACGTTCCAGTCGAACTCTCGCAGCTTGCTCAGAAGATAAGCCCGCTCCGCCGCATCCTTGAATTCCTCGAATGTCTTGAGCGAGGTAAGGTTGCCGAATCCGGTGTCGTCAGCGACGCGACCGCCGGCAAGCCTGTCGACATCCTTGGCCGTAAGCTCAGGCCCGGTAGCCAGGATGAGCATTCTCTCGACAGTGTTGCGGAGCTCGCGAACATTGCCCGGCCAATCGAGCGACATCAGCCGCTCGAGCGCCGATGATCCCACACGCCGCGGTACAAACCCCTCACGCTCGGACATTGTCGACAGAAAATGATCGACGAGAGCCGGAATGTCCTCGCGATGCTCGCGCAGCGGCGGCACGTGAATCGGAATCACGTTGAGCCGATAGTAGAGATCCTCGCGAAATCTTCCCGCGGCGATCTCCGCTTCGAGATTCTTGTTCGTCGCCGCAAGAACCCGCACATCGACGGAGATCGGCTTCGATCCGCCAATGCGCGTCAGCACATTGTCCTGAAGAACGCGAAGCACCTTCGCCTGCGCGTTCATGCTCATGTCACCGATCTCATCGAGAAAGAGCGTTCCCTTATTCGCCTGCTCGAATTTTCCGGCGCGATCGGCGATTGCACCGGTAAATGAGCCCTTCATGTGACCGAACAGCTCGCTCTCGATGAGTTCGCCCGGAATCGCCGCGCAATTCACTTCGACAAACGGCTTGCCAGTGCGTGACGACTGGCTGTGAACTGCTCGCGCGACGAGCTCCTTCCCCGTTCCATTCTCACCTGTGACCAGAACACGAGCGGGCGTCGCTCCGACCTTCTCGATTTTCTCGACGAGCGCCTTCATCACCGCAGATTCGCCCACGATCTCATACGGCGAGCCGGAAAAGCTTCGCAGCCGCGAGTTCTCTTCCCGCAGGTTGATGTGATCGAACACGTTCCGCAGCATGACGAGAATGCGATCGGTGTCGAGCGGCTTCTCGAGAATCTCGTACGCCCCGAGCTGAGTCGCCTCGACGGCCGTACGAATCGTCGCGTGTCCGCTGATCATCACGACAGTCGCCAGTGGATCGATCTCGCGAATCTTTCGAAGCGCTTCCATTCCGTCCGTGCCGGCCATCTTCACATCCATGAAGACCAGATTCGGCTTCCACTTCTGATACTCGCCGATACCGTCAGCGGCATTTGACGCCGAGCGAACCTCGTATCCCTCGTATTCGAGAAGCTGACCGAGCGCTGCCCGAATTCCCTGCTCGTCATCGACGACGAGAATCCGGCGGTTCACGGAACGTTCTTGTATACGACGATTCGACCGTTGGCAATGCGAACGTCGCCGATGTAGGCAGGAAGTTTCATCGGCAGAGCGTTCGATGAGACGCCATCGGGGATCTGGCCCTTTCGAATGGTCGAGATCAGGCGCGGAACAATCGCCGACGGGATCGGAAACGATCCAATCTTCACATCCTGCACCTGGAATTCACCGACAGTCGGCCGAATCACATGGATGACGCCACCGAGCTGGACCGTGTCGCGCTGGCCAAGCATCGACGCGAGCGGGCCGAGCGCGGCAGACCCGCCAAAATCTTTGAGGTCGACGTTTGCGCGGACGTAGAGCCGTTCACCCTTTATTGACGCAGTGATGTTCTGTGAGGACGACGGCAACTGCCGCGACGCTTCGAGAAAGATGTACGATGCTGCTTCGCCAGCGCTGAGGCTCGCGAAGACCGGGCCGCTCTGCCGCGACAGCGATTCGATCTGGCGCTGGCCGCGGGTGGCCTTCGCGCCGTCGAGCGGCTCCCACTCGCCAGGCGTGCGGACTTCAGTCGATGTCGGCGAAATGCGATCGCCGGCATAACGCCGGTACATGCCCTCGAGCTTGTCGCGATTGAAATACGCGATCACGCCGAGGATGAGAAGAATTACGAGACAGCCAAGTCTGCGGAAGCAACCGAACATGATGGACCCGGGAAGCGAGGTTTGTCGAAGGGAATATCCCCCGTTGACGAGCCGCTGCAAAGCCCATCAGCGTCATGACGGGCAAGCCCCGCGCCGGATCAGCCGCCCGGAGGCCCGAATCTTCCCTCGCCGCCGCCCTCACGCGGACGCTGGAATGGCTCCTTGATCTCTTTCGGAACCTTCGCCCATTGCTCGGGAGTCAGTGTGGCTTCGGCATCCTTCAGCGCTTTTTGCGCAAGTGTTCTCCCCTCCTGAATCTTCCCGCGCATCTTCATGCCAAGCTGGAGTGGATCCGCATTTGTTGCATCGGTGTCGCCGAGCGTCTGGGCAAGCGATCCGATGATCGTATCGGCCTTCGCCTGAAGCGTATCGCCGAGCGTCGTCAGCTTTGTCTTCTGGTCGGCGGTGAGCTCGAGTTTGAGCGAATCATTGAGATCGAGAATCTGCCTGAACGGATTCGGCACGGCGCGCGCGAGACGATCGCGGAAGTCGCTGACAGACGGACGGCCGCCACCTTGACCACCGAACACGCCATTCATCTGCTGGCGTGCCGGATCGACACCGAGCGTCAACCTTCCCTGCACCGCGAGCTGAAACGGGACGCGGAATGCATTACGACTTCCGTTCGCGGCGCCGAAGTGCTCGTTCACCCGATACACAAACCGCTTGTCGACGGGATCGAAGCCGCGAACGTAGAGAAGAGTTCTGTCAGGAAACGCCGGCTGGCCCCAGCCGTGAAGATTGCCGTTTCCATGCACAAGCCTGTCGATACCGGCAAGCGTGTTGATGCCGACAATGGAGATCGTCAGCTTTCGATTCAGCCCGAAACTCGCCGGCTTGATGTTGGCCTGAAGATCGAACGACGTCGCCCATGGAACCGAGCAGCTGTTCCGGCCCGCAATTGTACCGGTCTGGGCGGTCAGACATTCGCGCGCTCTGTCCGGAGCCGATGCGAGAAGCCTCGACATTCCGTTCGCCAGCGCCGAATCAGGAGCGGATGCTGATGAGAACACGAAGGGCCTGTCGTTGCGGAGTCCGTCGCCGTTCACGTCTCCCGAAACAATTGGAGTGAAGAAACCACCGGATGTGAGACGCGCGATCGCAGTGAACTCGATGGCGGGCTTAATCGGCCACGTCACGGTTCCGATCAGTGAATGCCTTCGCTCCTGATCGCTCGTGCCGCGCTCCGCGAGATTTGGATTCCCGGCGGTTGACGCGCCGGAGCCGCCCCCGCCGAAGCCACCGCCTCCAGAACCGTCAAACGTTGACAGGCCCTGCGACTGATCAATCGAGCGCGTGAACGTGTACGAGGCATTGACGAGAATTGCCTTCGTCGTGATTCCCTGGAAACTCGCGGTGAACTGCTTAGAGTCGGACGTCAGGTCGGAATTGACTTCGCTCACGACACCGAACTGTGGCCGCAGCCGGGAACCGGTGAGCGAGATAGCGCCCGTCTTCGGAACGATCGACGTGACGGGCGCAAATACGGGCCGTCCGCCTTCGGATGCGAGCGTGAATTTGGGAGTCGTATCGAGATTCAAGTCGCGAGCACTGGTCTGCGCCACGCCATGCGCAAATGACCCATCCACCGAGACGGTGTACCGCTCGGCGAACCGGCGATTGAAGCCGAGCGAGCCGCGCCACGCGCGAGGCGCGGCGAAGTCGTTGCCGAAAACGGTCACGTTGCGGCGCGTGTTACCGAATTGCTGGCTCTCGCCGTTGCAGGTTGCCGGAACGTTCGCGGGATTCGCCAGATACGATTGCCAGTCGGGACTCGGGACCTTTGATCCGACGCAGACAATCCGTGACTGCGCATTGGCGAGACCATTTGCATCAGCGGCCGAGGCAAAGAGCTGCGATGGCGCTTTTCCGCGAAACTCGCCGATGCCGCCGCGAATGCTGCCAAGGGCGGGGCCATTTGGCTGGAAACCGTACGCGTACGTGAAGCCAACGCGCGGACTCACGTGCGTCTCCGATGGAAACGCATCAGTGCGCCGGCCAAACAGTGAATCGACGGCGGGATTGAATGCCGGCGCGTCAGGATACGCGGAATGCTCGACGCGCGCCCCGTAGGTCATCTGCAATGCAGACGGTCTGCGCCATGCGTCGCCAAGATACAACGCAGAGTTCACACTTCGCGCATTGCCGTCACGACTGGAAAGCGTGCGGGTGTACGATGCCGGGAGCCCAGCCTCGAAATCGGCGAGAGAATTGAACGTGAACGTACCGAGCGCGTTCGAGAACGTGCCGCTCTTGCTCTCTTCTTCGTTCAGCAGCGCGCCGAGCTTGAGACGGTGCGCGCCATTCCGGGACACCCGCGATAGTTCGTCGCTCAGCTCGGTGAGTCTGCTCTTTGTCGCCTGCGGCAATGACGGATTGACGCCAAACTGAAGTGCCGAAACGCCGAATGTTCCGTCGGGGAGATTCGCGGCAACGATGACGCGGCCGGATGGAATATTGATATATGGATCGGTGTTTCGCTTGTCGATCGACGAGTACCCGCGGAGCTCGTTGATGAAGCTTGCGTAATGAGACGTCAACGTGATCATGCCGCCGCCGCCCGATCCTTTTGCATCCCCACCGCTATGCGGAACCGCGAAGGGCGACACTCTGCTGGCGTCCTGAATCGAGCCGCGCCAGTCGCCGCGAAGCATCAGCGTATTCGCTTCGCCGAGGTTGTAGTCCACGCGAACCAGCGCTGAGGCGTTGTCGTTGAGACGCTCGTCCGGTATCTGCGCGGATGTGGGCTGAAGTCCGTATCGATCGAGAAGCGAGAGAAAGCGTGAGACCGAGTCGCCATTGGTGCCGAGCCGCTGAAGAGCAAGTGGGTCGGCGGCGAGCAGTGATTGAAGCGGATCGGTGCGGCGTGTCAGTGTGAGTGCGCCGAATGTGAACAGCTTGTTCTTGATGATCGGCCCGCCAAATCCGCCACTCACCTGGTTCTGCGTGTACTTCTGTGAGAACGCATTTCCGCCGTCATCGACGAACTCGAGATTCGGATCACGAAGTGCGTAGTTGAGAGCACCGGCGAATACGTTCGTGCCGCCACGAGTCGTGCTGGCAACCTGACCGCCAGTGAAGCGGCCGCGTGCGACGTCGTAGGTGCTCGTGATAACCCGCGTGTTGCGAATCGCCTCCTGAGGCACGCTTCCCGAGCCGAGTGACAGCCCGTCGAGCGTGAGGCTGTTCTGATTGGCAGGCTGGCCGCCAACCGAAAATGACGCGGGCGTCGAATCGGTACCGGCGACGCCGATCACTCCCGGAGCGAGAGTTGCGAGCGCGTTCAGATCGCCCGCGTCGATTGGAAGGCGATCGATGAGGCCTGGCGGAAGGCCGCGCCCGGTCGAGCCGGCTTCGGGCCGCTGGTTATTGCTGTTGCGAGCCGGAGCCGCGCGAACCTGAACGCTCTGAAGAACCGTCGCGTTGCGACCCATCACTACGTCGTGCACGAGCCGGTCTTCATCATTGTTGCGAACGACGTTGAACCGCTGCGGCGCATACCCGATCGATATTACCTGAACGTGATAGCTGCCGCCCCCGTCGGGGAAGAGAATCGAGTACCTGCCGTCGGCATCGGTTGTTTTGGTGCGGGTGATCTGCGTTTCAGCCGATGTCGCCTCGACCTTCGCGCCCGGGAGCGGTTTCCCCTCCGGGCTGGTGACCTGGCCCATGATGATGTCGGTCGTCGACCCGACCTGGGCCGAAGCAGCGAGCGGCGCAGATAGAATTGCGGCGGCGAGTGCCGCGATGGAGAAGAACTTCATTGGTTTTGAATTGTTCGTTGGCGCCAGGAAGGCGGATATGTGTCATACGCGCCGCCTGCGGCGGTTGTTGGTCTCCGGGAACTCCGGGGAGGCACAGGCGGGCTGACGCGGTTAGTTTTTTCAACCGATGAGCGAAGCTGCCGCGGCTCCACGGACTTTCTTCAATCGCGTCGCGCTCCCCGCGTTTTCGTGGGGACTCCCCTTTCACAGCCTGCTGATCGCGATGCTGTTTGGCGGACTCGGCCTCGCGGCCGGGACCGTGCGCGCGCTGGCGTCGTGGAAAGAGATCGCCGTCGTCGCGATGGTTGTCATCGCGATCGTGAGAGCACTGACCGGCCGAGGGCCGCGGGTGGCAATCTCGTGGATCGATCTCGCGGTCGGATCGCTGATGACGATCGCGCTCGTTTTTCTCGTCGCGGGCCGAAGCGTTTTTGAGATCGAGCTCCCGACTGGCACAGAGCTCTATGGCCTGCGCGATATCGCGTTCTTCATGCTGCTCTACTTCGTGGGGCGCGCGTCGCCGGAAATTGTGGACGATCCCCAGACCCTCCGGCGACTCTACATCATCGTGCTTCTCACGAGCGCGATCGCCGTCGTCGAATGGGTATTCGTCACCCCCGACATGCTCGTTCTCCTCGGCGTCGCATCCTACTTCCAGGATTTTCTGAATGTTTCGGCGTTCACCGCGGGCAATGATTTTGGCTTGCCGATGAACTACTGGACCCGCGTCGGCAGCGTCGAGATGCAGCGCGCGGGCTCGGTTTATCTCTCGAGTCAGGGCTTTGCGATCCCGTTCCTCATCCTGTTGCCGATTGCGACGGCGTGGGTTTTTGGGAAGGCGAAGCGAGTGACACTGTCGATGAAAATAGAGTACGTGATCATCTGGGCCGGCCTGCTGTTGAGCATTACGCGAATGACGATCGTCGTTTGTCTCGTTCAGCTCATCATGGTGGTGATCATGCTGCGGAAGCCGGAATGGGCTGTCGCCGGCTTCATCGTCGCCGGCGTGTCGATCGTCGTAGCGTTGATTACCGTTCCGGGACTCGCTGGGTTTGCGTGGGACACATTGACATGGCAGACCGGCAGCAGCGCGTCACACGCGAAGGACCTCGGCAAAGGTCTCACCGCGTTCTTCGACCGCCCGCTCGGCTCGGGGCTCGGGACGACTGACCAGTCGGCAATCAGGTTCGGGCTCGATCCGCTGACGGCTGACAATAGCTACCTGAAGTACGCGGTCGAGCTCGGGATCGAGGGACTCATCGCCCATCTGGCGATTTTCGCGGGCATTCTCTACAAGTCGTTCGGACTCGCACGCTCGGGCAAGACGGTGAACCGCCGGCTCATGGGTACAGTCGTGCTATTCACGACAATCGGCGTGATGCTCAATGCGTTGACGGCAGTCGTGTTCAACGCGCTCGTCCTTTCGTACCTCTATTTCTGGTTTGCCGGAGCGGTGGTGACGATCTCGCAGATGGAGTCGGCGCCGCGACGTGTGAAACGTGCTGTGCAACAACTCGAGCTCGCGCCGGCGTGACGTTCGCGCCGCGGCCGGAGTCAGCAGGGGTTGGCAAGTCGGTGCTCAAGTCGATCGCCGACAACAACAGTGGGACGTCGATGGCGACGCGGATGCGCCGCGCCCGTTTCTCGCTCTTTCTGTCGTTGCTGGCAACCGTCAAAGGCCATGTCGAGATTCTGGATATCGGCGGAACGCAGGCGTTCTGGACGCTGATGACGGGTGACGACCCCGGCGACGTGAGAGTCACCCTTCTCAACATCGACCATCAGCCAGTTGTGTCGGAGAAATTTCAGAGTGCCGCAGGCGATGCGCGGAACATGTCGCGATTCGGCACGAAGTCGTTCGACGTCGTCTTCTCGAACTCCGTCATCGAGCACGTTGGCAGCTACGCGGACCAGCGGCGAATGGCGCACGAGGTGATGCGGGTTGGCAAGCGTTACTTCATTCAGACACCAAACCGGCGTTTCCCGCTCGAGCCGCATTTTCTGTTTCCGTTCTTTCAGTACCTTCCGTCAGAAGTCAGAGCGCAGATGGTTCATCGCTTCGATGTCGGCTGGTATAAGCGGATCCCCGATCTCGACGCGGCGCGAACCGAAGTCGATTCCATCCGTCTCCTCACGAAGAAACAATTTGGGTCGCTGTTTCCCGGCGCGACGATTTACGACGAGCGGGTCGCGGGACTCACCAAATCGTTTGTTGCCTACGGCGGGTGGAGTTAGGAGGCGAGCGCGACCTTGAGGTGGCGCGTCGCTTCAGTGAGCGCTTCGGTGGCGAGCGGACACACCAACGTGCCGCTGCCTGAACGAATCATCTTGAGCGCGACTTCCCGGCTCAGGCCCGAGCGATACGGACGGTTTGCCGTCAGCGCCTCGTACATGTCGGCGACGCAGAGAATCCGCGCCGGGACGTCGAGATCGTCGCCCGGAACGCCCCACGGATAGCCTGAGCCATCGAGCTTCTCGTGATGCAGAGCGGCGGTCCGCGCAAAGCTCGAGAATGCGCCAACCCGCTGGAGGATTTCCCACGTGTACAGCGGATGCCGCCGCATCTCGGCTCTTTCTTGCGCGGTGAGCGGGCCGTTCTTGTCGAGGATTTGCGTCGCGACACCCAGTTTGCCGACATCGTGCAACAGCGCCGCGCGATTGAGCTGGCGCACTTCCTTCTTCTCGAAGCTCAGCTCAAACGCGGTCGCTCGCGCGTATTTCGCGACGTTCGTGGAGTGCTGATACGTGAACGGCGACTTCGAGTCGATGATTTCGGCGAACGCCTTGCAGACCGAATCGAGACCGGCGTCATCGACGTACCGCGTATGCTGCTGTGGCTCGGCCGCGAGAGCGGCGGCGGTTGCATCAGGCGACATCAGCATCTCCCACCACTCCGTGTCTTCGCGCCAGCTGCGAACGATGCGCACGAGCTTTGGATCGAACCACTGTCCGCTGCGCTCGCGGGTCATGCGAAGTGCGGCGGCGAGCCCGCGCTGCGTGACAAACGCATCGAGCGCCTGGGCCAGTAGAATGATGCGCGAGAAGAGCGGGATCTCGTGTTCCTGACTGCCGTCGGGCTCGCCCGAGCCATCCCAGTGCTCGTCAATGCATCTGATCGCATCGGCCGTCGCTGTCGAGAAGCCCATGCGGAGCGCCATGCTCTCACCGCGCGCGGCACGTGATAACACGGGCGGGGCGGACCGGAGAGACTTGCTCTTTCGCCGAAGGAGGCCATTCATGCTGTTTCGCAACAAATCTCGACTTGCAGTACCGGCAGAGTGGATGACAGTCAGCGTTTTCTGCTGAATGACGTCGAGGTTGAGCGCCGGGAGGCGCTCCGGCGCCGCGGCCGCTACTACTTCATCGAGTCGGGTGGTGCCGCCGCACCCAGAGTCCTTGAGAAGCAGCGCACCATAGAGTGCGACTTTGTCAAAGGCCGAGAGATCGAGCTCGGACGCGATGCGCATGCCGATGATGCATGTCCTGACCGTGTGCCCTTCGCTGCGACCCTCGGTCAAATCGAGAGCGCGGGACATTGCCGCCAGCACCTCCGACAGTGACACATTGACGACCGGCGCTGTATAGAGCGGCGCTGACGCATACATGCCGGGCTGGCTGGAAGCGGAAAGATCTGGTACGATCGGCTGGGACTGAGGCATTCCCTGTCCGTGGGTCGATTCCTTGCGAACACGCGCTCGTTGTGGCGCGTCCAAATTGACGCGCGAGGTGGCGTTTGCGTTTCGGTTTCCACCCCGGGTCAGGGCGTTCGTGCCGCGGGACGATATCGAAGGGCTTCGGATACGTGCCGCGGCTCGATGTTCTCCCCTCCGTCGATATCGGCGATTGTGCGGGCGACCTTGAGAACGCGATGGTATCCTCGCGCCGACAGACAGAGCGTCGCCGCCGCTTTCTGAAGGAGTGCCCGCGCGTCTTTCTCGACGCATCCGTGAGCATCGATCCACCGGCCCGGTGCGTGGGCGTTGCACGTGACCTGGCCGAGTCGCGCGAAGCGGACGCGCTGGCGAGCGCGAGCCGATTCCACGCGCGTGCGAATGGCAGTTGTCAGTTCTTCGTCGTGATCGCCGCTCAAATTAACAAGCGCGACGGCACCAACAGGGACGTGCATGTCGATTCGGTCTGCCAGGGGACCCGACATCCGGTTGGCGTATCGCTCGATATCCGACGGTGTGCACGTGCAGGTGCCGGTTGTGTCACCGAGGCGGCCGCACGGGCACGGGTTCGTTGCGCCGACGAGCGTGAACCGCGCCGGAAACGGGACGGACATCGACGCCCTCGAGATGACAACGCGACCATCTTCCATCGGTTGGCGGAGGCCCTCGAGCACCGATCGCGGAAACTCCAGCATCTCGTCGAGGAAGAGCACACCATTGTGTGCTAGGCTCACCTCACCGGGTTTTGGCGAGCTTCCGCCGCCGACGAGTCCAGCGCTAGAGATCGAGTGATGTGGTGCCCGAAACGGTCTCGGTGTGCCAGACGCTAGCCAGTCGGCGGTAAGCGTGCCGGCAACGGAGTGAATCGCAATCACCTCGAGCGATTCATCCTCGCTGAGCTCGGGAAGAATCCCGGAGAGTCGGCGCGCGAGCATTGTCTTCCCCGCACCGGGCGGCCCGATCATGATGACGTTGTGACCGCCGGCCGCAGCGACTTCGAGCGCGCGCTTTGCACTCTGCTGGCCGACGACATCCGCAAAATCGAGCACTTCGCCGGATCTTCGCACCGCGACCAACGGCGGAACGGCTACGGTCAGTGAGTCGTCGCGCAACTCATTGGCGAGTGTCCGAAAATCGACAGGCGCTGACAATCGCAGTGAGCTCACTCTCTCCGCTTCGGCGACATTGACACGAGGAAGAACGAGCTCGCGAATCGCGCTGCACGCGCCAGCGCGCCGCGCGATGGAGAGCGCACCGCGGATTCCCCGAAGACTTCCATCGAGCCCCAGCTCGCCGACGAACAGCCTTCCCTCGACGGCGGCGGGCGAGAGCTGGCCCGTGGCCACAAGAATTCCGATCGCAATCGGTAGATCGAACGCAGTGCCTTCCTTGCGAACGTCCGCAGGTGCGAGGTTCACGGTTATTCTGCGCGGCGGCATCGTGAATCCTGAATTAACCAGCGCAGCACCAACGCGTTCCCTGCTTTCCTTGACCGCGCCCAATGGAAGTCCGACCATTGTCCACTGCGGCAATCCCGCCGCAGCGTCAACCTCGACGATGATGTCGTAGGCCTCGATTCCCATGATTGCCGCCGATCGGACCGCTGCCAGCATCGTTCAACTTCAACACCATGACTCAGGGAAGCAGGATCCCTTTCACCCGCTTGTCATCCCTCTCCCGCCTGATAGGAAGAGCACTCCCGGTCAGGCCGGCGTCGTAAGACGCCGCTTTCGCATATGGCAAAAACCCGCCGGTCGCGTCATCGCAACCGGCGGGCTTATCCGTCCATACAGCTTGCTACTTCTGAAACAGTGGCAGGTATTTGCCGAGTCCCTGCGCCTGAAGCTGAGCGACTGGCACAAACCTCATCGCCGCCGAGTTCATGCAGTAGCGATTCCCCGCCGGTTTCGGACCGTCGTCAAACAGGTGGCCGAGATGCGAATCCGCATGAGCCGACCTGACTTCGGTGCGTGCAAAGCCGAGCATCCGATCCGTCTTCGTCCGGATATTTGCAGGCTCGAGTGGCTTCGTGAAGCTGGGCCAGCCGGTATGCGACTCGTACTTGTCGAGCGAGCTGAACAGTGGTTCACCGGAGATGACGTCCACGTAGATGCCGGCTGCATGGTTGTCCCAGTATTGATTGCGGTACGGCGTCTCGGTGTCATCGTGACGCGTGACGGAATACTGCAGCGGCGTGAGTCTCTTCTTGAGCTCGGCGTCGTTGGGACGCTGATACCCGCCGACTTTGGCAGGCGTTTGAGCCGGGGTCGATTGCGACCTCACGGCGAGCGTGCCGGCGGCGAGAACCGCGGCGATTGCAACAATGCGGAATGTCATGGATGACCTCATTTATCGGGCAGGTTTTTGGGGATGATCGGGGTTGGGGTTGCTGAGTCTATTATACGCCGGAATCGGGGGTTTGGTTCGCTTTAAACCCAGCTGAGTTGGGAGTTTTGAGTCAACAGTCATTCAGTTGTGAGTTTGCCAGTGGAAGGCCGGCAACTTCAAAAAGACGGGGCGACCACCTGGCCGCCCCGTCTTTTTAAACGTCGTGCAACCGCTGGTGGTTACTCTCCGCCAGGCGGGACAACGATGTTGTCGCTGCCGATCGTCACGATTACGAAATCATCGCGACGGTTGCGCTGCCAGCAGCTTTCATCGTGCTCGGTGCAAACCGGGCGCTCCTCACCGTAGGAAACCAGGTCGAAGCGGCCTGCATCGATGCCATGCTCGACGAGGTAACGCTTCGCGGAGGCGGCACGACGCTGACCGAGGGCCAGGTTGTACTCATCCGAGCCGCGCTCGTCTGCATTGCCTTCGATACGGATCCGCATTCCCGGGTTGGACGTGAGCCACGGGATCTTGCGATCGAGGGTCGCGGCCGCATCGGAGCGGATGTCGGACTTGTCGTAGTCGAAGTAGATCGGGCCGGTGATCGCTGCCGTGTCGAGCGCAACGAGTGCGGGCGGAGCGATACAGGCAGGATCAGCCTGTGTAATTCCACCAAGACCCGGGTACGGGCACATCGCTGCCGGCGGCGGCGGCGGCGGAAGCGGAGCGACGCACTGCGGGCTCGACATCGGAATGTTCTCGAGTCCGGCGTACGTGCACATGGCTTCGCGACGAGCGCCACCAAAAAGGAGGCTCAAGCCGGCGCGACCGATCAGGTTCAGGTTCTTCGTGTCCTTCATGTAGTCGGCGATACCGTCAACGCGAAGAGCGACACGATTGGCGAGACCAAACCGAAGACCAACGTCACCGCTCACACCGTAGTTGAACTGGAACTGACGATCCGAGTTCGCGGTGAAGCCCTCCGAGCTGTAGTTCGTGCGAACGCCACCGGCGCCGAGCAGGAACTGCACGCGCGAAGCGACGGGGATGTTGTAGAGCATGCGGAGCGCGAACGACGAGTACGTGATGTCGTTGCGGTTAAAGCCAAGCCGCGGGAGAGGATCACGCGCACGATTCGGCGTGTATTGTCCGTCGCCTTCCAGCTCAAAGTGTGTATCGGAAAGAAATACACCGACGCGTCCGCCGTAACCGATACCGGATTTCGGACTGCCTGGCGCCTTGCTGTCGAAATGCGTGTACTGGCCGAATGCGCCGATTTCGAGCATGCCCGGCAGCGCCCACTCATCTGGTCCGAGTGTGTCAAAGAATGCGTACGGGGCATACGGAGCCAGGCTCGCGTTGGATGCCATGCCGCCAAAGAGCTCGCCGATATTCGGACGGAACTCGAGTCCGGCCTGGCCACGAAGGTTGTAATGGCTGTCATACCTGGCGCTCGTGCTGCCGCCGATGGTGCCGCCGTTCGGCATGTAGTCGGCGATGCCGTCTACGCGAACCGACACCGGGCCAAGACCGAACGTGAAGCCAACATCGCCTTCGCCGCCGTAGTTGTAGCCGCGGCGATTCTGGCGGATGATCTGAAGGTCCGTTCCCGTCGGCTCATCCGGCTCGTAGCCGGCATACGACGTGAGGACCGGCCCGGCGCCGATGTGAAACGCGGCGAGACCCGCGAACGGGAAGCTGTAGCGGACGCGCATCGAGACAGGACCATACCAGATCTTTCCGGTCTGGCCTGCTGCTTCCTGCTTCGGCTTGTTGTAGGAATCTTCCCACTCAAGATTCCAGTTCGGAGCAAAGTAGGCGCCGACCCGTCCGCCAACGCCGAACACATTTTCAAGGTTCAGTTTGCTGTCGAACTTGGTGTACTGCCCAAAGCCGCCAAGCAACAGCGTGCCCGGCTCTTGTGCAGCGGCCGTTCCGCCGAAGAGCAAGGCCGTCATTGCGCAGACGGTCCAACGTCTTCTTATCATGATGAATTACCTCTTGCGAATGGTGGATACAGCTACTACAACCGGAACATCGTTGTCGCGATTGCCGTTAGGCAGGATGTATGCCCGTAGGCACCCAACTCTCGATGCGAGAATCAGATGCCAGCCGCCAAACTTAGCGAAATTTTCTCGACGCGCTAGCCGTCCAGCCAGCCGGGTCATCTGCATCCATTGTTCTGACGGAGAGTTGCAAACATATGGTAGCCAATGCGTTGAGTCGTTCGGCTCACATCCTACGTAGCCGCTAACCGGGCTTGCAAATTCGGAGCCAGCAACCGCCCTCGTAGCGCGATTGCGCAGCAATTTCGACTCTCAGACACTGTGCTTTCCCGAGTTTCGACGCCACCACGCCGCTCGCTCACGGCGGCGTGCCGCACGCACCGCGACACGCCACGACTCCTTCATCTCCACCGCGTCGGCGAACCTTGCTTCAACACTCGCCGACAACGCCCGCTTCAACCAATCACCAATCGACGGCGCAAACAGCGACGAATCGAACTTTCCTCCAAGCTGTCTCGCGACAATCACATCTGCTTCACCATCGCCGAACGGGGGCTGCCCGCTGAGCACGAACGCCACAATCGCCGCCAGCGCGAAATAATCAACCGACGATCCCTGCGGCTCACCGAGCAATTGCTCCGGCGCGGCAAACGCCGGAGTACCAGTCGTGCCAAACGCATCTTCACCCGTCGCATTGGCAATTCCGAAATCAGTCATTCTCCATCTGCCATAGCGGTCGATGAGAATGTTCGCCGGCTTGAGATCGCGGTGCACGATTCCGACAGCATGGGCTGCCGCGAGTCCGTCGAGCAGCAACTCAACCTGCGGAGCAATCTCCTCGATCGTCCGCGGCCCACTCCGCGCGACAAGGTTCTCCACCGAGCCTTCATCCGCCAACTCCATCGTGTACCACGACAGATCGCCGCGACTGTCCCAGTCGTAAATCGGCACGATCGAGGGATGCGCGAGCTGCGCCGCAAGCTTCGCCTCGCTCCAAAACGCGCTGACCGCTCGCGCATCCGCAGCGACGTGAGGATGCAGCACCTTCAACGCGACCTCGCGTTCGAGCGACAAATCGCGCGCGCGCCACACGCGGCCAAAGCTCCCCGACCCGAGCGATGACAACACTTCATAATCGTCGCCAAGCGCCCATCGCACGCGCGCTTCGTGCGTGGAATCTCCAGCCTGCACCCCCGGCTCGGCGAGCGGCACGACAACAGATCCACGCGTCGCATAGCCGCGATCCGCAGTTCGCAGCATCGCCGCCGCCGATGAGTACCGTTCGACTGGATTGGGCGACAACGCGCGGTCAATCGCCGAGGCGACACTGGCGGGCGTCTCCGGTCTGATCAATCGCACGGGAGGGACATCACTCGCCGGCGGATCTTCGCCCGTCAACGCGGCAAAGCAGATTGCTGCGAGCTGCCACTGGTCGCTCGCCGCCGTGGGATTCCATTCGGTGTCGTTCCACTCCGGCGGCCGCGCGGTTGGCGGACGATGCGCCTCCGCAAGTCCTCCCGGCAGCAACGGGCTCATCCCGGCCGGAAGCTCGTCGCGCGGAACCGCCCACTGCCACTCGAGCATCCACAATCGGCCAGTCGGAGCAACCCAGACGGTGTCCTGGGTCAACGCGCCATGGGTCGTCCCATTGTCGTGCAGATAGGAGAGACTCGACGCGACGCCCCGCAACACCTGCAGCACGTACGGAATCTCGGCAGTGCCAAGCCGCTTGAGGTGCGCACGCACTGTTTCGCCGGTGATCCAGCGACGCAGATATCCCGGTCCGCGGCGCTCACTCTGCGCATTCCAGAAGTGGTACGTCGTTGGAATTGTCGGATGGTTGCGATGAGCGAGATGGCGCGCTTCGGAAAAAAGCCAGTCGTGGTGCGCCGGATCCGGCGCCGTCGCAAGTGACAGCGACCGACCCAGGCCATCGATGACCTGCTGGTAGTGACGGCGATCGCCGAAATACCCCTCGCTTCCCCATACCCATCCCATCGGGAGCTGCCAACCCGCAATATGCGGCGGGAGAACAACCGGCTTCCGCGGATCTACTGGCGTGCGCCGTGGAGCGGTCACGAGAGCGACGCCTGCAATGTGATCAGGACCTTCGCGCCGTGCCCTTCCTGGCTCTCGATCTCGATCTTGCCTCCCCATGATTCGAGCAGCCGCCTGCTGATCGCGAGGCCGAGTCCGCTGCCTGTCGTGCGCGTCGAGAAATGTGGCTCGAACACGCGGTTAAGGGCCGCCGCGGGAATGCCCGAGCCGTCGTCAGCAACTTCGATCATGACGGCTCTGTCTCCGTGAAACATTTTGATCGTGACGGTTCGCCCACGTGCCAGTCTCGCGTTCTCAAACACATTGAGGAGAACATCACGAAGCTCTTCTGTGCGTGCACGAGCAACGGTTGGCTCGTCCGCTCCGCTCAGCAGCCACTGAACTCCGCCAATTCCGATTTTCTCCAGGCCGACGACATCGCGCAAGATGGACGCAATGTCAATGTCCTCTGCCGGCGGCAGATCGGCCGGCGCACTTCCGTACCGACTGAATGCGCGCGCGATCTCGTCGAGATGATCGATCTCGGAGAGAATGCGCGTCACGTTCTCGTCGAGCACGCGGTCGAAATCCACGCGCGGGTCGTGGCGCGCGCGGCGCAGGTGTTGAACGCCAAGCCGAATCGGGGTCAGCGGATTCTTGATTTCATGCGCGACCTGGCGCGCCATTTCTCCCCACGCGAGCACGCGCTCGGCACGGGAGACTTCGATCCGGCTGAGCTCGAGATCGCGCGCCAGAATGCGCGCCGCGATTCCGCTCAACCAGAATGCGGCGATTGCGCCGAGAGCCGTGGCAAAGAGCACGAGGATTGTCAGGTCGCGGCGCCGACGGTCGAGCACGAGTTCATCGCTGCGCGCTGGCGCGGCAAGCACGAGTCGCTGACCGTCGGTTCCCGTCGTCGCGCGGTAGCCCCAGAACAGGCTCGTGCCGGCAATTCGTTGCTGCCAACCCGCCGTGAGCTCGCCTCTGTTCATAAGGCTGACCTGAACAGCAGGCGGCAATGCGCTGCCGCCGGGCGACAACATCGCGTACAGCGAGTCGTTGCTTGCTGACAACATTCCACTCGAATACAAGAAGAGGGGAGTGTCGTCAGTCGCATCAGGAGATCGCGGCTCGCTGGCCGAGGTCTCGCGGTGGAGCGTTTCGTACACGAGGAGCTCGCGCACGCCTCGGTCGTCAACCTGAAGTCGCTTATACGACCACGTGGCGAACGTGACTGCCGGCACGACGAAGAAAAGAGACAGGGCCAGACTCAGTCGCCCCCGGTAGCTGCGAAGCCACCGCGACGACCGACGCCTCACCCATCTCCAGAAGCCGCCCTCGGCCATCGCCCCAATGGCCCATAACAGGCCGGCGATCGCGACGTTGAGAATTACGATGAGCGTACCGCGAACCGCTCTCGTCCACTCCGACCTGAGATCGACCTCAACATGTGCGCGCGCCGGGCCGCGCGAAGTTGCGATGAGCTCGTCTCCGTGCCACTGATCACCCGATCGTCTCCACACCAGACGTCCCGGCTGCAGCTGTCCGCTTTGTGTGACGTCAGCAAGCGTGAGCGTGTACGGCGCCTCGGCCTGCGCGGGAACATCGAAGCCGAGAAGCAGCATGTACGGATTCTGTTCCACCAACCGTGTGCGCGGTGACACCACGATACTGGTGATTCCCCATTGTGAATGAGGTACCGCCATCATCAGCTGGCGCCCTGCTGGACCAAGTGTCTCTCTGATCGCCGGCTTGCCACTGGACGCGGCGGCAGCGACGGTTCCGCTGAGCGATGCCGAATCAAACGCCAGTGCGGCGAGGTCGAGATTCGATTCCAGGGTGCCTTCCCGATTCCACGCGCCGAGCGAAACCTGAAGGTCCGCCGCCGCAAGATCGGACCGCACATAGCGCTTGAGCAGATCTGCTCGCGATCCGGGAGTGGGAAACTGGGCAAGCTCCTGCGCGAAGCGGGACAATAGAAATGACGCGTCGCCTTCCGGCTGCTGGAGCGATGCGACGTCCCGGCTGGCCAACGCGAGCCGCTCCGCCGTGGTCGTTCTCCACACAGCGGAGACGGCGACGACACCGGCGGCAATCGCCACCAGCACAGTTGCGCGAATGCGAGGTGCGCCCCCCTGCTGTCCTCGATCCATCGCCAGCCAGAGGGCCACCAGCCAGAACGCGAACAGGATCAGGAAGAGCGGAACTTCCCACGAAAGCCACAGCAGGATGGTCGATCCACCCGGCGGAACAGAGATCCCGTTTGCCGCAACGGCAACGACAACGAGACCAAGCGGAACGGCGATAATGCTGCCCGCGATAGCGAGCCAGCCTGGCAGATGTGCACGCCGCGATCGCACGATGGCGAGCACGGCGATCAGCAGGAGCGCGGCAAACATCGACAGGACACCGGCATTCGCCGCAAACGGACCGGCGTTGGACAGGTAGAAAAACGCCGGGTCGAAGATGCGGAACGAATCGGAGAAGTTGTTCCACGGTACGAGGGCGATGGCGAGAAGCGCGATTGCCAGCGTCGCCAGTCGAAGCCCCGCCGCGCGCCGATCTGACCACGCGAGCGCGAGCATCAGCATGATGAGAAGCCCGAGTACGACAGTGCCTTTTGCTCGTACCGCGGCGGCCTGACGGAATCGCAGTACGTCCGGGGCAAGCGGGACAGCATCGACTCGCAAGAGTGGAGCCCTTGCGGCGCTGCGCACCAACTCTCCCGTGCCTTCGGACGGAAGTCCGAACCGGAACAGGTCAACCATTTTCCTGGCCGCAACGTGCTGATCGATGGCATCGGCGAGACGGTCGGCAGGAGGCTCGGCGTGAATCATCGACATGGCCACCGCGCGCCGGTGACCGTGGCTGATCGCGACCTGGAGCGACGTATAGAACGGGGTCGTGATGACGCTGGTCCCGGAGTCGGCTGTCAGGGCAGTTCGAATCTGACCGCCCCACGCGAGTGGTGCTCCATCCTGCGTGACGACCACGCCGATTGCGCGGTTGCCCGG
>JBBSFT010000035.1:0-21834 GCA_038254845.1 Gemmatimonadales bacterium | reverse complement strand
TCTTCATTCCAGAGCCGCTCTTCATCGAGTCGTCGTGCTTCATCATCGAGTCGTCGTGCTTCATCATCGTGTCGCCTTTCATCTTCATCATCGTGTCGCCTTTCATCTTCATCATCGTGTCGCCTTTCATCATCGTGTCGCCTTTCATCTTCATCGAATCCTTTGACATGTCCTGTGCATGTCCCATCGCGGGCATCGCCATCATTCCGGCTGCCACAACCAGCATTTTGAGCTTCATCATCTCCCCCCGGTGAGCAATAAGTCAGTCTGACACACCCTAAAGAATGCAAGGCGCAGGCCGAACATGCAAAACGCCAGCCCCGGCTACAGCCCGAAACTGGCGTTCAAATACTGGACCAGCGGGGAATCAGCGAACCAGCATGAACCCCAGAAGGGCGCCGATTGCCACAATCACGACGCCCCCGATGACGGCTGCAGGAGTGGTCAGTCTGAACCCCTTATCCGGCGGGGCATCCGGGATCGCCGGGAGATCGGTCAGCGAGTTGAGAATCTTGCTCTGCAGATGGATGGGGGTATTTCGCCGTCTGAGCTGCGCAGCCTCGCTATTGATCCTCGTCCAGAGCTCGGCCGTTTCCTGTTCGTCGGCCGTTGCGAGATGGTCGCGTGGCTCTTCTCCGTCGAGCCACGCCTGAACCATAGGCGTCGCGGGTGGAGTTTTTCGATGTATCGGGCGTTCCGGAGCCGGAGCCCCGGGTGTTTCGTCTGTCATGCGTACTTCTCCTCGAGTAGTGCCTGGAGCGATTCCCGCGCGCGGTGAACTCTCATTTTGAGAGCTCCAACAGTTGTCTCAAGCAGAACCGCCATCTCTTCGTACGACGTGCCTTCGACATGCTTCATTACGAACGCTTCGCGAAGAGATTCCGGAAGCCGCGCCAGTGCGTACTCGAGATCGGTGCGCAGCTCGTTGCGGTCCATCTCCTCTTCGGGCGTCGAGAACGACGACGGCTGATCATCGTCTTCGTAACTCACATGCGTTCGGCGGATGTTCTTGAGCCAGTCCTTGCAGGAATTCGCAACGATCCGGAAGACCCAGGCATCGAACCGGCCCCGCACCTCGCCGAGATGCTGATACGCTTTGATGAAGGACGCCTGAAGAATATCCTCCGCCACATCGGGACTTCCCGTCATTCCGAGAGCGTGGCGGTAGAGAGGATCGCTGTAGCGCTGGATCAGAACGCCAAAGGCGTCCTTCGATCCGGCAAGAACGCGGGTGATGATTTCCTGATCGGCATCGGCCTGATCGAGAGGCTCGACAGTGGGAGCAGATGTAGTCACGCGGCTAGTCTGCGGTTAGTCTAATGTTGTTTTTGCGGCGACGATAGAACAAAGATGTGGTACTCAAGCCGAATCTCGTCGGGATTTTAATTACTGTGCTCGTCGAATGCGCTCCAGCCAAGCGTCCGAATCTCGCCGCCATGCTCGTCCAGCATCGGCGGCGGGAGACGCACGCTTCCCGGAACACTCGGCGGGATCCCCGTGAGCGGGGATGCATCGGTCTCCGCTAATGACTCACTCACAGTCTTGACGACTCCGCAGGGAACTCCCGCGTCATCGAGACGAGTGATCCAGTCGCTCGCGGGTCGCGAGCGCAGCCGTTCGCTAACTGCCGCCACAATCCGGTCACGTGACGCAAGCCTTCCAGCATTCGTTGCAATTGACTCGTCGCGCGCGAGCTCGGTGAGCTCGAGCGCCGCCACGCATGCGGTCCATTGGCTGTCGCTTCCAACGGCGAGGATGATCGGCCGGTCGGCCGCGTGGAAAAGCTGGTATGGAACCAGATTCGGGTGTTGATTGCCCCACCGTCTGGCGTCGACACCGGTCACGAGCGAGTTCTGGGCGACGTTGATGAGGGCGGCGCGCGCACTCTGAGCAAGCGAGATGTGAATCCGGCGCTCGCCCGCCGGCATCGGCGCCGGGCCCGCGTCCCGACGGACCAGTGCGCCGAGAATGGCGATTGTTGCGTCCTTGCCGGCGATGATGTCGGCGAGTGCCACTCCAATCCGCATCGGCTCTCCGGCCGGTTCACCGGTGATCGCCATCCAGCCACTCTCTGCCTGCACGACGAGGTCGTACCCCACTCGGCTGCTTTTCTCGCCGAACCCGGTGATCGTGCACCAGATCAAGCGGGGACTCTTCCGGATCAGGTCACCCGGGTCGATTCCGCGACGCTCCAGAGTGCCGGGCTTGAAGTTGTCAACGACGACGTCTGCTTCGGCGATCAGGCGGAGAATGAGGTCGCGGTCGGGCTCCTGCTCGAGGTCCAGCGCGATGCTTTTTTTGTTCCGGTTGACGGACAGGTAATAGGCGCTCTCGCCCCGATTGTCGAACGGAGGGCCCCACGACCTCGTGTTATCCCCGGTTCCCGGACGCTCGACTTTGATAACCATCGCGCCGAGATCGCCGAGTGTCATCGTACACAAAGGGCCAGCGAGTATGCGGGAAAGATCGAGAATTCTAACGAATATGGCCATATAATGTCGTCTTGATGTTGGTGAAGTGGTTCGATATCTGAGGCCGGAGGGTCTTCGTTAACTGACGCTGGTCACATTTTGCCCTACGTCTCCTGACTTGTGCTAAACACGAAAAATCATATACTTACGCCCGCTTGCAACCTCCGCGATGCCCGGTAATCGCGCGCGTTGAGGTCGTTTCCCCTCCGAATCCGCACCCTCAGCACACATATAAGGAGCGTGTGATGGCCGAGAACGACAAGACGCCCGAGCCCGGTACCGTTGCTGGTGCCGTCCCTGATGGCGCCCCGCCAGTTCCCCCAAAACGCAGCCCCGGACACCGCGGCGCCGACGTCAAGGACACTGTCGCCGAGATGGCGGCAAAGGCCCACGAGATCAGCCTTGAAGCGGGTAGCAAAATGTCCGCAGCGATGAAAGATGTCGTGAACGCCGCCGCCGGATTGACCGGCTTCGTCATGGAAAGCGCCCGCGATCTCGTCCAGTTCATGGTCCGCCGCGGCCAGATGACTCAGGAAGAGGCCGATAAGCTCATTCGACAGGTAGAAGAACACCAGCCGAAGCGAAAGCCGATCGTTCCACCCCCCGTTCCCAACGCTGAGCCAGTGAAGCTGGCGGCGACGCTTCCGCCCGCAGCATCCGCTCCTTCCGTTGCCCGGAAAGCGCCCGTCAAGCCGGCTCCAAAAACAGCCCCCAAGAGCGCTCCGAAGCCCTTCGCGACCGCCCACTCGCCCGCGAAGAAAGCCACCACCAAAGCAGCCCCCGCGAAGCCTGCCAAGCCTGCCAAGCCTGCCAAGCCTGCCAAGCCCGCCAAGCCTGCCAAGCCCGCCAAGCCCGCCAAGCCCGCCTCAAAAAAAACCGGGCCGGCTCTCGCCAAAAAAGGCTCGCCAAAAAAGCCGGCGGCAAAGAAACCCGCCGTCAAAAAAGCAGCGAAGCCAAAGCGCAAATAGCGACCAGAGGCCGGCCGCGTGACCGCTGCGCCGCTCCACGTTGCCCGGGGCGACGCGATCGGGCTGTCCCGGGCACTCATCCGGATCGACTCGCGAAACCCGACCCTCGCTCCCGATTCGCCGGGAGAAGCGGAGGCTGCCGCCGCGCTGGCGAGCGTTCTCGAAAGCTGGGGGTTCGACGTTTCCCTCACCGACTCCGTTCCCGGCCGCCCCAACGTTGTCGCGCGAATCGGACCGCAATCCGGGAAAGCGCTGTTGTTCGCCGGCCATCTCGACACCGTCGCGGTGGAGAACATGACGCATCCGCCATTCGACGCGCCCATCGAAGGAGACAGACTCTACGGACGCGGATCGGCGGACATGAAGTCCGGCGTCGCTGCCATGTGTTGCGCCGCACTCGCCGCCGCGACTGAGTGCGGATCCACGAGCAGCCGCCAGATCATCGTCGCCGCTGTCACCGACGAAGAGTACGAAAGTCTCGGCATGCGCTCGCTGCTCGACTCGGGCGTCACTGCGGACTGCGCCATTCTGACCGAGCCAACCCGGCTCTCGATCTGCCCCGCGCATCGCGGCTTCGCGTGGATGGAAATCACATTCATGGGACGCGCTGCCCATGGAAGCCGCTACGACATCGGCGTCGACGCCATCCGGCACGCGGGGCTGGTCCTGGCCGAGCTCGACGAGCTCGACGCCGGGACACTCCACACGAAGTCGCACCGGCTGCTGGGCCGCGGTTCACTGCACGCATCGACTATCGCTGGCGGAATCGGAATGTCCACTTACCCCGATCGCTGCACACTCGCAATTGAGCGTCGGACGATTCCCGGCGAAACGGGGGGCGACGCGATGCGTGAAGTGGAGGCTGCCGTTGCGCGGGTGAAGCGCCGGCGTCCAGACCTCGACGCGACCGTTAGATTGATCTCCGCGCAGCCTCCGAGTGACGTCGATGTCGATTCGGAGATTGTCGGGATGCTGGAACGGGCGTTGCGAGAATCGCAGTTGCCGGTGGTTGTTGAGGGATTGAGTGCGTGGACTGATGCAGCGCTTCTCAATGAGGCCGGGATTGAGGCCATTTGCTTTGGTCCGGGCGATATCGCGCTGGCTCACGCAGCCGAAGAATATGTACCGATCAGCGAGATCACTCGGGCGACGAGTGTGCTCACTCACGTCGCGCGCGAATGGATGCTGGAGAGAGATTGAAGCAGCTGACACACAAGGAATACGATGCATTGGAGGGCGCGGTGACTCATTCGCGCCGTGTCTCCATCTATCGCCGCGGCACCGAATACCTTGGAATCCCGCAGCGGATCTTCCAGGACGGTCAGCGTGAGGCTGTATCCGTTCTGCATCCGACGACAGGAACGGAGATCACCGTCTATCTCGACGAGATCGAGCACCTCGACGTTCTGACTCGATGACGCTCGATCTGTTCGCTACAGAACCGGTGAGAGCAATCGCTTCTTCTCCCGACACCGCACTCGTTGCCATCTACGCCGACGAATCATGCCTCGGCAACGGACGCGAGGGCAGCAATCCCGGTGGCGCGGGCGGAGTCCTCGAAATGCTGGAGCCGGCATCGGGAGCTCTGACGCGCTGGGACTACTGGATTTCGGAGCCGGGCACGACCAACAACAGGATGGCGCTCCGATCAGTCATCGAGGCGTTTTCCGAGCTCGCGTTAATGAAGCGGCCACTTCGCGTCGTCTTCACCAGCGACTCCAAGTACATTGTCGAAGGGATGCGCTCGTGGGTTGCTGGATGGATTGCCAGAGGGTGGCGCCGGAAAGCAGGCCCAATCGAGAACCTCGCTTTGTGGCAGCAGGCAGTCAGGTCTGTCGATTCCTTCGACACTCAATGGAACTGGGTGCGCGGGCACAATGGCCAGCCGCAGAACGAGTACGCAAACCATCTCGCAACGCGCGCGGCCGCCGACCAGTCGAACTCGACCGGGCTCGTTCCGTCAAATTTCGATGGTTGGCTGTCGCAGCTGAAGATTGGAAGAAATGGGTTCAGGGAGGTCGCGCCATTTCCCGATCCCGGAACATTCAAGCCGAGCCCGAGAGCATGGACGATCTAGATCGAGTATTTCATCGGCTGGTGAGCAACATCCGCCACCGGCATTCTGAATACCTGACACTTCCATTTACAGTTCAGGAACTCTACGAAACCCTCATTCCGTATCGCCATCACCGGCGCGAGCTCGGAATCGAGACCAACCAGGATTACGAGATCGCCGTGACGCGGCTGTTGTCCGGAGAGCGCGACTATCTGCTCGCAGACCAGGCGATGCGCGACAAGCTTCAAGCCGAGCTTGGCGCGTCACACATGGACCCGGGTGCGTTTCGGGAATTCTCGGAGTCGAAAGTCTCACTCGCGCCGGAAGCACTGAGACGGATTCCCGCACTGACCGCGTCGGCCGAGCCGGCTGGTGCCACTGCGGCGCCACCGGTCTCATCCGCACCTGCATCAGCGCCCGCGACTTCATCTGCCAGGCCTGAAGGATTGAACCCATCCGTAACCTCCGGTGCTTCCGCATCGACGACAGGCGACACGACACCGTCGAGCGCAGCTGCACCAGGATCCATCAACGCGACATTTCCGGTGTCGGCCGCTGGAGCATCCGAAGCTCCGCCAAGCACACCGGCGCCCGCGTCTGCGCCTGAAGCACTGTCGTCCCTCCTGAATTCGGCAGTTCCGGAAGGCTGTCCGTTCTGCGGTGGCACACTGCCCGAGGGAAGGACGGTTGTCTACTGCCCGCATTGCGGCAACAATCTTTCAGTCTCGCGTTGCCCTGCGTGCGGAAGCGAGCTCGAGAAGGGATGGAAATTTTGCGCGACGTGCGGCCGCGGGGTCGGATAAGGCCGTGAGCACCAGTTCCGGAAGTGTTGTTTTCCTGTCTGCCGTTCGGACCGGGTTTGGAACATTCGGCGGATCGCTCAAGGACATCAGCTGCACCGACTTGACCACCTATGCCGCGAAAGCCGCTATCGAGCGCTCCGGAGTTGGGGCAGACGAAATCGACAGCGCGATCTTCGGCAACGTCCTCTACACCACGGCGGATTCCGCGTATTTCTCTCGGCACGTCGCGCTCAAGTCGGGCATGCGCGAGGAAAGTTCTGCACTGACGCTCAACCGGCTCTGCGGTTCGGGGTTTCAAGCTGTCGTCAGCGGCGCTCAGGAACTTCTCCTCGGCGATTCCACTGTGTGTCTAGTCGGCGGAGCCGACTCGATGTCGCAGGCGCCGCACGTCGCGCGGGTGCGCTGGGGACTTCCATTTGGGAAATCGCCACCACTCGAGGACACGCTGTGGGAAGCACTTAGGGACAGTCACGCCGGACTCGCCATGGCTGAGACGGCGGAGAATCTCGCGGTGCAGTACGGGCTCGACAGAGGGTGTGTCGATGAGTTCGCGCTGCGGTCTCAACAGCTCGCGCGCGATGCGTGGGCGGCGAACGCATTCGCCGATGAAGTGATCGGGATTCCGGTGCGAAATCCGAAAACCAGACAAACCGAGATCTTCGCGCGCGATGAGCACATGCGTCCCGACTCGACCATCGAAGGGTTGACGAAGCTGAAGCCGGTCTTCGCGGAGAACGGCGTCGTCACCGCGGGAAATGCGTCGGGCATTGGTGACGGAGCGGGTGCGATGGTCATCACTGGTGAGAAGTTCGCTCGGGAGCGAGGACTCAAGCCGCTGGGGAGGCTGGTCGCGTGGGGCATCGCCGGTGTCGATCCGAAGATCATGGGAATCGGTCCGGTTCCCTCGTCGAAGAAAGCGCTCGCGGCTGCCGGGCTCACCCTTGACGACATGGACATCATCGAAGTGAATGAGGCGTTCTCGGCGCAGGCGTGCGCAGTGCAGCGCGAGCTCGCGATTCCAACTGACAAGCTGAACCGCCAGGGAGGAGCGATTGCGGTCAGCCATCCCCTGGCCGCGTCGGGGGCGAGGATAACGGCCCATCTACTGCATATGCTACGTGCCGAGGGAAAGAGGTACGGCCTTGGCAGCGCGTGCATTGGTGGCGGCCAGGGTATCGCCGTGATCGTAGAAGCTATTCAGTAGTCCGGCGGCACTCTGCCGGGCTTGACGTTCGCGCCAAGCGCGACAACCCGGAGACGAGAAATGCGTTTCTCAATCGCGCGACTTGCATCGATAAGTGGAATCGTAGCGTCGCTCGCCTGTGCTTCTGCCGGACTGCCGCCCAACGGTGGGGTTGGCAGCAACCCCGACGGTCGCACCGGCCAGTCAGGCCCGGTCTCGACTCCGGCTGCTGTCTGGCCGGTGAGAACGCGGGAGCACGTCGATCTCTGGCTTCACGGTTTCGCCATGATCCAGGACGACACGACCCTCGTTCCATTCTTTCGCCGCGGATACAAGGCGGAGATGAACGATCTGAAACGGCGAAGCAATGTGACGACGCAACTCGACGCCAATGCATCGACGCTTCGGGCGCGACTCAGCACGAACAGCCAGCTCGTCAATGCGCAGTTCATTCCACTGTACTTCGATTCGTTCGACGAGCTCGCGCAGGCAGCCGACTTTTTCTATCGCGCGGATGGTAATCCACGGGCAGCGAGCAGTCAGGAGGCCGCGTCGCTCATTCAGCTTCTCGCCGGCTATTTCCCGACACAGTCCGACCGCGACTGGTTGCGCTTGTTCATTCAGTCGGTGCGCGACGAGGATTCACGTTTTTATCGCGCCTACTGGAACCAGCAGCAGAGCGAGCGCGCGACCGTCGTGACGTCGGTGGACAATCTCTGGCAGGGAACGTATCGCCCGCGGCTTCAGACTTTCCTCAACAACACGAGCCAGGCGGGCGGTGAGATTCTGTTGTCGCTTCCGCTCGACGGTGAAGGCCGCACGTTGTCAGCGGGCAAACGGCAGAACACGAGCGTGGTGACGTTCCCGCTTCGGCCCTCCGACGCCGTCGAGGCGATCTATGTCATCGTGCACGAGCTTGCCGGCAACATCGTTCAGGCGGCGGTGAGAGACAACGTCACCCCGACAGACCAGCGAATGGGGCTCGCCGACCGGTACATCGCGGCCGGATCGGTACGCGGCGGAGCGATTCTACTCTCAAAAGTTTCGCCGGATCTCGTTGACGGGTATTCGCGATATTATCTCAAGTCGGCGAACCGAAGCATCGGCTCGAACGCGACGGCATCGCTCGCCATCGCGTTTCCCCTTCCCGATGCGATCCGGATCGCGATCTCGCGCCAGGTCGACGTCGTGCTCGGCGGCATCTGATCTCTTGCTCACCACCGCTTCGCCGGATTTAGACTAACTCGCTGGCGATGCCTCGGCGCAGCGCGGCGCCGCTTACTTTTCGGAGCAATGACTGACGCTCCGTCCAATCTTCCGGCAAAGAACCCTCCGCTCGATCGCAACGCAATCGAGCGGATTCTCGCGCGCGCCTCCGAGCTTCAAGTCACATCGGCGAGTACCGACTCGAGCGGGATGCTGACGGAAGACGAGTTGATGGAGATCGGCAAGGAAGCCGGGATCAGCCCGAACACCATTTCTCAGGCGTTGGCCGAAGAGCGCTCGCGAATCGCCGTTGTCGAAGAAGAGGGATTTGTTGCTGGTATCACCGGGCCGGGCATCGCGACGGCATCACGCACAGTGAGGGGCACAACTCCGGAAATTCTCGCCGTCCTCGACAATCACATGCAGCGCGAGGAATGTTTGCGCGTTCAACGCCGTTTCCCCGATCGCGTGACGTGGGAGCCTAAGTCGGGAGTGATGGGCCAGCTTCAGCGCAGCCTCAACCTCGGCGGCCGAGGATATCATCTCACTCGGGCGAGCCAGGTGGCGGCAACCATTCTCCCGGTGGATCGCGAGAGAGTTCTCGTGCGACTCGATGCCGATTTGTCCATGGCGAGAAGCGCGCGCGTTCGCGTCGGCGCGGGCGCGCTTGTCGCCGGAATTCTCGGAAGCGGGGTCGTCGCGATACTCGGCACTCTGGTCGCCGCGCCCGAAGCGATCATGATTGTCGGGGGTGCCGCCGCAGTACCGACGCTGCTCGGCGCAACGGCGGGCTATCAGGTTGGCAAGGGACACAGGCAGGTCGTGCTGCGTGCGCAGCTGGCGCTCGAGCAGACACTTGATCGGCTTGAGTTCGGCTCCCATCGGAGAATCAAGTGAAACAGATCCAGATTGTCGGCGTGCTCGGCGGCGGGCTCATGGGAAGCGGCATCGCTCAGGTCTGCGCCGCAGCCGGATTTCCAACAGTGGTGCGCGAAGTATCCGATCAGCTCGGCGAGAAGGCGAAATCGGGAATCGCGAAGATGCTGAACAAGGGGATCGAGCGCGGTAAGGTCACCGAGATGCAGCGTGACACCACGCTGAACAATCTCACGTTCACGACCGATGTCGCACAGCTGAAAGACTGTGATCTTGTAATCGAGGCAGTCGTGGAGGATCTCGAGCTCAAGAACAAGCTCTGGTCGGAGCTGGATGCTGTCTGCGGAGCGAACACAATATTCGCGTCGAATACCTCGAGCCTGACGATCGCGGCGATGGCGGCGGCGTGTGGGCGGCCAGACCGAATGCTGGGATTGCATTTCTTCAATCCCGTGCCGCTGATGAAGCTCGTGGAAGTCGTGAAGACGATCACGACGAGTGACGAGACCGCCGATACTGCCTTCGATTTTGTGAAGCGTCTCGGCAAGGAGCCGATTCGCGCGAAGGATAGTTCCGGATTCGTCGTGAATCTCCTTCTCGTTCCGTACATGATCGACGCGATCAACGCGCTCGAGAGCAACGTGGCGAGTGTCGAGGATATCGACAAAGGGATGATGCTCGGTGCCGGTTACCCGATGGGACCGTTCACGCTTCTCGATTTCGTCGGTCTCGACACGACGTACAAGATTGCCGAGATCATGTTCGACGAGTATCGGGAGAAACGGTATGCACCTCCGCCGCTGCTCAGGCGGATGGTGATGGCGGGCATGTATGGGCGTAAATCGGGCAAGGGCTTCTACGACTACTCCGAGGATCCTCCGAAGGTGAGCCCGCTCGGGCTATGAACAGTCGCGCGGCGGGTCAGTGCCATCTGCCACCATCTGGTTTTCGGGGGATCTACCGCGCCGATGCGATTGCGCGGGCCGTGTATTCCGAAGCGGCCGGCGTCGCGCGCATCGTTCCCGCCGGTGTCGCTGTTCCTGTTGATGCGGACGATGTCGTCACCCTCGTGAAGTGGGCAAGTGAAAGCTCGCTGAGTCTCGTTCCGCGAGGATCTGGGACGAGCATGGCCGGTGGTGCAATTGGTCCCGGCGTAATTGTCGATCTGAGCCGCATGAACTTTCTCGGCAACATCGATGTCGAGCACAAATCGGTGTGGGTTGGACCAGGTGCGCTGCGGGGCGCCGTCAATGCCGCGGCGCTCGAGAAGTCGCTCCGGTTTCCAGTCGATCCGTCGAGTGGAGACTACTGTACGATCGGCGGAATGGCCTCGACGAATGCAGCCGGCGCGCACACGCTGGGATTCGGATCGATGCGCCACTGGGTGCTCGCGCTCGACTGTGTGTTCGAGGATGGATCGCGCACGACCATCGAGCGGGGCGAGCCAATCCCGGAGGGTTCACCTCCGATCGAGAGGTTCATTGCCGGTGCGAGCGAGAAGGTGTTGTTGAAAGGAATGAAGGCGGACCCATGGCACGCCGGCCTCGCGAAGGACTCCTCAGGATACGGAATCCACGCGTTCGCGGAAAGTGGGGAACTCGTTGACCTCATCGTCGGAAGTGAGGGCACGCTCGCGATCATCGTCGGCGTGCGGCTGGCGCTGATTGACGCGCCGAACGCGACGAGCGGGGTGCTCGGATCGTTCAGCTCGCTCGACGACGCTGTCGCAGCGGCGGTCATGGCTCGCTCATCAGGCGCCGTTGCGTGCGAGCTCCTCGACAATACTTTCCTGGAAGTGGCGGCGTCGGGCGGGAGTCACCAGAAGGTCGGCGCACTCGAGTCAATTCCGGAGGGGACCGAAGCGGTTCTCATTGCTGAGGTGGAAGCAGACAGCGTTGAAGCTGCAAATCTGGCGGCCGGGGAGCTTGCTCAGTCGTTCGAGGAGTTTGGCTCGACATCGATCAGGCTCGCGGCGGGACCGATGGACCTGCGCGACATCTGGGAGTTGCGCCATGCGGCGAGCCCGATTCTCGCGAAGCTCGACCCATCGCTCAAATCGATGCAGTTCATCGAGGACGGGGCGGTTCCGGCGCCGATGCTTGCCGATTACGTCCGCGGAGTCCGCGAGGCGCTTGCGAGTCGCGGCGTTCGCGGCGTGATCTTCGGGCACGCGGGTGACGCACACATGCACGTGAATCCCCTGATCGACGTCAGTAAACCGCGTTGGCGCGACGACGTGGAAGGTCTTCTGGGCGATGTGGTGGCCCTGACCGCCAAGCTCGGGGGCACTCTCTCTGGCGAGCACGGCGACGGTCGGCTACGGACTCCGTTGCTCGAGCGCATGTGGACCGCCGAAGCGCTGGCGCTGTTTGCGGCCGTGAAACACGCCTTTGATCCGCGGGGCATCCTCAATCCCGGCGTCAAGATTCCGCTCGGCGAGCAGCGCGCGCTCGGCGACATCAAGTATGATCCCGCGCTCGCGCCGCTTCCGGATGCAGCGCGAAAGGCCCTCGATCATGTCGCGGACGACCGCGCGTATTCGGAGTTGCGCCTGGCGCTGGTACCCGCGGCCGGGTCGGACTAGCTTATCGGCTCGCCAGACGCCCTGACCTCTCACTTTTTTTCGACGTGATCTTTCTCGAGCCCCGCATCACGGTTCTTTCCCGGCCGGCTTTCGCTGAGCCCCAGCATCTTCCTGTTACGTGGCTTGGTGAGAGCACCGACGGGGAGAGGCTGGCCGAGTTTGCGGGCAGACTCTGCTACATGAGCCAGAAAAATCCGGCGAGCCGCGATACGCGCGAGTATCTCGAGAACATCAAGAAGCAAGGCCACGGCAGCGTTCTCGAGCATGCGAACTACTCGCTTCTGCTCGAGGGAGTCAGCCGGTCACTGACTCACGAGCTCGTTCGTCATCGGGCGGGGTTTGCGTATTCGCAGCTATCGCAGCGATATGTGGACGAGTCAACGGCGAACTTCGTGATGCCGCCTGCGATAATCGGTGACGCGGCGTTGGAGGCGACATGGCGCGACCAGGTGGAGACGGCGCAGCGGAGCTATGTCACCCTCGTCGAGCAGCTCATGACGCGGTACGCGTGGGTGAGCGACAAGATTCATCGCCGGAAGATGGCTCGCGAAGCCGCGCGCGGAGTGTTGCCCAATTCCACCGAGACGAAGATCGTGGTGACGGCGAACGCACGGGCGTGGCGCACGATGCTCGAGCTGAGGTCGAGTGAAGGCGCGGAGTTCGAGATTCGCCGCTGCGCGGTGGCGATGCTCCGGATTCTTCTCGCTGAGGCGCCGGCGTTCTTTTCGGACTTCGAGATTTATCCGGCCGGCGACAGGGCCGAGGCGGCGAGGATCGTCTACCACAAGGTGTGAGATTTTTTCGGCGCTTTCCCGAGCGCGGAAAAGTCGCGGCTCGCGAATTCGCGGAAAAGGTCCGGACGAAAAAAATATTTTCGCGGGGAAGCACTAATTCGATTCGATTAATTATTGCGCACCAGAAATGCGGTTCTTATACTGCGCAACTGTGAATCATCTCCGCGCATTTTCGTAGGTACCGAATGACTCGAATCGGTTTCGCGTACAACCTCAAACCAGAGCCGACCGAGCTCTCGACCCCGACCGGGGTGGCCGCGCGGAACCAGACTCCGACTGACGGTGAAACGTCCCGTCCCGAGGAAGACCCTCCAAGTATTGCCGACGAGTTTGCCGAGTGGGACAGTATCGATACCATTGATGCCGTTGCCGGTGCCCTCGAAGAAATCGGTGACGTCATTCGTCTCGAAGCGGATGACAGCTTTCCGGAGAGGCTGAGGGAGTCGCGGCCCGACATCGTCTTCAACATCGCCGAAGGCCAGCACGGCGTGAACCGCGAGGCGCACGTTCCGGCGATCTGCGAGTTCTTCGGAATTCCGTATTCAGGCAGCGATCCGGTTGCTCTGTCGATCTGCCTCGACAAGGCCAGAACAAAGGAGATGCTCGCCTACCATCGCGTGGCGACGGCCCGGTTTGCTGTCGTCAGCCACAGTGGCGATCTCGCCGCGACCCGCGACCTCCGCTTCCCGCTGTTCGCGAAGCCGATCCATGAAGGCTCGTCGAAAGGAATCACCGAACGCAATTTCTGCCGTGACACGAGAGAGCTCGCCGTTCAGACGGCGTTTCTTCTCGAGACCTACCGCCAGCCGGTGATCGTCGAGGAATTCCTCCCGGGTGCAGAGTTCACCTGCGCGGTGCTCGGTAACGACAGCGAAGCGCGAGTGCTGCCAATCGTCGGCATCAACTTCGAGTGTCTCCCAGCCGGCGCGCTCCCAATCTACGGCTATGAAGCCAAGTGGATCTGGGACCGCCCCGAGCGCCCGCTTCAGATGTTCGATTGTCCCGCCCACATCGATGAATCGCTCACGAGCGCGATCGAGCAGGTAGTGCTCGACGCGTACCGTGTGCTCCGTTGCCGCGACTGGTCGCGGATCGACGTCCGGCTCGCTGCCGACGGAACGCCGAATGTGGTCGAGGTCAATCCACTTCCGGGAATTCTGCCAAATCCCGCGGACAATTCGTGTTTTCCAAAAGCAGCCCGCGCGGCGGGGATGAGTTATAACGAACTGATCCAGTCGTGTCTCAGGTTTGCCGCCGCGCGACAGAGCGTCGCGCTCGGCAAGTCTCCTGGCAGGGCGCGCGCAGCTTGATCGGCTAGACGAAAACACTGGACGGATTGCGCGCGAACACCTCGCTCGCTGGTCCGATGCTTCACATTCAACGCGCTGCGGGCAACCCGGCGCGACGGGGCGCAAGCATGAAAATTGGCGTGCTGTTCGACGGGATGTCGGCGCTCGGAACAACTCCGGACACGCTCATCCTCGAGTCAGTCGAAGCGGTCGAGAACGCGATCGCCGACTGGGGGCATGCGCACGTCCGGGTTCCGGTGAATCCCGATGGACGATGGGTTGAGCGCGTGCGCCGCGCCCACTTCGACCTCGTGTTCAATCTGTGCGAAGGCATCGATGGCGTCGCCTCATTCGAGCCGATGGTCATTGCCGTCCTCGAGCTGTTCGGAATTCCATTCACGGGCAACTCGAGCACGACGACCGCACTCTGCCTTCGCAAGAATGTCGTCAACACCGTTCTCGATCGGGCCGGTCTTCCCGTACCGCGCTGGTCGCTCGCCCGAAAAGGCGACGTAGCGGCGGTGAAAGTCGGATTTCCGGCGATCTGCAAGCCGGCGGCGGAAGATGCATCCATCGGCATCGAGCAGGGCTCAGTCGTCCGAAGCGGGCGCGCGCTCGCCAGCCGCATCGACGCCATGCACGAGAGATGGGACGAGGTTCTCGTTCAGCAATACATCGATGGCCGCGAGATCAACGTTGGCGTCGTCGATGGCGAAATCCTGCCGATCGCTGAGATCAACTTCGGGGAAATGCCGCGCGGGATGTGGAAAATCGTCTCATACCAGTCGAAGTGGATCACCGGGAGCGAGGAGGATCTCGGCGCGATGCCGACGTGCCCGGCGGATCTCTCCGCTGAGCTCACGCGCGAAATCGAGCAAATTGCCGTTGGGGCGTGGAACGCAGTTGGCGGAAAGGGTTACGGACGCGTTGACATGCGTATCGATCGCACCGGCCGGCCGTGGCTGCTCGAAGTAAATCCGAACCCTGACATCTCGCCGGACGCCGGCCTCGCCCGGATGGCGCGAGTCGCCGGGCTGGATTACAACGCGCTCATCCGCCGAGTGTGCGAGAGCGCGCTTCGTCAGAAGGTCGAGGTCTCGCCGGATCTCTGGCAGCGGGCGCTCCATCTCTCCGGCATGCGATGACGAGATTTTTTGTCGGCTACATGTCGCCGAAGGATCGTCCGCGCGTCCGCGCAATTCTCGACGCGACAAAACTCTTCCGCGAGGAAGAGATCGACGTCGCGATTGAGCTTTTTGATTCCGTGTTTGGTGCATCGGTTGGCGTAGATGCTGCATCGCGCGCAACCACTGTGAATCCTCCATCCAGTTCCGACTATTTCTTCCTCGGCGCCTTCACCCCGGAAGAGGAGCTGGCCGGCTTTGCCTGTTACGGACCAACGCCCGGCGCCGATCGCACGTACGATCTCTATTGGATCGCCGTCGATCCCGCCGTGCAGGGGTCGGGTAGCGGAACCATCCTCCTGAATGAGGTTGAACGAAGGCTGAAGGGACTGAACGCCAGAATGCTGGTAGTCGAAACATCGTCCCGAACCGACTACGGAAACACGCGCGGCTTCTATGTCCGCCGTGGCTACGTCGAGGCCGCTCGCGCGCGGGATTTCTATGCGCCAGCGGACGATCGGATCACTTACACAAAACGGTTGCAGAGCCGCGCCCTTTCTACTGGATTGACGGCGCATGGAGCGGTTACATAATGAGTGACTGGCAGAAAATCCTGAAGGACGAGAGCATTGCCACTCTCGACAAGCTGCACGAGAAGTTTGGGGACGCCATCGATGTCGAGGCACTTCGCCCCGCGTTCGACAACTTCCAGATGCGCATCACGCCACATTCGCTGAATTCCATCAAGGAAGTTGGCGACGCGATGTGGCAGCAGTACATCCCGACGGTCGAGGAGCTCGACGTCGTTGATGGCGTCATCGACTCGCTCGACGAGGATGGTGATTCGCCGGTGCCGAATATCACGCATCGGTATCCCGACCGCGCTCTGTTCCTCGTCAGTCCGGTATGCGCTAGTTACTGCCGGTTCTGCACGCGCCGGCGCAAAGTGGGCGACCCCGAAAAAATTCCGCTCAACCAGTACGATTCCGCGTTTCAATATTTGCGCGAGCACACGGAGATCCGCGACGTCATCATGAGCGGCGGCGACCCGATGATGCTGAGCGACCGACGACTCGAATACATCTTTCAGCAGCTCCGGGCGATCCCGCACATCGAGATTATTCGCATCGGAAGCCGGATCACATCGCATCTCCCCGAGCGGATCACGCCCGAGTTCTGCGAGATGGTTCAGAAGTATCATCCGATCTTCATGAACGTACACTTCAACCACCCCGACGAGCTCACGCCCGCCGCCGTTGCCGCGCTCGACCGTCTCTCGAAGGCCGGCGTCTCGCTTGGTTGCCAGACGGTGTTGCTGAAAGGCGTGAATGACGACCCGAAGGTGATGATGAAGCTCATGCACGAGCTGCTTAAGGCGCGTGTGCGACCGTATTACATCTTCATGGCTGACCAGGTCGCGGGTGGCGAGCACTTCCGCACGACGGTCCAGAAGGGGCTCGAGATCATTCAGGCACTGCGCGGATGGACTTCCGGGATGGCGGTGCCTCAGTTCGTGATCGATTCCCCCGGCGGTGGAGGCAAGGTCCCGCTGCTCCCCGAGTATGTCGAAGAGATCAACGACGACGAAGTCGTCTTCCGGAACTACGAAGGAAAGCGGTTCAGCTACAAGCAGCCGAAGCAGCTTCCTGTTCCGTCCGCCGAGCCGGCCATTGCGGCCGAATCAGGAGTGATTCCGATTGCGGGGCACGGCAAAAAGAAAGCTGCGTCCGTGCGGCAGCGACGAAGAAAGGCGTCTGGGGAGTAGCGTATCCAGCTAGTGAAGGTTTCTGGAAAAGAACGGGAGCATCCGGGTTTCGATCCGTTCACGAATTCCGCTCATATGCGTTCCCCGATACAGCTCGGCTGTATGGTCGATATGGAGCTGCGTGAGCATCGAGTCTAGGCGTGCGACGTTGGCCGGAATGTCAACGAAGCCGTCTTCACTGCCTGCATCGAACCCGATCGCCATCCGCCTGAGGTTGCGGGCGTTCGCGGGAATCATTTCGATCGGTGTTGGATGCCAGCGCTGGCGAACTGATTCGACGGGGACGAGTGAGTCACCGTCGACCCTGAACGAAAAATCCACGAAAAACGGCGGCCTCGATGCATTCGGCGAGTAGCCCGCTGACATCGCCAGAGCGATATCACCGTAAAAGCCGGCGCTTTTCACCTGCGACATGTCGTCGAGCTTCAACAGCCGTCTCCATCCATTCGCCAGATTCTTCGGAGGCCTATCTCCAAAATCATCGAGGCAGCATGGGCTCAATGAATAGAGCGCCGAGAAGACGTCGGGATGCCGCATGCCGATTCGGAGCGCGCCGAAGCCGCCCATCGAGTGACCGGCGATGCCCCGACCGGTCCGACTCCGGATCGTCCGAAAGTGAGAGTCGACATACGAGACCAGATCGTGCGCGACAAAATCTTCCCACATGCCCGCGGTCGGAGAGTTCATGTAAAAACTTCCATCGAACGCATTATCGGCATTCGGTGTGACAACGATCATCTTCTTTACCGCACCGGCACGGATGAGGCTGTCCATCGAGATGCGGATGTTGAGATTGCTATAGCCTCCCGCCATGAATGCGCGGTGATTGGCAGAGAATCCATGAAGCAGATAGATCACGGGATATCGGTTGTGCAGGTCGCGCAAATAGCCAGGCGGGAGATAGACGGTTACCGCGCGATGGTTCGAATCCCCAAGCAGGTTGTGAGCGAGTGATTCCGCCACGATGGTGTCGACGTGCGTGATGCCCCCGCCCTGCGCTGCCAGATCGGTCCGGGTTGTGGCGAACACCGCACCGCAGAGAAGCCAGATGCTGAATCTCGAGAGCACTCGTATCCATGAAGTAGGCGCGTTCATATAAGGGAACTTTGGGATCGCTGGCGGAATAGCAAGCAGTCTTTCACCTTTTGTCGTTCCGTTTCGTATCTCTTTTCCCGGATGACAATGTCATTTGCGCTCTCCCGAATCGCGCTGGCTCTGACGACCGCCCTGTATTTCAATCCAGCATCCGTCTCGATGGAGGATCCCGCCGCCAGGCCGTCGATGTCGGAGCCGAGCTTTTCGCCGGACCGGCGTGAGATTGTCTTTGCTTCGGGTGGCGATTTGTGGACAGTGCCTGCGACCGGTGGCGACGCGCGATTGCTCGTGTCGCATCCGGCAACCGAGCGGCGACCATTCTTCTCGCCCGACGGAACGCGGCTGGCGTTCACATCGACGCGAACGGGTAACGGTGACGTCTACGTCCTGTCGCTCGTGACGGGAGACCTGGCGCGCATCACGTTCGACGATGGTCTCGACCTCCTCGACGGATGGTCGCGCGACGGAAAGTATCTCTACTTCTCGTCAACGAGCCGCGACATCTCGGGGATGAATGATGTGTTTCGGGTCAGTTCCACCGGCGGCACGCCGATGCAGGTGGCCGGCGACCGATACGTGAACGAGTATTGGTCCGCGGCATCGCCCGACGGACATACGCTCGCGATTACAGCACGAGGACGGGCGTCCGGTGACTGGTGGCGGCGCGGCCACAGCCACATCGACGAGAGCGAGATCTGGCTTGTGAACAACATTGATCCCGCGAGCACCGGTGCTCCGCGATACTCGCCGCTCACGACCGGCGGCGCAAAGAGCGAGTGGCCGATGTGGTCGGCTGATGGAGCGAACCTCTACTTCGTGAGCGATCGAAGTGGAAATCAGAATCTCTGGTCACGCGCGGTTTCCGGTGGCGATGCGCGACAGTTGACGAGCTTCACCTCTGGCAGAATGCTCTGGCCGTCGATCTCGCGGGACGGAGAGGCGATCGTGTTCGAGCGCGACTTCGGCCTGTGGGTCTACGATCGCGCATCCAATTCCGCGCGACAGGTATCCGTCTCTCTCCGCGGCGCCCCAGCCGGCAATGAGACCGATCATCTCGCACTGAGCAGCGGCATTCGCGAGCTCGCCCTTTCACCCGACGCGAAAAAACTCGCGTTCACCGTGCACGGCGAGATTTTCGCCGCTCCATCAAAGGATGGCGGTGACGCCACACGCGTGACGAACACCGCCGCGGCCGAGGGCCAGCTAAAATGGGCGCCCGACAGCAGACGCATTGTTTACGCGAGCGATCGCGACGGTGTGTCGCATCTCTTTCTCTACGACTTCGGATCTCGCACCGAGACGCAGCTCACGCGCGAGCCGGGCGGCGACGTGACACCGCAGTGGTCGCCGGATGGCCGCAGCATCGCTTACGTCCACGATGCAAGGGAAATCAGAATCATCGATCCGGCCAGCAAGAGTGACAGGAAAATTGCAATGGCGATTCTCGACCGAGCACCGTACCTCTCCGAGCGCGCAATCAGCTGGTCGCCCGATGGGCGCTGGCTCGCATACCTCGCACCGAATGGTAACAAGCTGTTCGGCAACATCTTCATCGTCAGTGCCGATGGTGGCCAAGGCCGCGCCGTGAGCTTTCAGCCAACGACATTCAGCAATACGATCTCGTGGTCGCCCGACGGCACTTTTCTTTTGCTCGACGCGTCCCAGCGCACCGAACAGGGACAGCTCATTCGCGTTGACCTCGTCCCCCGCACGCCGCGCTTCCGCGAAGACCAGTTCCGCGATCTGTTCCCGGCCGAAGGTCCGCGTCCAGTCAATCCGGCGCAGCGTCCCGTGGACCCGGCTCAGCAGAAGAAGCCAGAGCCCCCCGCCGCCAAGCGTGACTCGACGAAGCCCGCTACCGACTCGGCCGCTCCAAAAAAGCCTGGCAAACGCACCGAGATTGTCTTCGACGCGATTCGGCAACGGAGCTCGGCCATTCCAGTCGGCGTCAACGTCAATTCCGAAGCGATCAGTCCCGACGGCAAGTATGTGTTGTTGACCGCGAGCGCCGCGGGCCAGCAGAACCTCTATGTGTATCCGATCGACGATCTTCTTCGCGATGAACACGTCGCACGGCAGCTCACATCAACGTCTGGCAACAAGAACGAAGCAGAATGGTCGCCCGATGGAAAAGAGATCTGGTATCTCGAGAATGGGAGAATCTCCGTCGTCAGTGTCGATACCCGCGCCACGCGCTCGGTCGCGGTGAATGCGGAAATGGACGTTGATTTTGCGAAGGAGAAGATGGTCGCGTTCAACGAGGCGTGGCGCTACCTCAAGGACAATTTCTTCGACGAACGAATGAATGGCGTTGACTGGAACGCTGCTCACGAGACGTACGGCGCGCAGGTGGCCGGCGCGAGAACGCCGGATGAGATGCGCCGCATCATGCAGCTGATGGTTGGCGAGCTCAACTCATCGCATTCGGGCGTGAATGGCCCGGCGGCGCAGCAACCGTACACCGGCCGCCTCGGGCTTCGCTTCGACCGTGCCGAATACGAACGGAGTGGCGCATTGCGGATTGTCGAGATCACTCCGCTGAGCGCAGCATCGCTCGCGACCAGGATCAGGCTCGGCGACTACCTCACAGCGATCAACGGTCAAGAAATCGGTCCGCGAACCAATATCGATGAGCTGCTGGCATACCGGGTTGGGAAGCAAACGACCCTCTCCCTCAAAGGATCGAGCGGAATGTACGATGCGTCGGTGTTGCCGGTGAACTCGGCGACTGAGAAGCGTCTGCTCTATCGGGGCTGGGTCGAGGAGCAGCGAGCATACGTGACGAAGGCGAGTGGCGGGAAACTCGGCTACGTGCACATGTTCGATATGAGTGCGGGATCGCTCGACCAGCTTCAGACCGACCTCGACGCCGAGAACAGCGGCAAGGCGGGTGTTGTGATCGATGTGCGCAACAACAACGGCGGCTTCGTCAATTCGTATGCGCTCGACATCTTCACGCGGCACGGGTTCATGACGATGCAGTCTCGCAACCAGCCTGCCACCGGAGCACGCACGCAGCTCGGCCAGCGCTCACTCGAGCTCCCAACTGTTCTCGTGACAAACATGCATTCGTTGAGCGACGCTGAGGATTTCACCGAGGGCTATCGATCAATGAAGCTCGGAAAGGTGGTCGGGGAACCGACGGCGGGATGGATTGTGTACACATCCGACGTGGGGTTGATTGATGGCTCGACAGTGAGGTTGCCGTCAACGCGCATTCGCGGATCGGACGGCCGCGATATGGAGAACAATCCTCGACCCGTTGATGTCGAGGTCGTGCGGCCGGTGGGAGAGGGGTACTCAGGGCGCGATTCGCAGCTCGATGCGGCGGTGAGTGTGCTGCTCGGGCAGATTGGGATCAAATAGCCTTTTTCGAAAAGACAGACCCACTGAGCTGGGGAGTCTTGAGTTCACCGTTTGAGAGTCTACAGTTCAGTTCGGTGCGGATTGTCAGTTCGATTCGATGAAGCCGAAGTACCAAATCGGGATAGGAGGCAGCGAGTGATCCTCGCTGCTCCCCTCCCACACCACCGGACATGCGGGTCCGCATCCGGCGGTTCAAAGAGTTGAGGTGCGTGTGGCCAGCCGGGGTACTCCGAGCCGTTCGAAGTATAATCCCG
>JBBSFT010000034.1:0-22310 GCA_038254845.1 Gemmatimonadales bacterium | reverse complement strand
GATGGTGACGTTGAACTTCGTCTTGAAAGCTTCGATCAGCTCGGCGAGATCGAACACCGACATGTTGCCGATGGCTTCGAGAATCTCGTCCTTGCTCATGGTTGCGTTGGCCATTGTAGTATTTCTCCGGAGTAAATTAGGCGCCTTCGCGCTGTGACTTGAGCGCGTCGAGCGCGCCTGCAAACATGTAAAGAAGACCGTTGAGCGCACCCACAAAGGCCGCCATCGGGGACTGCAGACCAGCACCGAGCTCTGCGAGCATCTGCTCACGGGAAGGCAATGACGCGAGCTGCTTCACCTGCGCTGCATCGACCGGCTTTCCATCGAGCATTCCGCCCTTGACCGCAGGCTTCTGCTCGAACTCTTTCGCGAAATCCGTGAGAACCTTGGCGGCCGCTACTGGATCCTTTCCAACCACCAGACCTGTCGGGCCCCTGAGGCGCTCACCGACGAGTCCGCTTTCGTTGACAGCGCGAAGCGCCAACGTGTTCTTGATCACAACGTAATCGACACCGGCACGCTTGAGGCGGCGGCGCAATTCCGTCATTCGCTTCACGTTGAGACCCGTGAAGTCGGTGTAATACAGCGACTTCGATCCCTGAAGCTTGTCCCTGAGCTCGCTGACGAGCTGCTCCTTGTCGGCTCTTTTCATTATCGGTTACCGGTAAGGAGTGGTATCGATGCTGACGCCCGGGCCCATCGTGCTCGAGATGGCGACCGTGCGGATGTAAACGCCCTTCGCCGCTGCCGGCTTCGAGCGAACGATCTGATCCATGAACGCGGCGAAGTTCGTCTCGAGTGCTTCCGATGCGAACGACACCTTGCCGATCGCAGCGTGAACGTTGCCGCTCTTGTCAACGCGGAACTCGATCTTTCCGGCCTTCACCTCACGCACGGCGCGGGCGACGTCGAACGTCACCGTGCCTGCTTTCGGATTCGGCATGAGACCGCGTGGTCCGAGCACGCGTCCAAGTGCGCCGAGCTGACCCATCTGGTCGGGCGTGGCGATGAGGACGTCGAAGTCGAGCCAGTTTTCCTTGATCTTTGCGATGTACTCGGTCCCAACGAAATCGGCGCCGGCCTGCTCGGCCTCGCGCGCCTTTTCACCGGCGGCGATAACGAGAACTTTTACTGTCTTACCGGTTCCGGCGGGAAGCACGACCGTTCCGCGAACGACCTGATCCGCGTGCCGCGGATCGACGCCGAGGCGGACGGCGACTTCAACAGTCTCGTCGAACTTGGCGAATGCCGCCGACTTCACGACTTCGATCGCTGCCTTTGCCTGATAGCGGATGCCGATGTCGCGCTTTGTCGCGGCTGATGTGTACTTCTTTCCGTGCTTGCGCATCATCCCTTCACCTCGACGCCCATCGAGCGCGCAGCACCGGCGACCATTGCCATTGCCGACTCGATCGAGTCGCAGTTCAGGTCAGGCAGCTTGATCTCGGCGATCTTGCGAATCTGGGCCTGTGTGACGGATCCAACTTTTGTGCGATTGGGCGCACCCGACCCCTTTTCGATCCCTGCTTCCTTTTTCAGGAGGACGGCCGCGGGCGGCGTCTTCGTGATGAAGGTGAAGGATTTGTCGGCGAAAATCGTGATCTCGACCGGGAGAATCGTGTCCTGCCCCTGCGTCCGAGCGTTGAACTCTTTGCAGAACGCCATGATGTTGATTCCCTGCGGACCGAGAGCGGTGCCGACCGGGGGCGCCGGGTTCGCCTTGCCTGCAGGGATCTGCAGCTTGACGAATCCAGTGACCTTTTTTGCCATGATACTCCTTATGCGTATTTCCGCGGGGAGCCCACGATGGGCTGCACGGAGTCAACTGCCACGATTGGTGTTAGCGTCGTAGTGGTATCCGACGGGTGCGCTACTCGCCTTATCGGCCGCCCCGCGCAAGGGCCACCACCCGCATCCAGGAGTTGGAATGCTGTGGCTCTGAGACAGCCTTCTAATGTAAGGGGGGTTCCCGGCTGATGGAAGGTGCGGCTACAAATTTCGTACCATTTCGCTGATTGGGTCGTTCCGGGGAAGAACTTTTGTCTATTTGCGCGGCTTTACCGAAGCGCATCGGAACCATTCGACGACCATCCGTATTCATTGATTAGTGATGGCAGGACATTGAGGACAACGTGTGCTCTCGAGTTGGATATCCCAGTGCGAGATCAACGCGCAAACATTCTTTTTCAACGGGGTGAGCGATGCGATTACTAACGACCGTAGCGTGCGGGGCGGTGTTGAGTTTGGCGGCCTGTACGGCAGAGAAGAATGCGTCAGGCGCGGTGGATACAGTGGCGGTCGCCGGACCAAATGACATGGGAGGAATGCGCTCCAGCGCCTCGATGCCAATGACTCACTCCGACACCGTGGCACAACGTGCGGGCGCGGATATCGAGCAATTTGCGTCAGCGCCGACTGACCGCGTAAAATCTCTGCTTCCCGCCCACACGAGCGCAGTTGAAGCCTTGCTCGCCGACTGTGAGCGAATGATGCGGCAAATGAAGATGACTCCGCCCGCAAAATGGAATAAGGCCACTGCGGAGATTCGATCCGACCTCACCCGCATGGCGGGAATGAATCCCTCACAGCTTAAAACATTCGTGCCTGAACACCGAGCTCATGTGGAAGGAGTCCTCTCGATGCGGCGTGACATGATGAAGATGTAACCGGCATGACCGCAGCCGATCACCGCTCTATGAGTTTCGCGTTCCGGGCCGCTGCCTGATTCTTTTCGCGGTGGATGGCGCAAACGGCATCTTCAGAACCTTCGGAAGTGTGAGCTCCTCCGGATCGCGGTAATTGGCGAGACCGATAGTGACGTTTTCTACCGATGTGGCTGGCCTGAGCGTGTGATGGATCGTATCCCAGATAGTGAGGCCGCTGGACCAATTCGAGTTCAGTTCGTCACCTTCGACCGAGTGATGAATTCCGTGCAGGCGCGGAGTCATGAATATCCGGCTCAACCATTTCTCCGTACGGGTTGAAATCCGCACGTTGGAATGGTGGAACAGGACAGAGAGCATCAGCAGGCGCTGGTACACGGCGAGTGTGCGGGGAGTCACGCCGATAACGACAATCTGTGCGGCACGCCACGGAATCGAGGCGGCAAGCTCACCAAAATGGAAGCGCAGTGCGGTTGACGCGTCCAGATCGAGATCTACGTGATGGACGGCATGAAACCGCCAGAGCGCGGGCACCTTGTGCTCGAATACGTGCCAGAGATACAAAGTGTAATCGAGCAGCAGCAAGCCCAGAAGCGTTTCCAGCCACGCGGGTAGTGACCGGCGTTGTAGCAGTCCAAGACGGCGCCTCTCCACTAGCCTGGCGAGCGGAACCGACACGGGCCGCTCGGCAAAGTGAAGCAGGGCGGCACTCACTCCTGCGACACCGAGATTGCGCGCGACGCGATGCTCTTTCGATTCGACCGAGTTTCGCAGACTCCGCCTGTGCTCCAGCCACAACAGCAGCCCGAAAGCTGCAACCATTCCTACCGTTCCCGAGCGCCCGCTCCGTTTCGCGTCCATAGGGTTGCAGACGGGCAAGGGCCGGGCCGTATCTACTCAACGTGATTTTTCTCACGCTCGTATACCGTTTGATGAGAACCGCGGGCCGGACATGATGCGAATGATGAACAGGCCCGCAAGGCCGAGATCAAAGGGTTGAATGGGATGAAGAAGCGGGCGGGTTTCCCATCCACCGGCGCGACGCTCTCAGCGAAAAGCCGCCGGACGAAATGACGCCTTGATCCGGATCGGTATGGCTGTAGTACCCCAGTGAATCTGCAGCACGGCCTCATCCCGCAGCACGTTCGGAAAATAAAATGCCAGTGTTTCGACCGCGGACGCTCCTTCAGGCGCTACGTCGACGCGCAGCACATCCAGGTTCTGTCCGGGGTATGGCTTGTGGAAAGTTCGGGATTTGCTGCTGAAGATCACCGTCCACGGTGCATGCTCTCTGGGTATGAGCCAGATGGAATATGCGCCGGCCCGCAGCATTTTTCCCTCGACCACGATGTCATGGTTGAACGCGATGCGGGTGGCGGAGTCAGCTCCCGGATGCCAGATGCTGTCCCAGGGCATGAGGGCACCGAACAGCGCGCGGCCGCGGGCGCTCGGACGGCCATACGTAATCTCAATGCTGGTGAACGCAACCGATTGGGAGAGGCCGGCACGTTGGCTGAACGGGTATCCTTGCGCCGAAGCCAGACCAGCGATCGGCACAAAGCCCACGATCGAGACGAATAAAACCGCGATTGCAGTTCTCATTTTGTCCAATGGTTTGAGGGCTGATCAACACGATGCTACAGGCTCAATCCATCCCGGTAAAAAGCTGGTTGAGCGATTCGGAAAGCGTGGATGTGAAAATATCCCGTCGCGCAATTTCGTGGCTGTTCACCATATGTCGCAACTACAGCGACGGAATGCCGCCGCACCTGTCCGTCACCGAGTCGCCCCGACGCCGAGCGTGCGCAGCGTCTCAACGTTCACCTCGCCTTGGCGGCAACAATCGGCAAGTCGTCCATCAACGGCGACCGCTGGAACACGCTTGACGCCGTACCCCATTGCTTTCGATTTGCCGGCGTCGGTCTTCATGTCGTGTACGGTGATGTCGCAACTGTCACACGCGAGATCGCGCACTGTTCGCAAGGCGTCCTCACAAAGAGGACATCCCGCGCTGAAGAAGTCGATCTTTCGCTTTGTCATCTGTAAAAACCTCGATGTGGATGTGAAACTGATTGCCGCATACTGGATTTCAGTTACCGATGTTATGGGCGCCCTCGTCCAATGCTTCGATTATTGCGCACCTTGCCGAGGAGTCCGAGCGCACGCATGCCGTAACGAGCTTTCGGAGAGTGTCGCGGATGTTCGAGAGTTGACGGATTCTCTCGTCGATGTCGGCAATTTTTGCCGCGGCGACGCCGCGAACCTCACCGCAGCTCGAGGCATGATTACGAAGCGCGAGCAGCTCTTCAATCTCGGTAAGCTTGAATCCCAGCGTCTGAGCGTGCTTGACGAACCTGACCTGCTCGACAGTATCGGGCGCGTATTCACGATAGCCCGATTCACGGCGTCGCGGGGGGGAAAGAAGTCGCCGCCGCTCGTAATACCTCAGGGTCTGGATACTCACCCCGGCGGCAGTCGCCGCTTCGCCAATCCGCATTTCAGTCCTCATTCAAAGCTGGTACAGATGATACACCCTATACCTCGGTATAGAGTCAAGGGGAACGACGAATGATGCGGCATGAAGATGACTCGGCCCGCAAAATGGAATAGGGCGACTGCACGGTAAAGGGGTTGTCGGAATGCGGCGAGACATTATGAAGATGTACCCGAGTTACCGCGGCCGATCCGCCGAGGTTCAGGAGTGGCAAGCGGGGGCCAGATCACGGTGGCAGCCACTCCAGCCGCCGCAATTCCGCCACGGCCCTGGCCCGTGTCTGATCGGTGTCCTGCATCACACCGACAGCCGTGATCGGAGGCGGTTTACCGCGCCATACTCTACGGTAGTCGGCAAATGGCATGACGGAGTTTTCGCGCCAATGTCCGACGTCCGAAGTGCCGCCGACACGGATCACGTGGAGCTTGTCAGAGACAAAGCTGGCACGCTCGTAACGTTCCGGTTCAGCGGCGCCAAATGTATAGAAAATTACGCGGGCCGCTCTGCCGAAGAAGCCCGGCTTTCCGAACACAACGTAAACCCGCAGTGGCGAATCGTCGGTCTTCTCGCGCCGCAAATCAGCACCGGCGGGGGCCTGCAACACCCGCCACGACCAGGAGAGCGAGCCCGGGGACTCATTCAATTGGGTGGGAAGCTCGTTGTAAAACCATGCCGCACGTCCGGCGCCCTGAATTCTGAGTACCGACCCCTCGCCATCGTTTAGAATCTCGATTTCTGGTGCATGCTGCCCGCGGATGTTGCGAACGTTCCATCCGGGCGGCGGGCCGGCTCGCCGAGGGGCGTTCGCCAGCGACAGCAGGTCGAGCGGGTGGGTGAGTAAGCCGGCCAGAAGAAGCACTAACCACATGACGTCCGACGCATTTCAGCTCGCGGGAAAGAAGATTAGGTGTTCCTGACGGAGCGCAAATTTTACTTCGTCACCAGGACGTGGAAGCCGGAGAGATTCGGCAGCGAGCTCGAGTTCACCAGCGGCGGAGTGAAGCCTGACCGTTACCGAGTTCGGACGAGTGGTGATCGCGGTAACTCGTCCGCGGTACTGGCCGTCTGGCGTCAGTCTTCCGCCGTCGGTCCGGAACATCACCGCGCCTGATCCGCTTACGGCTCCGCCACAGAGGCGAATTTTGCCAATTGCTGTTTCAACGTTACCGTTTGCGTCGGCACGCGCTGAGAACGTGTTCGAGAATCCGACGAGCGCAGCGATCTCCTGACTGGACGGACGAGTCATTACTTCGCGGGGATTTCCGATCTGGCAAAGCCGTCCATTGATGAGCACGCCGATCCGATCCGCAAGGAGAGCAGCATCGTCGAGATCGTGAGTCACGACAACGGTCGCGGGCGCAGACGTTCGCTGCACGATGCGAATCGCCTCCCGCACGTCCTGCCGCAAGCCAGGATCAAGTCCGCTGAACGGCTCATCGAGCAATAGAACCATCGGATCTGCCGCGAGTGCGCGCGCGAGCGAAACTCGATTGCGCTGCCCGCCACTCAATGTTCGTGGCAGGCGGTCCGCAAGTTCCAGAATCTGCATCGATTCCAGAAGTTCGGCGACTCGTTTGCGACGGCGGTTCCCGACGACGTGCCGAATCCTCAGCGGGAACGCGACGTTCTCCGCAACTGACAGATGCGGAAACAACACGGGCGACTGATGCAGATAGACCGCGTCGCGCTTCTCAGGGGGCAGACCAGTCACATCGCGCCCCGCCACGCGCACGTGTCCCGCTGTGGCTGGCACAAACCCGGCGACAGTTCTGAGCAGAGTTGTTTTACCGGCGCCCGACGGTCCGAGCAGCACGAGCAGCTCTCCCACTCCGACTGAAAACGATATGTCCGAGAGCCCGGCAGATTCTCCGAACGGCGCCTCAAGCGACTCTACTTCGACCGTCGCTGTCATACAGTCGCGACCGCAAGTCTTCTGATCGAACTTCCGACGAGGCCCATTAAAACAAGTGCCGGCAGGGTGAGAAGGAGCCCGGCGACCGACGCGAGATGATCCTGGCCGGCATGAGCGTAAGACATCACCGACGTGGCAAGACTCTCGACTGCCCCCTGTCCGATCAGCAGTGTCAGCGGGACCTGCGCCCACGACACGAGAAACCCGAGCAAAAATGCTTCGGCAAGCTGACGCCGGTGAAGCGGGAGCGTCACTCGGGCAAGTGTGACCAGAGGCGAGGCTCCGAGCGACCGCGCTTCCTCTTCGACGCGCCGATCGAAGACGGCGAATACGCCAATGAAGTAGACCGTAGTGTAGCCAATCGCGACTACACTGTGAGCGAGCCAGACTCCGGTGAGCGTTCCGCCCAATCCGGCGCGCAGGACGAAATATTGCAGCCCGATTCCGAGTGCAAGCGGTGGCGCTGCGACCGGAATGAACGCTGCCGTCAGCGCGAAATAGCGGAGAGGAACTGCAATGCGCGAAACTCTGCGGCCGATTTCAAATCCGAGAATGGACGCAGCACCTCCAGTCAGTAATGCGAGCCACACGCTTATAACCAGTGACCGAAGGAGCCGCCTGTCACCGACAAGTTCCCCCCACGCGGCGGTCGACCAATGAGTCGGCAGGAGACGCGGATAGAACCAGCCCTCTCCGAAACTGGAGAATACGAGCACCGAGATGGGAAGGGCCGTCCACATTAGCAGCGCGAGCAACGGTAACGATCGAGACCGAGCGACCGCGGGTCTCACTTGAAATTCTCTGCGCGTGCGATCATCGCTCCGTAAATGGCAACCGCTGCGAGGCTGACGAGCAGCGAAAATCCGGCGAGTACGAATGCGTCCGGGCGCAACTCCATCGCGCCATCTGTGTAGCGCTCCATCGTCAATAGCGGCAAAGCGAGAGGTCTGCTCGGAGCGAGGAGAGCCGCCGTTTCATAGGATCCGGCAACAAAAGTCGCGACGGCGACGACGCCGGGAAGCATGCCGCGCCACAACACCGGCCACGTCGCGTAGAGAAAGGTCTGGAGACGATTGGCGCCGAGACTGCGCGCGCTCTCCTCCAGTAAACCACCGCGACTCTTCAACACCGTGAATGCAATCAGCGCGAGGAACGGTATCTCCTTCCAGACCAGAGCGAAAATCAGCCCGATGCCAAGCCGGTCGTAAACCAGCGGCGGCATTTGCGCAGGAGTAGAAAACATTCCCGCTGTATTGGCGAATCGAGACAGCAGACCGGACTGGCCGAGGATGAGCAGCGAGGCGAGTGCAGCCACTACGTGAGGAATGGGCAACGGCAACACTGCAACCATTCGTCCGATGCGATCCGCCGTGCTTTCGGCTCTGAACGTAGCGGCGAGAAGAACGGCAGCGAGTGTAGCGAACACCGTGGACGCAGTCGCTATCCAAAGCGTCCAGCCGACAGCCGCCCAGGTTGTGTGGCTCGCAATTACCTCACGCAGATATTGTAATGTGAGGCCGCCGTTCGCGACGCCGCTCAGGCCAAGCGATGCCGATAGCGCATAGCCGAGGCCGAGGAGAGGTGGAAGCGCAACCAGGGCAATCGGAAAGAGCCTCGTGAGGGAGCGCTTGTCGGCGATCAAGGGGCGCGCTCTCTCACCAGTCGTTTCCAGTCAGCGGCCAGGTGTTCGCGGTATTGCGGCGCAACTTCGGGGACAGCGTGACGCGCTAGCTCCGCCGGCGGCACCGCGTGAGGATCAGCCGCCAGCGACTCGAAGCGAGTGCGCAACGCGCTCGTGAGCTTCGCCGCGTCGAGCACAGTTCCATCTCCCCAGACTTCGGGACGCAGCTTTTCGTATTGTGCTTCGGGCGAGAGAAGAAAGTTCGCGACGACCATTGCACCGGCGGGGTTTGGCGCATTGAAGGGAATGCCGACGTAGTGCGCGTTCGCCAGAGTTCCGTCGGCAATCACGAGCGCGTGCGCGGTTGGTTGAAGAACTCCCTGCCGGATCTTGGTCACAACCTCGTTCTGATTGTACGACATCGTGAAATCGATTTCGTCATTCGCAAATAGCCGATGCATTTCCGCTACACCTAGCGGATAATCCCGCCCGCTGCGCCAAAAATCGGGACGCACGTCTTCGATCCAGCCAAATACACGCGCGCTGGCTGTGTCGTAGAGAGCACGCCGAAACCCTCCTTCAAACTTTTCGGCGCCACCCGAGAGACTGTACATAAGCCCCGTCAGGAACGCGACACCGGTGAACTGCTGGTCGTGCGTAAAGCGGCCGGGGTGTTTCGTGATCCAACCCTTGAGCTCCGCGAATGAGTGCGGCGGATGACGCGTCCGCACCGTGTCGTAGATAAGGGCGAACTGCACTCTTCCCCAGGGAGATTCCCACCCGTCGAGCGGCTGCTCGAAGTCACGCATCACGATTGATGAGCTGCTGTCGAGAGCCGCTGCATTCGGCAGCCGGCTCGCCCACGGTCCCCAGAGAAGGTCGGCCGCGCGCAAATTGTGGAACGTTTCGCCGTTTATCCAGACCAGGTCCGCGACCCCACGTGCACGTGCCTGCCGCTCGACAACGAGCTGATTGACGATTTCCGGCCCTTGGCCCTCCACCGCGCGCAACGAAATGCCGTAGTCGCTCATCAATCGCGGGGCGACCCAGCAGTCAACATACGCGTTGACGGATGGATCACCGCGCCACATTCGCCACGTAACGGTGCTCCCTCGTGCGAGCGACACGACATCCGCCCACGGCAGGCGAGCGATCGCGCCGCGATTCCCATTTTCTGCGCGGTCCTTATTACACGCGCTCAGCAACAGCGCACAGCCGACGATCGCCATGCCCGCGCTTTTCAAAATGCGAATTGTGCGGAAAGCTGTATCTGCCGGGGCGGTGCTGCCGCGCTATAGACGACGGGATCCCCGGGACGACCTACCTGAGTGCGAGGCCCTCCACCGGGAAATCCGTTGGCGAATCCCGAGACGACAGTCGAGTTGAGCAGATTGAATACATCCGCTCTCAGGTCGAACCCGCGCTGTCCCAGGGGCACTCGGAATTGAGCGGACATGCCGAGCTGCAGCGAGCTGGGAAGTCTCTCTGCATTTCGCGCGACTCCGTAAAAACGATCGTAGTTGCCGACGAAACCATTCCCGAATACTGCACCCGAGCCATCGAGATCCCGAAAGTACGCGACGCGGTTTATCGGCGTGCCCGTCTGGAAATCGGCAATGCCGCTCAACGTGAACAATTTCGAAAATGCGTAGGCGCTGCGAACAGTCGCCTTGTCCCGGCGGTCATTGATTCCGTCAGCCCATTCGGCGTCGTAATCGTTCGCGTGTGATGCGTTGAAATTGATGTCTTCAGTATTGTTGCGCTGGCGCGACCAGACCCACGCCGCTTCCATGGTCCACGATTCGGAGACTTGGCGCCTGACATTGGTGTACAGCCCGATATAACTGCTCTCTCCTCCTGATTCAGTAGTCGTCAGGCGGCGGAAGCTGCCCGCGACCGGTTTGACTGGACGGAACGGATCGCCCGCCTCCGCCGGGAGATTTACGGTGTCCGCCTGCGCGATCGGCTTCGTATCCGGATTCAGGTCCCAGGAACGGGGTAGATGCCGGGTACGCATCCACACCCCATCGACCGAAATCGCCCACGCATCTGCGAATTCATGGCTGAACCCCAGCGTAGTCTGCGCGCTTCGGGGCTGCTTCAGTCCGAGAGCGAAGAGTCTGCGCTCCTCCTGCGGCGGGAATGTGTTGCGTCTGCCAGCGAGCGAGGATGGCGAAGGTCCCTTGAGAAACGCGGGAGGTGGAAACGTTGTGCCTTGAAGTGTGACGACGGCGTTGCCGGTGGGGCCGAACTGAATCGCATCCGAATACACTGCATAGGGAAATTTTCCGCTGTACAACCCGGCGCCCCCTCGCACGACGGTGTTGGCGCTCGCCAGCCAGTTCGCCGCTAAACGCGGCTGGACATTCGTCAGATCCGCTTTGCTCTCTCCACGTGACGTGATGTCGTCGTAATCCCAGCGCAACCCGATGGTTGCGGATAAGGACGGGCTCAGCCGCAACTGGTCTTCCATAAAAGCACCGTACAGCGTCTGGGATCGGTTCACGTGCTGTGGCGCGGCATCTATGCTGTAACTCAACACTCGCACGTTGGACGGAATGTCGCGAATGGATAGAAAAGAACCCGACGGATTGATATTCCCTTCGTCGATTACCGAGTATGAGCCGCTCGGGTTCGTGCTCGCCGCAAAGAGCCGGAACATCCCGCGCGTCATATCGGCACCCGCGCGAAATGTGTGTATCCGTCCGAAACGGGACTCCATCACATCCCGCAATTGCAGCTGCGTTTCGCACTCGTCGAAGACAAAATTGCTCGAGCCCACCACGGCTTCCGTCGTAGCAGAATCACGGGCGAGCACGGTTACCTGTGGCGTGTTGAAATCGCTCCTGCTCGGTGGGAAGTACCAGTGAAAGCTACCCAGCTGAAGCGATGCCGAGTTGCTCCCGCGTCCATCGCGCAACGCGCTCAGGTGAACTACCGAAGCAAGTGTTCCGACCCGCTTCGTCGTGATGTCGGCTTCCGGCACAATTGTACCCCCGCCCTGCCCCTCGCGACTCACATTGCTACCGGTGAGACGAAAAGTCGTCGTCTGATTCGGTGTCCACCCGTGATCGAGACGAGAAAATAGCTTCAGCGTGTGTCGCAGTTCGGTTCCAAGAAATCTGGTACGGGCGGTTGAACCGATTCGATCTTCCTGCTCGCTCGTGTATTCGGCGGTGCCGAACCAGAAATTATTGTCCCTTGTGAGCGGACCGCCGAGAGTCCCGCCGATTTGCCGCCGGCGAAAGCCGTTCGGGTCCACTCCTGCCGGCGCAAACTTCGGCTTCGCATCGAGCGGAATTCCTGGACGGCCGTAAAGAAAAGTTTCACCGCGCCAGCGGTCGGAACCGGCACGCGTCTCCAGATTCACTACGCCGTTGGCGCTTCGCCCCCATTCGGCAGGATACGTATTAGCGAGGACGCTGAAGCGCTCGATTCCCGATAGCGGAAACTCAACGCGCGGACCGCCAAGAAACCCTTCATTATTGTCCAGGCCGTCGACGGTGTATTGGGTGTACAAAGAATTCTCGGCGTTTATGGAAAGCGGCGCCGCGTCGCCAAAGAAGCCGGTGGCCTGCGATACGCCGGGTATCGTGAACGCGAGAGTCAACGGATTCCGCGCGTCTGTAGGAAGATTCGCCAGCTCCTGTCGCTCGACCGCTCCGCCAGTCGTCGCGTCCTTCGTATTGAGGAGCGGCCGCGGTCGCTCGGCGACGACGCTTACAGCGGTAAGCGTGATCAGCGGGATAAGAGAGACGGAGACATTTCTGAATTGCGCCTGAGCGTCGCGCGCGACGACGATCCGCGCATCCTCATAACCGGGACGAGTGAACGCGAGCGTGACCGATCCGTGGTTGGCCACGCCGATCGCGAAGCGCCCAGCGCTGTCGGTTGTCGCACCGCCGGCGGATGAGCCGTCCACGAGAACCATCACGCCACGAACGGGATTTCCGCCGCGCTCCCGTACTGTGCCACTGACTGTCGACGGATTCTGCGCCGGTGCGACACTCGGAGTGAATGGGGAGGCGATCGATGCTGCTATGAACGCAAGATGACAAAGCGATTGGCGCACGATATTCGATGGGTATCCGAGTAGCATGGAGTTTGTTCTGGGTGGCAGTTGTTTGCACGCTCTTTCCGTTAATAAAGACCGGACCGCGTGTCCTGGTTCCGGATGGACATCCACTCTGTTACGCGAAGGCGATACGGCGTCAGTCTAATAGATGCGCCAATCCCTCGCGATCACGAGAGGATGCGGGTCCCTTCACACTGGTTTTTTTGTGCCTCTACCGAGTGATCGAGTGCCCTCACTGCGCGCTGCTTTCAATCGGCGGCCGCACACTCTACAATCGATGTCACTCGCCTCAAAGTGATGCCGAGTAGTTGAGTGGAGATAAATAGATATGTCTACAGACATGGATATATCGTGGAACTGATGCTTCGCGCGGCCCGTCAGCAGTGCGGATCATGCAATCAGAAGTTTACTGGGACATTTGTCCCTCCCCATCCAGAGGCCGATGAGTTTCTCCCACCGCCCTGCCGCCTCGCGGTCCACGCACCGAATCGCCTTGTACTCACATGACGCGCTTGGGATGGGCCACATGCGCAGAAATGCGTTGATAGCCCAGACCCTGGCATCCTCTTCGCCGGATGCGACAGTGCTCCTCATTTCCGGGGCGAAGGAGCTCAATGCAATGACGCTCGGACGCGGAGTAGATTGTGTCACTCTTCCGGCGCTTACGAAGGGTCAGGGCGGAGAGTACCAGCCGCGCCATCTGGACATTCCCGTCGATGATTTAATTGATCTACGGGCAATGACGGTCCGCTCTGCGCTCTCCGCATTCAAGCCCGACATCTTCATTGTGGACAAGCTGCCGCGAGGTGTCTGCGGTGAGCTCGATCCCGCGCTCGAACGCCTCAGGAAGCTCGGAACTCACTGTGTGCTCGGCCTGCGCGACATACTCGACGATCCGCACACTGTCGCCAGAGAGTGGGACGACAACGAAAGTGAGCGCGCAGTCGCTGATTTCTTCGGGACAGTATGGGTTTATGGAGATCCCACCGTTTACGACATGGTGGAGGAGTACAACATGTCCAACGTCGTGGCCGAGAAAGTCAGATACACGGGCTACCTCGATTCCTCGATGAGGCTGGAGCACGAAGCCGAGCCTGAAATCACGTCACTGGTAAAATCCATCGACAAGAATGCTCCGCTCATTTTTTGTCAGGTCGGCGGCGGACAGGATGGCGCACGTCTGGCCGAGGCGTTCGTCGACACCGAGCTTCCTGGCGATTCTGTCGGCGTGCTTCTCACCGGGCCGTTCATGCCCCCGGAAACTCGTCAGCACATGAAGGCGCGTGCAAAGGAGAATTCCCGCCTGCGCCTTGTCGAGTTCACCGCCGAGCCGGCGCATCTCCTGCGCCGCGCTGACCGCGTCATCGCGATGGGCGGCTACAACACCGTGTGCGAAGTACTCTGCATGGAGAAATCCTCGTTGATTGTGCCACGAACTTCCCCTCGGACCGAGCAGCTCATCCGTGCGGAAAGGTTGCGCGATCTCGGGGCGCTCGCGCTTCTCGATCCGGACGTCATGACACCTCAATTGCTCGCCAGCTGGCTTGGCGAGGACGTCAAAGCTCCGGTTGGCATTCGCGATCGCCTCGACTTCAACGGTCTGAAGCGCATTCCCCACCTTGCAAACGAGCTGCTGGCGGTCGCGTGATGCAGTCGATGCGTGGCGTACGAGCCAATTCGCCGCTCGCCGCCTCGAGTATTCCCCGTGCTCCGCGGGTGGGCTACGTCCTGAAGATGTATCCGCGATACTCGGAGACGTTTATCGTCTCGGAGATACTTGCGCACGAAGAGGCCGGGCTGAAGCTGGAGATTTTTTCGCTTCGCCCGCCAAGTGACGGGCACTTTCAGGACATCATCTCGCGGGTGAAATCAGCAGTCACCTATATACCCAGTCACACGCCCGACGCAGAGATACTGTGGGATACCATAACCTCGGCTGGTTCATCGCTGCCGCGCTTCTGGAGCGCATTGACCAGCTGCGGAAATGAGCCTGTGAAGAACATTTATCAGGCCGTTCTCCTCGCTCAGCTGTTCGATGCAAAAGGCATCACTCATGTTCACGCCCATTTCGCCAGTCTTGCGACGTCTGTCGGGAAAATGGCCGCGGCATTCGTCGGACTTCCGTATACGTTCACGGCGCACGCGAAGGATCTTTTTCACGAGAGTGTCGATCCAGCGGACCTCGGCCGAAAGCTGCGGGAGGCCGCGGGGACAGTTACTGTAAGCGACTACAACGTTCGGTTTTTGGAAGACCGCTACGGCACCGCTGCGAAAAAGGTACGGCGCATCTACAACGGGCTTCATCTCGAGCGGTTTCCATACAGGTCGCCGGATGCCGAGAGCACCGGGATCGTTGCGGTAGGCCGTCTTGTTGAGAAGAAGGGATTTGGGGACCTGATTGCCGCGTGCGCGCTGATGCGAGATCGGGGGCAGAGCGTACGCTGCTCGATCATCGGCGCTGGCCCACTGCACTCGGAATTGCATGCGCAGATCTCGGACCTCGCGCTCGAGCACGCCGTGGAGCTTCCTGGCCCCTTGCCACAGAACGAGGTGATCGCCCGTGTGCAGAGCGCGCGGGTATTCGCCGCTCCATGCGTAGATGCAGCCGACGGAAACCGCGAAGGTCTTCCGACCGTCCTCATCGAGGCGATGGCCCTGGGCACGCCCTGCGTTGCAAGCGACGTGACGGGCATCTCGGAACTCGCGATTCACGAGCACAGCGGCCTTTTGACGCGTCCCCATGATGTGGACGGTCTTGCCGGGGCACTCGAGCTACTGCTTTCCGACCCGCATCTCTGCGGTCGTCTCTCAGAGAACGCGAGGGTGCTGGTCGAGGAGCGATTCGACATCCGCCGAAACACGGCGCTGCTGCGCCAGCTGTTCGCGGCGGCGCGCATCGCCGACGAAGAGGCCGCGTAATGAGAATCGCCTATGTGTGCGCGGATCCGGGCGTGCCTGTCTTCGGATCGAAGGGCTCGTCTGTGCATGTACAGGAAGTGGTACGCGCATTCATCGCTCTTGGCGCGGATGTCGAGATCTTCGCCACAAGACTCGATGGTGATCCGCCGAAGGACCTGGATGACGTGAAGCTCCACTGGCTTTCCGCGTTGCCGAAAGGAAACCTCGCGCTGCGCGAGCGCGCGTCGCTGGGCGCGAATCACTCACTCGCCGCCGCGCTCCATGCGGCGAAGCCGTTCGATCTGGTCTACGAGCGATATTCTCTTTGGAGCTACGCGGGAATGGAGTTCGCGCGGGCCGCCTCCACCACCGGGATTCTCGAGGTCAATGCTCCCTTGATCGAGGAGCAAGCAAGACATCGCGGCTTGCTTGACCGCACCAGTGCAGAACGCGTCGCAGACCGTGTTTTCAGGGCGGCGTCAGCCGCCGTCGTAGTGTCGCGCGAGATCGCGAGCTATCTGGAGCAGTTTCCAGGAATTGCTGGCCGGGTTCACGTTGTCCCGAATGGAGTGAATCCGGATCGCTTTAATCCCGAGCCTTCTCGGGGGGAGGGCACGCGAGATCCGGGTGAGTTCACGATTGGATTTCTCGGGACGCTGAAGCCATGGCACGGCCTGTCACTTCTGTCGGCTGCATTTGCCGAGTTCCATCAGCGACATCCGGATGCCCGGTTGCTCATCGCTGGCGACGGTCCGGGAATGGAGTCGTTCGCTGGAGACTTGGCGGCCGCGGGAGTTCTCGGAGCCGTCAAATTCGAAGGAGCCGTCCAGCCGGACAGGGTTCCGGGTCTGCTCCGTGCGATGGACGTTGCAGTCGCACCCTATCTGGCTGAGCCGCAGTTCTATTTCTCGCCTCTCAAGGTATACGAGTACATGGCAGCCGGCCTCCCGGTAGTTGCAAGTGCCATTGGCCAGCTGGGGGAGTTGATCAATAATTGGGTGAATGGAGTCCTTTGTCCGCCGGGTAATGTTGCCGCATTGACTGCCGCGCTTGACCGCCTTTACCTGGACCCTGGCCTCCGACGGAAACTTGGCACAGCCGCACGGGAGACCGTGATCGCCGACCATACGTGGATGCACGTCGCGCAGCGCATTCTGGAAGTGGCAGCCATCGAGAACCGGGCCGTCGACGAATTCCTCGTCGAGACCGCCGGATGAGCGAGTTCGGCACGGGCGGTCTCGTTCAGGTTTTCCGCCGTCTCTGGCCGCAGATCCGCCACGAAAAAAAGCTGCTCTGGCTTTCCACCGCAGCGCTGCTGGCTGAAGTAGGCATGCGTGTAATCGAGCCGTGGCCCATGAAGTTCGTCATTGACCGGGTGCTTGATAGCAGCGGGCGGCACGCAGTGAGAGCCGATTTTCTCACAATGACAGATCCCCGCACGCTGGTCCTTTTTGCGGCGCTGGCAACCGTAATCTTCGGCGCCTTGAGAGCGCTCGCGTCCTACGGTAACACGGTTGGGTTGGCACTGCTCGGAAACCGCGTCCTCACCGAGGTTCGCGCTGATCTTTATCGGCACCTTCAGGCGCTCTCGCTCTCATTTCACAACAAGGCGAGAAACGGCGAGCTGATGGTTCGCGTGATGAGCGACGTTGGAATGTTGAGGGACGTCACGGTGGGGGCGCTGCTCCCCTTTGCCACGAACGTCCTCATGGTAGTTGGAATGGTGGGGGTGATGTTCTGGCTTGATTGGCGGCTCGCCCTGCTTTCTCTCACGATCTTGCCTCTGTTCTGGACCAGGACCAAGTCGCTTACGAGGCGCCTTCATGAAGCTTCGCGTGACCAGAGGCGCCGCGAAGGGGCAATGGCCGCAACGGCGGCCGAGTCCATTGGCGCGATCAAGGTGGTACAGGCACTCTCTCTCGAGCCTGTGTTTTCCCGCGCGTTCACCACCCAGAACGACATGAGTCTCGAGCAGGGTGCGAGAGCGACTCGGCTGGAAGCCGGTCTCGAACGAACGGTGGATGTGCTGATTGCGATTTCGTCGGCGCTCGTCCTGTGGTACGGGGGGACGCTTGTTCTTCGGGGCGCGCTGACCGTCGGGGGTCTCGTCGTATTCCTCACCTATCTGAAGAACGCATTCAAGCCTGTCCGCGATTTCGCCAAGTATACGGGACGGCTCGCGAAAGCCAGTGCCGCCGGAGAGAGGGTGCTCGACCTCTTTGACCGCGTCCCCGAGCTACGGAATCGCGATGATGCTCTCGATGCTCCGCTGTTCGTAGGCAAGGTCGAGTTCCGGAATGCGGACTTCGGCTATGAGCCGGGCCACCTTGTGCTGCGCAATCTCAACATCAGAATCGACCAGGGCGAGCGAGTTGCAGTGGTCGGAGAATCCGGCGCGGGCAAGTCTACGATCGCGAGCCTGCTGCTGAGATTGTATGATCTGCAGAGCGGCGAAGTTCGCATTGACGGGCGCGATATTCGCTGCTACACGATTGAATCGCTGCGTCGCCAGATCAGCGTGGTCCTTCAGGACACGCTGTTGTTCGCAGCGACCGTGAGCGAAAACATTTCGCTGGGCGTGACGAATGCGACTGCGGAACAGATCGTGGCAGCGGCCCGGCTCGCAAACGCTGATCATTTCATTCGAGCCCTCCCACAGGGCTACGACACGATCCTGGGGGAGCGGGGAGTCACGATTTCCAGCGGGCAACGCCAGCGCCTGGGCATTGCCCGCGCAGCCGTTCGGAGCTCTCCGATTCTTCTTCTGGATGAGCCCACGACAGGCCTCGACGAAGAGAATAGAGGTGCCGTCGCCGCTGCACTCGAGCGTCTGGCTCACGGCCGGACCACCTTGCTGATTACTCACGATCTCGCGCTCGGGGCGTCAGCAGACCGCGTGGTTTTTCTTGAATCGGGCCAGATACTCGAGAGCGGACCGCACGATGAACTAATGCGGGCGGGAGGCAGGTATGCGTCGCTCTTCCAGCTTCAGATGGGAGCCCGGGAGAAGTGGCGAAGCATGGACAAGGCAAATGCTCTCATCGCCTGATGCAGACCTGTGCCGTCGCGATGCCGCGCTGGCTGGGCTGAGGCTCGTCCTCGATCCCGAAGCGCTCAGAGCGAAGGTCGGCACACTCGGTGGGGAGATTCCCTTCGCGAGCTTCGCGCCGGCATATCTCCGCTACAAGGCCGGAACGAACTGTCTCGTGGGATTCAATACATCCGCGGCATCGGAGATTTCATTTTACGCCAAGGTGTATTCGCCAGGTTCTGGAAAGATCCGAGCGCGTGATGGCCTGCATTCCGACTGCGGGAGCCGCTTCACGATACCCGATGAAGCGATAGAGCTGGTATTCTTTCCCGCGGACAACCGACTCGTACTCGCGTCGGTTTTCGATCCGGCGTCACGGTCCCGATTCCTTTCGGAAGGTGTCAATCGCGCGGTTGTCCCAACAGTCACCAGGACCGCCGTGCTCGCCTACCGTCCGGAGCGCAGGTGTGTAATTTCCACCGGCGGCGGAGCAACTCCCACGGGCGTGGTGAAAGCGTACTCCTACGGCACATTCCAGGACGCTGTAGCGCGGGCCACAGCGCTGCGCAGCGTTTGTTCGCCAGTCGCGTCGTTTACCGGCGTGGACGCGGGCAACCGGCTGCTTTTTTTCCCCTGGATCGCGGGGAAAACCCTGCAGCATGCCATTGAAGATGGAACCGCATCGGACGGCGATCTGCATGCGGCGGGGGCATCGCTGGCCGAACTGCACGGCCAACCCTTCCTTTCACTTCCGAGATCGGGAAAAGACGAGGAGGCGCGCCGCATGCTGGCGATCGCGACGGAGGTCGGCCGTCTATCCCCAGGCTTGCTGGGACTGGCACGACGCCTCGCAACGCGAATTATCGCCGGAGTGGATCGCATCTGTCCTCAGGACGCGACACTTCACGGGGATTTCGCAGCGAAGCAGGTCGTGCTTCATGATGGAGCCGCAACCTTGATCGATCTGGACGAGTCTACCTGCGGAAACCCTGCGCTCGATCTGGGAAACTTCATCGCGCACATGGAGGCTGATGTCCTGCGTGGACAAACATCCGGACACGAAATATCTCCCCGTCGCGATGCACTCCTCGTCGGATACGCTTCAATGAAGGCGCTTCCTTCGGAGCTGGACATTACCCTCGCCACCGCGATCGGGCTTTTCAAGGTTGCTCACGAGCCGTTTCGAAAGCACCTGCCGGAGTGGCCGGCACGGATATTGGCGCTGCTTCGCCGCGTCGAAGCAATTCTTGGCGGAAGCGCCGGGAAAGAATCAGGAGCCGCGTTCCTCTGGAGCGGCACCTCGTGAACGTTCCGGTTCGGTCGCTCGCGCCCCCGGCTGATGCGCTCAGCTATTCTGCTGTTGCTTCCGATCGAGCAATGCCGTGGCTTGCCCAGGCGCTCGACGTGCAAGTGGCGACAGCGGAATTGAGACGAAGTATTTCGCTGAGTGGCGATACGGTGACGAGGATGGAGGTCCGTTCAGCTCGGTGCATTCGATACAAACCAGGGAGGCGCTGCCTCGTCAAATACGAAGTCGAATCCGTTGTCAAAGGAGCACGGCGACGAGATGTACTGATAGGAAAAACCCGCAGCAGGGGTGTGGACGCGCGTACGTTCGAGCTGACGCGGAGTTTGTGGGAGCACGGGTTCGACGATAACTGCGCGGACCGAATCGCGGTTCCAGAGCCACTTGGCATCGTCAGCAAATTCGAAATGTGGTTTTCGCGGCAGTGTCCGGGCGTTGCCGCGAGCACGCTGATTGGGACGTCGAAAGGCGCCGCAATCGCCGCTCGCATCGCCGATGTCGCGCGAAAAATCCACCTGGCGTCCATAGTGCCGGCGCGCAGGCACAGTTCCGACGACGAGCTCCAGATACTACGCGCGCGGCTTGAGGACGTAGCGCGTGCGCATCCTCGTCTGGCTCGACGGCTGAATGCGTTGCTCACCAGCCTGGAGAATCTTCGACCGCGCCTGGAAGGAACATCGGTTCGAGGAATTCACCGTGATTTCTATCCCGATCAGCTACTGGTAAACGGCGCACGAACGTACGTGCTGGATCTGGATCTTTTTAGTGAAGGCGATCCCGCGCTCGACATTGGCAACGCAATGGCGCATGTAACGGAACAGGCGCTGCGGGAAACCGGAGATCCCCGATCGTTCGACGGCGCCAGGAAATGTCTTCTGGAACGGTATCTCCAGCACGCAGGACCGGCCTGCGAGCCAGCTATCCGCACATACGAAACGCTTTCGTTGGCTCGGCACATCGCCATCAGCGATGCAATGCCGCCGAGACGTCATCTTACCGAGGCACTCATCAGCCTCTCTGAGCAACATCTGGCGGAGTTGAATTGAGGAGGTCGGAAGTGCACAGAATCACCATGGCGGTAACGGCCACGTTGATCAGCGGGCAGCCCCTCGCCGCCTTCGCTCAGTCGTCGGGAGGACGGGCGCCGGCGCCGGCGACGGCAAAGGCGAGAAGCACTAACCCGGATACTTCGAAGGCGGCTGTAACCGTAAGAAGCGGTGCAGTGCCTGATCAACGAAAACGGGAGAATGCGTGGAGCCCACTCGCTGTCACGACGTTCGCGCGCTCTGTATACGACAGCAACATTGGACACGACCAGAAGTACCTTGATTCCTACGGACTGATAGCTGGCGCTTCCGCGCGTTATCAAAGTCGTCAGGTTCGCGCTCCACTGACCGCGACTTACGCGCTGGCCAGGCATGCTTACACGCAGGGGAGCGAGTGGAACCGCTTCAGTCAGGATCTGAACGTCGTGGCGTCCGGCCGCTTCAGCCGGCGAATGACCTTCGAGACAATAGGTGAGATTACGCTCAAGGGCTCTTCGGAAGATCGCGATATCGGCGATAATTACATTTTTCTGCCTCGGCTTAGCTATCGCTTGAGTCCATCCCAGAGGTTTCGGGGATACGGAGCGTATCGGATAAAGCGATACGACACCGCATCTGACAGGAACGCGGTCAACAGATACGCAGGGTTGGAGTTTCGGCAGAGCGTCGGAAAGGGCGGCCAATGGGAAGCCAGCTATCGTTACGAGACGAATAGTGCCCAGGCAGCGCGACAATCATACACCAGGCGCACGTATGACTCCCAGTACACTGCCGCTCTCTTCGGCCACAATCAAATAGTCGGGGAGCTCAAATACCGGGCGCAGCGGTACGACAAGCGGCTGATTGTGGTGGATAGCGTGACGCGGCCGCGAATGGATCACCGCTTTCAGCCATCAATCGGGTTAACTCATCTGCTCAACCAGAGGGTTGTGCTCGGGGCAAGTTACGAATTCGAGCATCGAACCTCGAACGACCCGAGGCGTGGCTATCGAGACCACCTCGTATCGCTCTCCACGGAGTATCGCTGGTAGACGGCAGAGCGATCACAGAACCACCGATTGTAATGACTTGCTGTTGAACATTAGAAACGTAAACGCCGAGGCGTAGCTCGCCGACAAAAAACGCGGACCGCGCAAGGATGAGTAGGCCAGTGATCGTGGCGCCTGGGACATGACCGGTGCGAGTGCTGCGAGCTGTCGGCGAAATTGGCTGCCGAGGTGCGAATGAGCCGGAGCCACGGTTCTCGCTTGCTCTACAGAAATCG
>JBBSFT010000033.1:0-22377 GCA_038254845.1 Gemmatimonadales bacterium | reverse complement strand
GAGGTTCGTCATGCCGGCAAGCCCCGCCCGAAGCTGGCGCACCACGACGCTCTCGGCCTCACCCGCGTCGCGTTCGTTGAGCAGTTCGCCGACACACAGCAAGGGCGTCAAACCACCGCGCTCGACGGCCGCGCACTTGAGTCCCGTCTCCGCATCCGTTTCGCCGAACACGTGTCTGCGCTCAGAATGTCCGACGAGCACGACTCTCGCTCCAGCGTCGCGGGCCATCCCGACGGAAATCTCGCCGGTAAATGCGCCTTGATCGGCCCAATACACATTCTGAACGCCGAGTAGAATGTCGCGCCGGTCGGCAATTGCGAGAGCCATCGCCGCCATCGACAACGCCGGGGGGAAAAAAAGAATTGTGCGGTCATTCTGACGCGGGTACTGATCGAGAAACGACTTCATGAATTCGCGTGTGCTCGTCGGCCCGTTGTTCATCTTCCAGTTGGCCGCCATCACCGGTTGGTTCATGCCGACTCCCGTTCATCGAGTGAATCGACTCCCGGCAGCGGCTTTCCTTCGAGGAATTCGAGAGACGCTCCACCGCCCGTGGAGACGTGACTCATCCTGTCCGTGAGGCCATCCCGGGCGACAGCCGCCGCCGAGTCACCGCCGCCAACAATTGTTGTTGCCCCAGCCTTCGTCGCGGCCGCCATGGCTTCGGCGATTGCGCGAGTCCCACGATCGAACGGCGAAGTCTCGAATACACCCATGGGGCCGTTCCACAACACTGTCTTCGCCGACGCAATCGCCCGCGCATACGATTCGGCGGTGCGCGGCCCGATGTCGAGCATCGCTTCGGTCGCACCAATTGAATCGCGACCGACGGCGTGCGCCAATGCCGGCGAATCGATGTCGGGTGCAACCATCGCGTCGTGTGGAAGAATGATTCGCGTGCCGGCCTTGTCCATCAGCTCGGCCGCCATCTCGACCCGATCTTCCTCGACCAGCGATTTGCCTGTCTCGAGTCCGAGAGCGCGATAGAATGTGCACGCCATCGCGCCGCCGATGAGAATCGCGTCGACCTTCGGCAGAAGCGACTCGATGACATCAATCTTGCCGGAGATTTTGGAGCCGCCGAGCACGGCGACGAATGGACGTGCCGGCGAGGCGAGGGCAATGCCGAGATATTCCAGCTCGCTATCCAGCAGGAGGCCGGCAACGGCGGGATGGAGATGTGCGCAGACACCGGCCGTCGACGCGTGGGCACGGTGCGCCGCACCAAAGGCATCGTTGACGAACAGATCGCCGAGATCGGCCAATGATCGCGCGAGACGGGGATCATTCGTCTCTTCCCCACCGAGGAACCGCGTATTCTCCAGAAGCAGAACTTCGCCGGCAGGAAGATCGTGCGATGCCTTCATCGCTTCGTCGGTATCTGTCGTCTCGACAAAGCCGACTTTCACTCCGAGAAGCTCTTCCAACCGCTTCGCCACTGGTTGAAGAGAATATTTCCCGGTCGGTTTTCCCTTTGGACGTCCAAGGTGCGAGAGGATGACGGGCCGGGCACCATGCTCGAGCAGGTAGCGCAATGTTGGAATCGCCGCGCGAATGCGTGTGTCGTCAGTGATCCGTCCATCTTCCAGCGGAACATTGAAGTCCGTCCGGACGAGCGCACGCTTACCGCGGAGCTGTTCCCCGGTCAGATCGCGGATTGTCTTTTTCATCGCTACTGAAGGCGCGCGCCAACGAATCGAAGCATGTCCACGCACCGCGACGAGTACCCCCACTCATTGTCGTACCATCCCGACACCTTCACCATCGTGCCGTCGACAACGTTGGTTGTCTTTGCGTCGATGATGCATGAGTGCGGGTTGCCGATGTAATCGCACGAGACGAGCTCAACTTCCGAGTACGCAAGAATTCCCTCGAGCTCGCCTTCGGAGATCGACTTGAATGCAGCGTTGACTTCCTGAATGGTCGTTGCCCGCTCGACCTCGACTGTGAGGTCAGTGAATGACACGTCCGGGGTCGGCACCCTGATCGACAATCCGTCTATCTTGCCCTTGAGCTCGGGCATGACGAGGGCCGTCGCTTTTGCGGCGCCGGTCGTCGTCGGAATCATCGACACAGCGGCCGCGCGTGCCCGGCGAAGATCCTTGTGAGGCAGATCGAGAATCTGCTGATCGTTCGTATAGCTGTGGACCGTCAGCATCGATCCGTGGCGGAATCCGAAATTGTCCCTGATCACCTTCACCATCGGAACAAGGCAATTGGTGGTGCACGACGCATTCGAGATGATGTGATGGTTGGCCGGATCGTACTTGTCACTGTTGATGCCCATGACGATGGTGATGTCCTCGCCCTTCGCGGGAGCGGAGATGATCACCTTCCTTGCTCCGGCGTCGATGTGCTTGCGCGCGTCCGAAGCATTCGTGAAGCGGCCGGTCGATTCGAGGACGATATCGACGCCCAAGTCCTTCCAGGGAAGCGCAGACGGATCTTTCTCGCTGAGAATCCGAATTTCTTCGCCGTCCACGACGATCTCCCCGCCGTGCTCCTCGACGTCGCCGGAGAATGTTCCGTGAACCGAATCGTATTTGAACAGGTGGGCTAGCGTTCGCGTGTCGGTGAGGTCGTTGATCGCGACGAACTCGAGGTCCGCAACCTGCTGCTCCTTCGCGGCGCGGAGTACCTGCCGCCCGATCCGTCCGAATCCATTGATGCCAACTCTGATTGCCATTCTCGACTCTTTCCTATGGAATAAGCCGGTCACCCGACGAGGGCGCACGGCCGAAAGTCATGTAGCTGATGGTGCGGGCCCCAGCGCCAAACAGGACCTTGGCGCATGCCCCGAGGGTGGCGCCGGTCGTGATCACGTCATCGAGAAGAATGATATGAGCGCCGCGCACCGCATTGATCGCGGTTGGCGGAACCGAGAACACTCCGGCAACATTGCTCAGTCTTTCCCCCGGAGTCAACTCCGTCTGACTGCGCGTCGACGAGCCTCGCGCAAGCACATCACTTCGCAGCGGGACATTCCATATTTCGGCGAGGCATTCGCCAAGAACGTCGCACTGGTTGAACCCGCGCTCACGCTGTCGCGGCCGCGACAGAGGAACCGGCACCAGCGCGGCTCGCTCCCTCACGACATCAGCCGGCCAGGTGACCCTCGCCATTCGTTCCGCCATTGGCCGCGCGGCACGAAGCCATCCCCCATACTTGAGAGCGTGGACGATCGTGCTGCCCGTACCGGCGCCCATCCAGCAGTAGGAGCGCGCCGCTCGCACAAAGGGCGGAAGATTTTCGCACCACCGGCACGAATAGCGATCGATTGGATGCCCGCACCGCTGACAGCGGGGATGCGGAAGCTCACGGCAGCGCGACCAGCAATGGCCGCACACAATCCCGGACTCGCCCGAGCCCATCAACCGTTCGCATGAAACGCAGCAGACAGGAAGGAGAAGATCAGCCACCGCGCGCGCACCGTTGGAGAGCGCGAGAACGGCGCGATATCGCTCGGCTAGCCGCGGCCGGTTGCTTTCGCCAGGGCCGCCCGCATCGCCGGCACGTTCGGCTCCTCGTCGAACCAGCACTCGAACGCGGCTACGCCCTGATGCAGAAGCATCGACAGGCCGTCGATAGCCCGGTGACCGCGGGCTCTCGCCTCCGTGACCCACGCGGTCTCCATGTTTCGATAGACAAGGTCAATGATGTACGCCGCCGGAGAAACGCGATCGAGGTCAAGGGGATACTCGTCGCTCGCCATTCCCACAGGTGTTGCATTTACTACAATATCCGCCTCACCGATGGACGGATCCCGCATCGAACCAGCGCGAATGACAGCCGAAAAGCGCACTCGGCACGCGCTCGCGCGAGCGAGATCGCGGCCATGAACCGTTGCGGTGACGCCTGGCCATGCGCTGACGGCCGCAAGCACCGCAGCGGCGGCACCGCCCGACCCAAGGACGGCAACGCGAGACCCGGATGGCACATCGCCGACCAATTCGGAAACCGTCGCCGCAAACCCGGACACGTCGGTGTTATGGCCGCACAGGCGCGCGTAACCGTCACTCCAGAACGTGTTGACGGCACCGCATTCGATTGCCGGTTGCGTGCAGGCGTCAGTCACCTGAAATGCGTGTTGTTTATGCGGAATCGTGACATTGCCCGCCGTGCGTTCGCGGGCAAGCGCGCGGAACGACGACTCGAACTCGTGCGGCAGCACATCCAGCGTCTCGTACCTGATGGCGCGCCCCGATGCCTCGAGCGCGGCGTTGTGCATGACGGGCGAAAGCGAGTGCGCGACGGGATGCCCGACAAGCACCAGGCGCTCGGGCCCTTTCATGGCGCCGGAATTCGATCGAGAAGCCCTGACAGTTCTCGCTCGAGATCGTCGGCGGTTTCGCGATAGGCATCGAGATCACCGCCGAACGGGTCCGCAATCGTTCGTCCCGCGCTCGTACGGGACGCGTACCCGCCCAGCAGATAAGCGTCGGCGCCAGGCTCGAGCTCCTTCACTCGCTCCAGATGCTGCTCCGACATCACGAGGATGAGGTCGCTTGCACCGACAATCTCGGTCGTGAGCAGGCGTGAGCGATGCCCCGACAGATCGAGGCCTCTCTCCATTCCAACCAGTATCGATCCATCGCTCGCCGATGAACCATCCCACGCCTGCGTGCCCGCGCTCGCCGCAATCAGATCCGTCCGCCCGGCGACCGCGAACATCCTTGTCGCGATCGCCTCGGCGAGCGGGCTACGGCATGTGTTGCCGCTGCAGACGAAAAGAATATTCAAGAGCTCACGTGTCACCGACGACATCGGGCACGCACGCCCGCAACGCAGCGGCCGAGATGGCACCGGGGCGAATGACACGAGGATGACGGCCCGTGCAGTCGAGAACGGTCGACGGGGCCGATGGAGACAGCTGACCGCCATCGAGCACGTGCAATGTCCCGCGTGCGACGACGTCACCCCATTGCTCGATTATCTGCTGCGCATTCGTCGCGGGAGGCACGCCCGGCCGGTTTGCGCTCGTCGACGTAATCGGCTCGCCATATGCCTGAACAAGTCGCGACAAACCGGGATGGGGCGTCCAGCGAACGGCGATACCACCCTCCGGGCCTCGAAGCTGGTCGGGTACGCGCTTTTCGCCCCCGGCCAACACCATCGTGAGCGGGCCGGGCCAGAACCTCGCCGCGAGCTGCGATGCGTACGACGTGAGGTGAAGGCCCAGCCGCGTAATCATCTCGCTGGATGAAATGATGAGCAGAAACGGCTTGTTCGGCGGCCTGCCCTTTAAAGCGATGAGATTGTTCACCGACTCGCGGTCGACACCTCCACCGAATCCATAAACGGTCTCCGTCGGATATGCGAGTACGCGACGCGAGTGAAGGTGCCGGATCGTTCCCGAAAGCGCGGACTCAATCTCGTCGGGCGACCAGAACGGAACTGCCAGCGGCGCAACAGTCATTCCGGCAAGATACTCAGCGCTTCCGCTCTGACGAAGTCTGCCTCGTCGGTGATCTTCATTGCTCGCTCGCTGCCCGGAACGCAGACAACCTTGATGCCGAACTGTTCGCAGAGAGCGGCATCGTCGGTTGCCGTCCTTCTCTCTTCGGCGGCGCGGGCATGCACGTGCTCGATGACGCCGCGCGGAAACGCCTGCGGAGTCTGAATCCGCACGAGTCCGGTACGCTCGATAGTGGCGATAATCTCCGAGTTGTCGTCCACGCGCTTGACGGTATCGGCAATCGCGATCCCCGGCACCGCGCCGTGCCCCTTCCTTGCCTCCGCGATGACACTGTCGATCACCGCCGCCGTGGCGAATGGTCGTGCGGCGTCGTGAATTACAACGACATTGATGTCGCTCGAGATGTCTTCGAGTCCGTTTCGAACAGAGTCGCTTCGCTCTTTGCCTCCGACCGACAGAAGGAGTCGCTCGGTATCGCACTGGAACAGCCAGGCCGGGGGATCGCCGACGTGCTCGAATGGCAACACCACCACAACCATCGCCACATCGTTGCGCGCCTGAAATTTCTGCACGCTATGAAGCAGCATTGGTTTTCCGGCGACCCACCGAAATTGCTTGAGCTCTGCGCCGCCGACACGAGACCCGGAACCACCAGCGACAATGATCACACCGACATCGGGTGTCACTGAAACAATCTCGTGAATAGCTCGGAGATCGTCCTGACACCAACCGCCCTGATGCCCTTCGGAACACGCGCCGGAATTGCGCGTGTCGCCATGAACGCTGTCGTCATTCCCATCTTGGCCGCCTCACCGAGTCGTCTCTCGGACTGTGACACCGGCCTTACCTCGCCGCCAAGGCCGACTTCACCCAGAAAGACAGAGCCCGCACCGACCGGCTTGTCATATACGGACGATGCAAGCGCCGCCGACACTGCGAGGTCTCCCGCGGGCTCCTGAAGCCTGACGCCGCCGACGACGTTGAGGAAAACATCGAGCTGCGAGAACGACAGTCCGGCGCGTTTGTCGAGCACCGCAAGAAGAAGCGCGAGCCGCCGGTTGTCGAACCCCGTCGCGACTCGTTGCGGCGTGCCAAACCCGGACTTTGCAGCCAGTCCCTGAATTTCGATCAATACCGGCCGACTGCCCTCGAGCAAAGCCGTGATTGCACTCCCCGACGCATGATTGTCGCGATCGCCGAGAAAAAGCTCCGACGGATTCGATACGGGATCGAGACCGGATTCGGTCATTCGAAAAACCCCGATCTCATCAACACTCCCGAAGCGGTTCTTAATCGCGCGCAGGATCCGATGGTCGAGCATCCCCTCGCCCTCGAAATAGAGAACGGTGTCGACAATATGCTCGAGTGTCTTCGGCCCAGCGATTCCGCCTTCGCGCGTCACGTGGCCGACGACAAACACCGTGATCCCTGTCTCCTTGGCGAACCGCATCAGTCGTGCAGCACATTCGCGAACCTGACCGACACTGCCCGGCGCTCCCTCGAGATCTGCAGTGAAAACTGTCTGAATCGAATCGACAATCATGACTGACGGCGACATCGACGCGGCGGTCGCGAGGATAGTCTCGAGCAGCGTCTCGCCGAGGAATTTCACCTCGTCCGCATTACCGGCGAGCCGCTCGGCACGCATGCGAACCTGGAGTGCAGACTCCTCGCCCGATACGTACAGAGTCCCATGGCCGCCAGCTTCGAGCCTCGCGGCGACTTGAAGCAACAGCGTCGACTTGCCGATTCCCGGCTCCCCACCGATGAGGATCATCGAGCCCGGCACAATTCCGCCACCAAGCGCAAAATCGAATTCAGCGAGTCCGGTTTTCCACCTTGACTGAGCGGCGCCTGCGACCTCTTTCAGCACCACTGGCTCGGCGACCGAGCCGCCCTCGGCAAGCGACTTGTGACCCCCGATGCGCCGCGAGGCTCCTCCCTTCCCCGCTGTCGCGAACGTCCTCGCGACAATTTCTTCGACGAGGGTATTCCACTCGCCGCACACATCGCAGCGCCCGGCCCATCGTGAGTGCTCGGCGCCGCAGTTCGTGCAGCGAAAAATGCTGCGCGCCTTCGGCGTCACTGCGACGGCGTGCGTGCGGAGTAGTTCTCGAAGCGCGTAAAAGTCTTGTTGAAGTGAAGATTCACGAGGCCCGTCGGACCGTTGCGCTGTTTTCCGACGAGGATCTCCGCCCGTCCCTCGAGCGAGTTGCCATCCTTGTCAGTCGCACCGTCGTACATCTCCTGGCGATAGATGAACATGACGAGATCGGCATCCTGCTCGATCGCCCCGGATTCACGAAGATCGGATAACTGCGGGCGCTTGTTCTCGCCGGTGCGCTGCTCCGGCGCGCGCGACAACTGCGACAACGCGACAACCGGCACGCGAAGCTCCCGGGCGAGGGCCTTGAGAGACCGCGAGATATAGCTGATCTCCTGCTGCCTGCTCTCCGACTGCGTCGGCCCCTGCATTAGCTGGAGATAGTCGATCACGACGAGACCGATGTTATTGTCGATCTTGAGCCGCCGCGCCTTGGAACGCATCTCGAGCAACGTGATGCCGGGAGTGTCGTCGATCCAGATCGGAGCGTGGCTCAGAATACCGGCCGCGCGTCCGAGGCGAACGAACTCGTCATCGTGCAGCTTGCCCTTGCGGAGTCTCTGCGCATCGACGCGGCCTTCGGATGTAAGCAGTCGCTGCACGAGTTGATCCTTGCTCATCTCCAGCGAGAAGAAGGCGACCGGTACGTTGTTGTCGAGCGCGGCGTTCTGCGCGATGTTGAGAACGAATGCAGTTTTTCCCATTGATGGCCGCGCGGCGATGATGATGAGATCCGACGGCTGGAAACCTGCGGTCAGCTCGTCGAGATCCTTGAAGCCGCTGCCGACGCCAGTTATCGATTCGCCGCCCCGCTGGAGAACTTCGATCCGTTCCATGGTGGGCCAGAGGAGCTCCTTGAGGCGGGTGAACCCCTCGATCCCGCGACTCTGGTTTACCTCGAAGATTTTCTGCTCGGCGGCATCGAGCAGCTCGGCTGCCGGTGCTGCCGATTCGAACGCGTCGGCCACGATGCCGGTGGAGACTTCGATGAGTCGCCGGCGAAGCGCTTTTTCGCGAACGATCTTCGCGTGGTACTCGATGTTCGCTGCCGTCGGGACTGCATCGACGAGAAACCCGATGTAATCCTTTCCACCGCTCGACTCGAGCTCGCCGTTGCGGCCCAGCTCTTCCGAGAGAGTGAGCGGATCGACAACGTCTCCGCGCTCGCTGAGCGAGAGCATTGCCCGGAAAATTCTCCGGTTGCCCTCGCGATAGAACATGGAGTCGTCTACGAACTCGGTTGCCCGCAGAACCGCGGCCGAGTCCATGAGCATGGCCGAGAGGACGGCTTGTTCGGCATCTTCGGAGTACGGCGGGCGCCGCTCCGAATAGGGATCACGCGCCTGGGGCGCTATCGAGAATTCTGCGGGCGAGCTGGACATCTTCCCAAGTGGGGCGTTTCCACGCCGGATTGCGGAGCAGGGCGGCGGGATGATACGTGACGATGACAGGAATGCCAAGGTAGCGATGAACCTCGCCCCGCAGCTTTCCGATCGGTGTCTTTGTGTTGAGAAGAGTTTGCGCCGCGAAGGTCCCAAGCGCAACGATGACTTTTGGCCTGATGATCTCCAGCTCGCGAATGAGGTACGAGTTGCACGCATCGATCTCGTCGGGCTGCGGATTCCGGTTTCCGGGCGGACGATGCTTCACGACATTGGTGATATAAACCTCGTCGCGCGAGAGGTTTACCGCGGCAAGGATCTTCGTCAGTAGCTGGCCCGCCGCGCCGACGAACGGCTTGCCCTGCTCGTCTTCGCTCGCGCCGGGTGCTTCGCCGATGCACATGAGGCCTGCCTGGGGATGACCGAATCCGGGGACGCCGCGCGTTGCCGTCTGATAAAGCGGGCATCGCGTACACGCAATGACTTCCTCTGCGAGGGCGTCGAGCGAAGTGCTGTCTACGGGCGCGACGACGACCGCTTCCGGGATTATATCGGTTGGCGAAGGCACAACAACTCCCACCACGCCGGTTTCGGCGGCAAGAACGTCTCTCCAGCCTCCCATACCGGACGATGATGAATCGCCCTTCCCGATCGCTCCGATTGCCCGCATGACGTCGTCCACGCTCATCGAGTCGAGCACGAGCTCCGACTCGCCGAGATCGCGCCGCTGCTCGAGATAGAGACGAAGGCGTTCTCTAGCGTCCATTAAGCAGCACCTCGACCCGATCGATGATGATTTCGGCGAGCTCGGTCTTCGTCATCATCGGTATGTCTTCCCGTTCCCCCGATGCCGAGAGAATCGTGACTCTGTTCGTATCGCCACCGAACCCGGTCCCCTCATCTACCGCACTGTTGACAACGATGATGTCGAGCCCTTTCTCGGAGAGCTTCTTGGAGCCGTTTTCGAGAAGATTTTCGGTCTCGAGCGCAAAACCGACGATGACGCTGCCCGGTTTTCTCGCACCGCGCGTGGTGGCGAGGATGTCGTCCGTTTCAGTGAGGTCGATCCGGGGCGCGCTGACCGAGCGTGGCGCTGCTTTCTTGATTTTTTGGGGCGCCGGATCCGATGGCCGAAAATCCGCCGGAGCGGCCGCCATGATCAGAACGTCGGATGACGGGAGAATGTGCTCGATCGCTACTTTCATGTCCGCAACCGTGCTGGCCCGGACGACGGCGATTGCATGCGGCACCGGAACATCGAGATGACCGACAACAAGCGTTACCTGCGCGCCGCGCCTCCACGCGGCCTGGGCGAGTGCGACACCCATCTTGCCGGTGCTGTGGTTCGAGATGAACCGCACGGGGTCGATTGCCTCTCGCGTTGCGCCGGCCGTTACGACCACATTCAGGCCGACCAGATTCCCTGTCTGTTCGAGACCTCGCGCAACCTGCGCAACGATTTGCTCGGGCTCGGGCATTCGGCCGGGACCGGTTCCTTCACCGATAGCAAGCGGGCCGTCGTCGGGGTCGACGACATTGTATCCAATTTCTCGAAGGTGCCGGACATTCTGAACGGTCTGGGCGTTGGCCCACATCCGGTCGTTCATTGCCGGGACCAGAATCACGGGCGATGTGTTGGCGAGCAGTGCTGCGGTCAGCAGGTCGTCAGCCATGCCGTGCGCAGCGCGAGCGAGGAAATCGGCTGTCGCCGGGGCAACAACAAAGATCGCTGCCTCGCGCGCGATCCGGATGTGGTCGAGAGCGTTTCCCAACCCGAAGATCTCCGTGTACGCGCGTCGTCCCGTCACCGCCTCGAATGTGATGGCGCCGACAAATTCCTGAGCGGCGCGTGTCATCACCACGTCGACTTCCGCCCCCGCCTGAGCGAGGAGGCGCGCGACGATCACGGACTTGTAACTGGCAATCCCCCCGGTAATTCCGAGGAGAATGCGGCGGCCATCAAAAGGCCGCACCCGAGCTACTCGCTGCGGCGGCGGGGCACGACGCGATACTGGATCTCGCCGTCGGTCAGATCCTCAAGCGCCCGCGTCGTCAACTTCTTCTCCCCCGGGGCGGAGCGGTCACGCGGGAACTCGTTCAGCACGCGCGCGAATTTCGCAGCGACGAGCACACCCAGATACTTGTTCGTCGCATTCTTGGCGACTTCGTTCGGAATGAAAACCTGCATCAGCTGTAACTCCCGTTTGGATGGTCGAGCTCGCGCTCAAGGCCGAGTACAATTCCCGCGACCAGATCGTCGAGACCGTTGATTCTCGACCGGCGCGTCCCCTCGGCATCGATGATCCCCGACACGGTTGAAACGGCCTGGTCGAGATCTTCGTTCACTACAACATAATCGTACAGACCGATTGCCCGAAGCTCTTCGATCGCGCTCCGAAGCCGGGTCGCCAGCGATTCACTGCTTTCAGTGCCTCGAGCCCGGAGTCGCGACAGCATGATTGCAGCGTCGGGAGGGAGGATGAAAATCAGGACTGACTCGGGATATGCAGACTGGAACTGCCTGGCGCCTTGAACATCGATATCCATGACGACATGCCGGCCGCTCGCGATCACACGGCCAATTTCGCGTTTGAGCGTCCCATACTGCCGCCCATGGACGCCGGCCGACTCGGCGAAATCACGATGCTGGCGGGCCAGCTCGAACTCCTCGGGCGACATGAAAAAATAGTCGCGGCCGTCGACTTCGCCCGGTCGCGGCGGCCGGGTCGTCGCCGACACCGAGTAGCCGAGATCTCCGCGACGCCGAAGTAGCTCATGGGCAATCGTTGTCTTGCCTCCACCCGACGGCGACGAGAGAATCACCGGAAAGTGGATCACTCGATGTTCTCGACCTGCTCCCTGATTCGCTCGAGCTCTTCCTTCACGGCGACGACGTCTGCGAGAATCGTCGCATCGTTGGCTTTGCTGCCCATCGTGTTGGCCTCGCGAACCATCTCCTGGAGGAGAAAACCGAGTCGCTTTCCAACGGGCTCATCGCCGCCGTGGGAAACCGAATGGCGGAACGCGCTGATGTGTGCACCGAATCGGTCAACCTCCTCGGCGACATCGAGCTTGTCGGCAAGGATCGCAACTTCCTGCGCAAGGCGCTGCGGGTCAACGTTGGCACCGGCGGATAACTCCTTTACCGATTTTCTCAGCCGGGTGGCCTGCTCGGCGAGGCGGATCGGACTCCGCTCTCTCACGTGAGCGACGGACTTCTCGACGAGGTCGATCCGTTCGAGAAGAAACACCGCCAAGCGGGCTCCTTCTTCCTGCCTCATTTGCCGAAGCGCTACTACGGCGGCTTCGACGACCGCGAGAAGCTCTCCGACCGTTCCCTGATCCGCCTCTTCCGCGTGTGCGTCCACGACGCCCGGGAGAGAGAGGATGGTAGCCGCGTCCAGCGTGTCGCTGAGACTGTGGCGCTCCTGCAGACCGCGAAGCGTCTTGACGTATTCAGCAAACCGATGGTCGTTAATTCCCGGTCCTCGCACGAAGTCTCGCTCGACGCGACCAACGAGGGAGACGTGCCCGCGCGCGATTCGGTGGCGGAGGAGCTCGCGAACTTCTCCCTCCCACCGCGCGAACGCTCCGGGAAGCTTGATGCTCGGATTGAAGAAGCGGTGATTCACCGTTCGCACTTCGACGCTCACCCGGGCCGCGCCGACCCTGCCTTCGGCAGAGCCGAATCCGGTCATGCTCGATATCATGCGCGTTGGCTCAGTTGAGACGAAGAGCAGTCATTGTCAGTTCCAGAACTCCCACCGGATCCCGTACAGGCTGATGGCGCGTGGCATATAAAAATCAGGCACAATTTGATAACGCTGGCCAGCCATGTTGCGAATCTGGTAGGTCGCAACGCCCCTTAATATGCGAACTTCGACGAGCCCTGACAGAATGCTGCTCGATCCCGCCCGCTTCACACCGTTTGCCAGCGGAAAGGCGACGCTCGTCCGATAGTCATCCACGAACGCCATCTTGAGCCCGAAGTTCCCGCTCGGAAATCGCGACAACCAGCTCGTCACGAGATTGATTTCAGACCTCGCCTGATATCGTGGCTGATAGTACCCGGCCGAATCCCACCGCGTGCCGACAACGTCCACATTGATGTCCTTGTAGACCGACCCGCGAAGCCCCGCGTAAAACCCATTTCGCCGTCCGATCGAGCGCACGGTGTACGCTGTGTCGAACACCGTCGGGGCGCGGAGCACAGCCGTGTCCCGCGTGATAAAACCTCCGACAAGCCATGGACGCACCAGCCTGACGCCGGCTTCGACGCGAGCCGCAACGAACTTCGGCGCTCGTCCGATCGCGACGCTATCCGGTACCCCGGTGGACACCGAGCCGACGACGGCAAATCCCGGGAGCGGAGTAAGACTCGCAACCGCATCGCCGCGAACCGTTTTTGTCAGGAAGCTGCGCTCACCGAAAAGACTCAGCAGACCGATCGCATTCCGGTACTCGAATCGGGCGTTGGGCGTGTGGTAGACCCGGCCGTCGAATGCGCGAATGCGGTCTGTCGCCGACACGCGGAGACCACCTCTCAGCAAGCCACCGGCAACAACGAACTGGCGGCGCTGCGTCGTCGTGTCGGCCGTATCGGGCAGGATACGGAGCGCTGCAGCGGAAGCCGCGTCATGTTTGGCGGTGGATTCCGCGAGCCGCATGGTCGACGCGATGAGTTGAAGCCAGGGGCCGCCCTCAACATCACCGAACCCGGCGCGGAGGTATCCCAAGTCGTACGTACCCTGAAACGGCGGGAGCGACAGTCCGTCTCCGAACGTCGGCTGAAGCGCTCTGGATGAATTCGTTCGCAACTCGAAGGCGTCGAAGCTCCAAAACTTTCGCGCGATTCCGGCCCGGATCATGAACGAGAGCGCATCGCCTCCCCCGCCGAAGCGCACCGATCGCGTGCTGTATTGCTGGCCCCCCAATTGAAGGCCAGCGCCGTTGTTGAACCGCTTTCCGTAAAAGCCGCGGTAGGCATTAGTGTTCTCGTCGCCAGTGAGGATATCGGTTCGCGTGTACGGATCAGTGCGGTCGATGCGCCAGCTTCTCAGATGCACCTGGACCTCATTCGCGAATCGCTCGAGCTGCACATACTCGAGTGTCCACAGCTGCACCGTGTTCAGATCGAGAACCGAGCCACTCCGCGGGTCGATGTTGTCGAGTTCGATGCCATCATAGAAGACTCTGACCCGCCCGAGGTCGCCGTTAACCGCCACGAATTTCGGCGATGCGAGCCAACCCGTGCGGAATGACGTCGTCCATGGCACTCGCTCAAGGAGATCCGCGACGGTCAGCGCTCCGGTCGCGAACATCTCGGCGCGGTTCCAGGAGTACTGCGGACCGACGTCGGCTGTCCCGGGATCAACGCTTCTCCCGAACGCGGCCTTGATCGTGTCAGTCCTCACCTTCACTTCACCGCTGTCGGTCTTCGGCTTGGGAGGAATCGGGACTTCACTGCTCGGCGGAACGACTACCTGGGATGCAGCGGTGCCAGGCGGCACACAGCAAAGCGCCGCGGCCGTCAAAGCGAGGCGACCGAGCGCTCTCAGCCAGATTCGGTCGGGGATCAGCTCAGCCTGCCGCGGACGAATTCGATGAACGTCCCGGTCGGTGTTCCGGTTGGTCCCTTCGGCATCGTCCCAAGATCGGATTCGGAGTAGGCCGTTCCCGCGACATCGAGATGTACCCACGGGTAAGACTCCGTGAACTCACGAAGAAACATCGCCGCGGAAATTGCTCCAGCCGGCCGACCGCCACTGTTTTTGATGTCGGCGACATCGGACTTGATGAGGTCGCGATATTCATCCCACAGTGGCATCGACCAGCCGGGCTCGCCCGCTCTCTTGCCAGCCGCAATGATCTCGGCGATCAGTTTCTCGTCGGCGCTGAAAATTCCCGTCGCGGCATGGCCGAGGGCAATCACAATCGCACCGGTGAGCGTGGCCGCGTCAACAACCACCGCTGGATCGAATCGTCTCGCGTACGACAGCACGTCAGCGAGAACGAGCCGGCCCTCGGCATCGGTGTTGATGATCTCGATGTACTTGCCGAGGTGACTCTTCACGACGTCGCCGGGATTGACCGCTGTGCCGGATGGCATGTTGGTCGTCGCGCCGATGAGGCCGACGACATTGATCGGAAGCTTCATGCGGCCGATCGCCTCGAGCGCACCGAGAACGCCAGCAGCTCCGCACATGTCGAACTTCATGTCTTCCATCGACTGCGCCGGCTTGATCGAGATACCACCGCTGTCGAAACACAATCCCTTGCCGACGAGTGTGACCGGCTTGACGCCCGGCTTTCCGCCGCCGTGCTCGATCGAGATCAGCTTCGGATCCTGCGGCGTGCCCTGCGCCACGCAGAGGAACGAGCCCATTCCCTCTGCTTCCATTTCTCGGCGCCCAAGAACGGTCACTTTCATGGAGTGACGCGCACCGATATCCTCGGCTGTCTTCGCAAGGAAGTCCGGCGTGCACAGATTGCCGGGCATCATCGCGAGGGTGCGCGCGAGGCTGTGACCGGCACCGATCGCCTCGCCGGTCGTCACGCCGAGCCGTGACGCGTTCGTGCTGCCCGTAATGATTGTGGCTTTCTCGAGCACCGCTCGGCGTTCGGCGTCGGGAGCAGGTGTCTTGAGATCAGTGTACTCCCATGACCCGACGATGAGTCCGACCGTTGCGGCTTCGGTTTCTTCAGCGTCGAGCGCGCCCGCATAGAACCCGAGGTCGGAGAAACCAAGTTTCATCGCCTGCCGTGCAGCGATGGCAGCGGCGCGCCGGAGTGCGCCTGGCTTGTCGGCGACCTTGCCCATTCCGGTAAGCACAATTCGGCGTGCCCCTCCTGCGGGGCCGGTAAGGGCGAAAGTCTCATCGCGCGCACCGCGGAAATCGCGCATGTCGATCGATCGCTGAATCGAGCCGCCGAGCGATCGGTCGAGATCGATCAGTCCACCGGCGAGCTTCGGTTCGTCAGTCAGCGCGACCGCGAGAAGAGATCCCGAGAATTCTGCGACGTTGCCCGCTCCGAGACCGACCGACGTTGGCATCTACTTGCCCATGCCGGCAATGACCGCGTCGCCAAACGCAGACGTTGACACTTCTGTCGAACCCGGCATCTGGCGAGCGAGATCATACGTGACGTGCTTCGTCTTGATCGCGTTCTCGACGCCCGTGACGATCGACGATGCGACTTCACTCCAGCCCATGTAGTCGAACATCATGACACCGGAAAGGATCACGCTTCCCGGATTGATCTTGTTGAGATTCGCGTACTTCGGGGCAGTTCCGTGCGTTGCCTCGAATACGGCAACGCCGTCGCCGACGTTTCCACCAGGAGCAATACCAAGACCGCCCACCTGTGCCGCAGCTGCGTCAGAGAGGTAATCGCCATTGAGGTTGGGCGTGGCAATGACCGAATACTCGGAGGGCCGAAGCAGCATCTGCTGAAACATCGAATCGGCAATGCGATCACGAATGACGACCGCATCGGCGTGAGACTCCTTTCCACCTTTTCCGAGGTCGGCTTCAGTAACAGTTGAGCGCGCGAATTTTTCCTTGGCAACCTCGTAACCCCAGTCACGGAACGCGCCTTCAGTGAACTTCATGATGTTGCCCTTGTGCACGAGAGTGACCGACTCGCGGCATTTCGACACTGCATGTTGAATTGCCATTTCGATCAGCCGTTTCGATCCGAACTCCGACATCGGCTTGATTCCGATTGCAGAGTTTTCGCGGATTTCCTTTCCGAATTCGGTCGAGATGTATTTGCGAAGCTTCGTCGCTTCGGGGCTCCCGGCCTTCCACTCGATTCCGGCGTAGACATCCTCGGTGTTCTCCCGAAAGATTACGACATCAACTTTCTCGGGCTCCTTGACGGGGGCGCCGACACCTTCGAAGTAGCGAACCGGGCGAATGCACGCGTACAGATCGAGAACCTGCCGGAGGGTGACGTTAAGCGAGCGGATTCCGCCACCGACCGGCGTGGTGAGAGGCCCCTTGATCGAAACCCTGAACTCACCCATCGCATCGACGGTTTCCTGCGGCAACCAGTCATTGAACTGCTTGAACGCTTTTTCGCCGGCAAACACTTCCATCCATTCAACTTTGCGCTCGCTCCCGTAGACTTTCTCGACGGCTGCGTCAAACACACGGACGGATGCTTTCCAGATGTCGGGCCCGGTACCATCGCCTTCGACAAACGGGACGATCGGATGAGCCGGCACTGAGAGCGAGCCGTTTTCAAAACTGACGGGCTCGCCGTCGCGGGGTACGGTGGAAAGCTTATAATCGTGCATTCGTCTTGGTGGTGGGTGAGGTTATGAGCCTCGAAAGCTAGACCGGTGCCAACGCGCCAGCAACTTCACCGCGTGTCCGGATCGCGCCGTGTGAGCCGCGCCTCACCACCCCGGTGCCAGCTGAAATCCGAACACCCAGTTCTGCGCCGGACGCTGGAATGGATGAGCGTAATACGCCTCGACCACTGCATATCCGAACAGGTTCGCACGCGCGCTCAAACCCGCGCTGACAACGGGAATGCGTTCAGCTGACGTTCGCGCAAATTGAATCGAGACGGCATCGCCGCGAGACCACGCGAGGCCCGCGTCGACAAAGGGAGAAACCTCAACGGGAAACAGCGGCGACCTGATCAACCCAAGCTGGTCAGAGCCAAGCACGGGGATGCGCAGCTCGGCGCTCGCCGCAACAATGCGACTTCCAACAAGGCGGTCAAATTCCGGGCACGAGCCGGGATTCGAAGCGCTCGTCGTGCACTCCAGCGGATCGAACGAATCCGCCGAATAGCCGCGAACAATGCGCGGATCGCCAACAAACAGCGGGCTGAGCTGGTCACTCTGCGCGTCCTTTCCGTATCTGCCGAAGTGCATCGCTCTCACCGCGAACGTCACCGGCTTGAGGAAGACATACTTCCGCATGTCAGCGGTGGCATTCTCGAACTGAAAATCACCAACGGTCGGCGCGATCTCGAACCGGTAGCGCCATCCCGTGATCGGGGAGGTGAAGCCGAAGAGAGAGTTGTCGCCGACGAGCGCGGCCGCGGCCTGAGCATATTTAACCGACGGCGCCGAGGTCGTATCGAACGACGACTGGCTGACAACTCTATTTCCGACCGCGACAAGCTGATCCACGCGCGTATTGAAGCCGAGCCGCGTTCCACTCAAGCTCAGCTCCGCCCGGCGAATCGTGGAGAACGGATACTGCGCAATGAACGTAAGCTGGTCGACGAACACGCGCTGCGTGAATTGCTGGATAAGCTCGCCCTGGACCTGAGTGCCACCGCCAGCGTTCACTGTCGTTGCCGATGCCCGCGCGAATGAACTCGCATACGCGGTATGCGCCACATCGGTGGCCCAGGTCACGCGATGTTCTGTGTTCTGGTAGAACAACTCCCCGCCAAAATCCTTGACGGTTCCGTTGGCCGACACTCCGACACCCAGATTGCGGTTGCCGAGAATGTCGGTGAAGAAGAGAGACGTACCGCCACCGACATAGGTGCCGCCGCTGCCGACACCGATGCCTGCCGTTGGCCGACCGGTAGCGGCAAGCGCGAGCGTCGCGCGATAGGGCGACGTCTTAAACGACGCATCGACGGGCAGTCCGGTGCTCGCATCGGCGAGATACTGAACGACCGTCGATGATGCGAGTGCATCAGCGGGTGGAAGAATGCCCGCATTCACCGCAACGCTCTGGACGGGTCTGCCGAGCGCCTGCGTCGCATTCAGCGCATAAATGCCATAGCCCTGCTTCTCGAAAACCGAAAACACGACGCGTCCGGAGGTCGGCGATACCGAGAACGCCGGAGACAAGTCGGTAATCCCGCTAACTCCTGTTGCGACGTTCGTTACCTGCGTTATCGCGCCGCCGGCGAGAGACAACCGGTACAGGTCGCTGACGCCGCTGCGATCCGAGACGAAGTACAGGGCCGTGCCGTCCGGAGTGTACCGCGGGTTGATGTGCTTGCCAATGGGAAACGCCGGCACCGGCCTCGTCGCTCCTGACGCAACATCGATGATTGAAAGACGCATCGGGCCTTCGACGAGCGATTGGAAGTCAGTCCCGCTGTCGCGGTCGGTTGAGAACACGAGCGACTTTCCATCGGGAGACCAGGCGGGCTGGATATCCGCAAAGCGGTCATGTGTAAGCCGACGAGCGGCATGCTCAGAAATATTGTAGACGTAGAGGTCGCTGACGCCGCCATCTGTACCGGAGAACGCGATCCTGTTGCCATCGGGCGACCAGTCGGGATTCTGAATCGCGCCAACGCCCGGAACGGATATCCGTCTCTCGACGCTTCTCGACGCGACGTCGAGAATGGCGATGTCCTGATTGCCTTTTGCGTAAACGATGAACGCGAACTTCCGCCCGTCGGGCGACCAGGTGCCCGCTGACGAAATGAAGCTGAGCGCGTCGAACTCTGTTGACGTACTGACGTCGGCGAGTTTCTTGATCGACTTCCCCGTCTCCGCATCAGCGAGATACAGATCGAACCCGAAGAGTCCACGCGCCGCAAAGAACGCGACATAGCGGCCGTCGGGACTGATGACCGGCGACAGATTCGACTCGCCGGAGCGACGCACCGGAAGCAGCGGCTGGCCAATCTCCGACGGTTTCGTGCGCCCTGCGATCACCGGCCCATAGGCCGCTTTCGTGGCCGCGATCCACTCCTTCGACAAGGAATCGGTCGAGATGCCGAGTGCCTTCTTGATGCCCGGATCGAATCCGAACTTGAGCGCACTCTTGAACGTCTCGACAACGCTCCTGTCACCGAACCGCCCGCCGACGTACGCCCAAAGCGCTTCCCCATAACGATAGGGAAAGAAGCGCCTGTCGTTCGTGAGTTGCTTGATCGTCGGCAGCTTGTTCTGCAGAACGGCGTCGCGCATCCACATCGCCGTGTTTGCATCGTTGCGGCCGAGGGACAGATACTCGGCCGTTCCTTCGATCATCCACAGCGGGAGTTGATCGATTCCGCCGGACCGACCGCCGGCCTTTGGGTCGTGCGCAATGTCATACTGGAACTCGTGCACCATCTCGTGGCCAAGCACATGATCGTTGTCACGATAGATACCGGTGAGTGGCATGATGAGGCGGTCGCGGAGTGACTCGGTGACACCACCGGTGCCTTCGCTGAGCTGCTCCGTCACGGCGTTTGTCTGCTGAAAGTCCGGCTGATTCGCGTACAGGAGAATCGGCTTCCGGTTCCGGAGCTGATGCATGAAAATGTTGCTCAGTCGCTCGTCCCATCTCTCTGCCATTCGCGCCATGTCCCGCGCGGGCTGTTCCTCCTCGGGATAGAAATGCAGGCGAAAGTGAGCGGTCTCGAAGACTCTGAAGTCGAAATGCTCGTACTGAACTTTGTTGCGGCCGAAATACTGCGCTCTCGCTCCGTGTGGAAACGCGATCGTGGCTGCGGCAGCAAGCGCCGCAGCCGACGCAAATCGGCAAGACAATTTCATTGGAACCTGTCCATGTTTAGTTGGCAGGTTGCGCGACATGCTGCTTCAGCTGACCCCTGAACCACAAGAAGGCCCGCAACCAAGGTCGCGGGCCTACATTGGTGTGCCCAGCATGACCATTCACTTGGAGGTGTAAGTCCTTTGGGGAGTTGATCGCAACGACCCGAGCGAACCGCAAGGCAATGAGTGTGAGCGAGTTGCTGAAAGAAGCGGAGTAGCGAGACCTGCGGGGCGACGAACAGGAATCGGATATGAGGCGTGGCCGACAAGGGCGAGCGGGCCAATGACCGCAAAGCTCTCGCGATCAAGAGTCAGGCGGCGTAGATCCGGCGCTCGTGCAGGGACAGTGAATGGGATTACCTGGGGAGATCTCGCTTTACGCCTGAAAGGGCGACGCCGATTTCGATTGGCGGAGCGAGAAGTCAGCAGAGGCCATAGTAGCGGAGAGCTTCGGGTAAGGTGGACCGCCTCGATGCGAAGGGCTGAACGGAGAGGAGAGCGAAGCGACCGTGAACCGTGGGAAGGCCATGCACCAGATGTCGAATGATCAATTCGAGCTGCCGCTTGATGGTAAGGGTGAAGCCCTGAGAGTAGAGCAGAGCGGTGAAGCCGGACGAGCGGTGAACGGAGCAGAGCGCTCAGGAAGCGACCACCATGCAGAGCATATTCTGATGGAGATGGTGGTCGAGCGCGGCAATGCGATCAAGGCATTGAAGCGCGTGCGAAAGAACAAAGGGAGTCCGGGCATCGACGGGATGCGCGTGGAGGAGTTGCCCGATTATCTGCGCGAACACTGGGGTGTGATCCGTGAGCAGTTACTTGCGGGGAGCTACCAGCCGAGCGCGGTGAAACGGCAAGAGATTCCTAAGAGCGGCGGAGGGGTGAGAGAGCTTGGCATCCCGACGGTGCTCGACCGATTCATCCAACAGGCCATTCTGCAGGTGCTGCAACCGCGATTCGATCCCACTTTTTCGGAACACAGCCACGGCTTCCGGCCGGGGCGCGGAGCGCACGACGCAGTGCGTAAAGCGCAGCGCTACATCGGTGAAGGAAGACGCTGGGTGGTGGACGTGGACCTTGAGAGATTCTTTGACCGCGTAAACCACGAAGTGCTTATGGGGAAGTTAGGGAACCGAATCAGGGATAGGCGGATGTTACGGATAATCCGTCGCTATCTGGAGGCCGAAGTGATGGCCAATGGTGTAGTGACGGAGCGGCACGAGGGAACGCCTCAGGGTGGACCTCTCTCGCCGCTCTTGGCAAACGTGCTGCTGGACGACGTGGACAAGGAATTGGAGCGACGCGGTCACGCATTTGTCCGATACGCTGATGATTGCAACGTGTATGTGCGATCGAAGCGAGCGGGCGAGAGAGTGATGGAGGGTCTGCATGACTTTTATGCAAAGCTCAGGCTCCGGGTCAACGAAGAAAAGAGCGCGGTGGCGCGGGTATGGCCGCAGGTTTCTGGGCTACAGCTTCTGGGTAGCGAAGGGACGAGCGGTCAAATGCAGCGTCGCGGCCAAGGCCCTGGAAGATTTCAAGGAACGCATCCGGCAAATCACTCGCCGGAACGGTGGCAGGAGCATGGCTCAGATCACCAACGAACTGCGGAATTATCTCCGTGGCTGGAAAGAATATTTCCGCTTGGCGGAAACGCCGGGCATCTTCGGTGACTTGGAGCAATGGCTTCACCGCCGGCTGCGTGCGGTACAGCTCAAACAGTGGAAGCGAGGGACGACCGCGTATCGTGAACTGCGCACACGTGGCGTACCGGAACGTCTCGCTCGTGCAGGAGCCGCTCATGCTCACCGCTGGTGGAGAATGGCCACACACGGCGCGTATAAAACGGCGATGCCGAACGAATATTTTGCCAACCTCGGCATCCCGCGACTTGGATCGCACTGACCTCAACACTTCGAACCGCCGGATGCGGACCCGCATGTCCGGTGGTGTGGGAGGGGAGCAGCGGGGATCACCCGCTGCCTCCTATCCCGAT
>JBBSFT010000032.1:0-22615 GCA_038254845.1 Gemmatimonadales bacterium | reverse complement strand
GCGAATGCTGGCACGGCATCTGCCCCATACGGTGCCCGATCACCTTCACAGGAAACCAACGATGAAAACCAGATTCCTGCTGTGCGCTATCGCGGTAGTTTCGATCGCTGCCTGCGCGAAGTCCGATACGACACCGGCCGACTCGGCGCTGTCCCTGACCGGAGCTGGCACGGTTCCTCTCGATACGGTCGGAGCCGCCGAGCGCGCGAACGCTGCCGCCACGGCCGCGGCGGCACCAGTTGCCGCAGCACCAATTGTCGCAGCACCAGTTGTTCGCCGGTCGTCATCCCGAAGAACATCGAGCGGCACCGGGTCATCAGGCTCGAGATCCTCAGGCTCGTCAGGGTCGTCGGCATCGACCGGCTCGTCGGGCTCGACGGGAAGCACGGCCTCGACCTCGTCCGGAACGCGGACCATCAAGAATACAAAGCGTGACGCGACAATTGGTGGCGTGGCGGGTGCCGTCATCGGGGGAACGACAGGCGGCGTGAAAGGCGCTGTCATTGGCGGAGCTGCCGGCGCCGTACTTGGCGGAGTCATCGGCAACAACGTGGACGTCAAGAAAAAGAAACGCTGACCGGTGGCAGCAAGTAAACACTGAAGCCCGCCGGTAACTCGGCGGGCTTCGATGTTTTACAACCTCTTCAGCGCTTGTCGGCCGATGCCGCGAACGCTTTCTGGATGAAGCTCCAGATTTCGGGCTTGATCGCGTAACGCTCCTGCTGATCGGACGGCCAGTTGCCGCGGTCAGCGTACATGGCGTTCAGTCCCCTGGCGACTTCGGGGTCGCCACCGGTGAAGCCCGACACGAGAGTTTTCCAGCGGCCCGCGAGCGCCTGCCCTTTTGGACCCGCCGGATCTTCACTGAGCGCCGCCTCGACATCAGCGAATAGCTCGTTCCAATCCTTTGTCACTTTCTCCTGGAGCTCGGGCGACCATTCCCCCTTTCGCTCCTCGATCTTCGCTCTGGCCTCGTCGCTGTAGTAACGCTTCGACCAGTCCGTCGTGTTCTGCATCTCAATCTCCTGAATGACGCGTTTGAACAGCTTCCAGTCCGGACGGCCCCGGCTCTGGAGAGATTTTTCCGCATCGCTGATTGCGCGGATGGCCTGCCCAAGCTGCCATCGCTTGTCTTTCAGCACGTCCTGCTGCCGGCGCAGCGCATCGCCCAGCGATGACTGATCAGTAAGCAGGTCGCGGATTTCCCGAAACGTTGTCACTGTCCGTGCGTTTCGATCCTCCGTCCGCACTAATTCGTCGATCGTCGATTGTAGTTATTCCTGGATCCGCAAGGTCCTAAACCCGCAGTCCTCTCGATTACTTGACGCGTCGCAAGTTCAGGTTCAGTCGCGCATCGTAGCTCCAGCGCCGTACCTTGCGAGCCGCGACCGAAGCAATGTCGCCGTGCGCAGGGTTGATCAGGATGTTCGACTCCTCCGGAACGACAACGGATGGAACCTCGGCGACCAGCGTCGCACGTTCGCTCGCCCAACTCGTTCCCCAGTCGAGGGAAATTTTTCCAGCCGGCTCCGAGTCCCAACCGACGTGGTCGGCGGGAACGAGAAGTCGGCGCTTCTTCCACGCGGCGGCGGGAACCGAAAGCTCGACGAGATAGCGGTTCAACGGCAACGCCGGGGTCACGCCGAGGTGGACCAGCGTTTCGAGACATGCGAGTGCCCGCGATGATGATGCGTACAACATTGGAATGCCGATTCTATTCCACCGGCCACCGGTGATTTTCGCGCCGTCGCCAGTGAGATCGTCGGCAAGGTAGCCCGGTGTGTCAGTCCCGATGCGCCAGAAAAGAACCGGTTCGGTCAAGCGGTGTCAGGAGTAGGCGGCCGACTGCATCCGGGCGATGAGATTTGACACAAGCCCCCGTCCGTCGGCAGTATCCATGAAAGTCGCTGGGCGATCTCCGCCGAGTGCAGGAACAGGACGGTCCAGCCACTCAGCGACCCATTTGCCTGCGTCAAATCCTTCGGGATTACCGCTCTCCCTGACGATCTGCGCAACCTGACCTACAAGTCGCGCAATTCCGATCATCCGCTCCGTTTCATCCGGGTCGAGACGGACATTGGCCCTGAGTTTTCGGTCGATCGTTGCGCGTGGAAGTCCCGCGATTCGATACAGCCTGTCCCGTGTAATCGACATTTCTTCGACGAGAACTGTGACGATGCGCGCGGGAGCGCCTTCACGCACGAGCGCAATTCGCTCGATTGCGTCGAACGAGTAGAGTTTTTCGAGCGGCAGCCGCCCTTCGATGATGCCTGTCCAGGCACCTTTTTCCACCGGAATTTTCCGTGGCTTGCGTGATGGTGCGGTCAGCCTGCCTCCACTCAAATGATCAACTCAAATTACTCATTCGAACGGACAGCGCAAGCGTGCTATTCCCTGAACCTGATTCGGTAGCGAAAATGAACAACGTGCACTTCCCGGGAGCGAAGGCCGAGCAACGGCGAAAACTGATCGCTTACCCGGAATAGAGGCGCAAGCGAACCGACGAGTCGGTTTCAGACTCGTCGGGTTTGGCCGGTAGACACGATCAGACAGCTCGCCGTGCAGCCGCGATCAGAGCCTCGCCCGCCGTCCAGACAGCAGCGCCAAGCATCAACACGTCCTTTGCCAGGAATCCGCCCGGGTTACCCGAGAGGAATGGAAACCCATAACCCTCCTGCCACACGCCCGGCGTTGTGAACAGGAGCGTCAGCGTGATCAGTGACATGATGATCGCGCCCATGCTGCCGATCGCCGACAATTTCGGCGCGAAGGCTCTGAGCGCAATCAAGATGGCGAGCGTGATTTCGATTACGCCGAGAAACTCTGCGAAGGCCTGCACGCTCATCACGCTATAGCCCCAGTTCAGCAATGGACTGTGGCTCGCCAGCATTTGAACCCCCTCCGCCTCATACTTCGAGAACTTCAGGGCTCCGATCCAGATCAGCATCATCACCAGCCCGTAACGCAGGATGAGTGCTCCGATTCGCTCGAGCGACTGACCGCGACTGTCATCCCGTTTGCCGTTCATTGTGTCTTCCATCAGCGACCCCCCTGCAGGTTTAGTCCAGGACGAACGTTTCCGAAATGCAGACCGTCGAAATTCGTCAGGCTGAAAACGGTGCAGCGATAGCTAGCACCAGCGCCATGGTCAGCGGTTCATCAAACACTTCAGGTACCGCCGCGATCTCCGTTGGTGATCCAACCCTTCTGCCCGCGGAGCTAGTCAATGTTATATAGCAAGCTCAGCGGCAGGACGCTTACGCACACCTCGTACCAATCTGTGTGGGGTCTAATGCACCAGTTGGGCCTATTCCTGGCGGCTGATACGTTTTGCAATGCTGCACGGATCCGGCGCGCCTGCAGAGCCAGCTCCGGTCACGGCGGCCGGAGATTCGCCATTCCTTCCGAAGACGATCCGCCCACAAAGAGCCCGCCGCACGCTGCGGCGGGCTCGTCGTTCATCAGCGAATCGTCAGCCGCACTCGGAAAATCCGCAGACATGACACTTCGCGCACCCCTCCGCCTGCTCGAGCTGCGACCCGCAATCCGGACACGTGCCCATGAACGACTGGTCGCGGTTCACACTCTCGAACTCGTACTGCGTCTGCGCCGCGCCAGTTGTGATCGACACGGGCTCACTCGGCACGACCGCCGCCTGCGGTGACGCCGGCGTGTCGGTGCGGAGCAGCTCCTGCTGCACGCCCTGCTTCTGCCGCATCCATGCCTCGAGTGCAATCCCAATCGCATCTGGAACCGACAACACCTTGGTCGGTCCGAGGCCGATTGCCCGATCCGATGCAATCCCACGAAGCTGACGATGAATTGCCTGAATCGAGATTCCCGACCGCAGCGCAAGCGAAATCAATCTCCCGATTGCCTCGACGTCGGCCATCGCCGCGCCGCCGGCCTTTCCAAGATTGATGAACACCTCGAACGGCTGGCCCCGATCATCCTCGGTGATGTTCACGAACATCGTGCCGAGTGGCGTTTCCATTCTGCTTGTCGTACCGCGAAGCGTATCGGGACGCGCCCGCTTCTGCCGCCGCTGAAGATTCTCGGCTTCGACGTCAAAGAGATTCTTGCGCAGCGCAGCGATCTCCGCCTCGAGCTCGGTAATGGTGCCCTTCAGATCGCCGACCTCGCTACGCGCGTCAGCTGTGCCGTCGCGCTCGGCCTTCGCGCCCGCTGTTGCTCCCGTCGACAGGACCTGATTGTCACGCGAGCCATCGCGATACACCGTCACCCCCTTGCACTTGAGCTCGTATGCTAGCTCATAGATCGCACGGACATCCTCTCGCGACGCGGTGTGCGGAAAATTCGTCGTTTTCGAAATCGCCGAGTCGCAGTTCTCCTGAAAGGCAGCCTGCATCCGCACGTGCCACTCGGGCGTGATGTCGTGGGCAGTGACGAACACCTTCTGCCACTTCTCCGGAACTTCGTCGAAGTGGATGTGGCCCTGCTTCGCGATCTTCTCGATCAACTCGGCCGAATACCACCCTTCGCCCTTTGCAATGGAGAGGAATTCCTCATTCACGTCCGGCATCATCGCGCCGGCTTGGTTGCGCATGAACGCGACGGCGAACAACGGCTCGATTCCCGATGAGCAACCGGCAATGATCGAGATCGTTCCTGTCGGTGCAATGGTGTTGACGTTGCAGTTGCGAAGCATCTGCATCGGCCGGATGCGATTTGCGTTGGCATCGCGCGCGCAGGTCTCGTCAGGCCCCCAGATCGACCGCGCCCACTCGGGGAATGGGCCACGCTCGTTCGCGAGACGCTCGCTCTCGCGCTTCGACTCGACGTCGACAAATTCCTGGAGCTTGCGGCCGAACTCGACGCCCTCGTCAGAGCTGTAGGAGATCCCAAGCTTGATGAGCGCGTCGGCAAAACCCATTACGCCAAAACCGATGCGGCGAATACGTTTCGACAATGCATCGATCTCGGGCAGCGGATACTTGTTGACATCGATAATGTTGTCGAGGAAACGCACCGACGTGTGAATGTCCGTGCCGAGGAGCTCCCAGTCGAGCTGGCCGTCACGCACGTAGTAGCCGATGTTGATTGACCCGAGGTTGCAGACGTCGTACGGAAGGAGCGGCTGCTCGCCGCACGGGTTGGTCGCCTCGTACGATCCGACATGCGGCACAGGGTTGTAGCGGTTTGCTTCGTCGATGAAGAAGCATCCCGGCTCACCCGTCCGCCACGCGCCGTCGATCATCTTTTCCCACACTTCCCTCGCATCGAGCTGGCCGGCAACTTTTCCGCTCGACGGCTCGATGAGATCGTAACTCGTGCCCGCCTTCACCGCTTCCATGAAGCTTGTCGTTACCGCGACGGAGATGTTGAAGTTCGTAATCTGTGCGAGGTCTTCCTTGCAGTTGACGAACGTCATCACATCCGGATGATCGACGCGCAGGATGCCCATGTTGGCACCGCGACGCGTTCCACCCTGCTTCACGGCGTCGGTCGACGCGTCGTAGAGCTTCATGAACGACACCGGGCCCGACGCAACACCAGTCGTGGACCGGACCATCGAGCCGAGTCCGCGCAGCCGGGAGAAGCTGAAGCCGGTACCGCCGCCTGATTGATGAATGAGCGCCATCGACCGCAGCGTGTCGTAGATGCCGTTCTGGCCGTTCGACAGAGAATCTTCCACAGGCAGTACGAAGCACGCCGAGAGCTGGCCGAGAGGGCGGCCGGCGTTCATCAGGGTCGGCGAGTTCGGCTCGAACCGGCGCTGCGTCATGAGAGCGTAGAAATCCTGCGCTGCCTGCGTGACTGCCGCATCCCCTGCACCGTAGCGGCGATCCGCCTCCGCCACCGTGCTCGCCACCCGCCAGAACATGTCCTCCGGCTGCTCAGTCGGCGTGCCGGTTGCGTCCTTGATCAGATAGCGCTTTTCGATGACTGTCCGCGCGTTCTGATTGAGCTCGGCAGGACCTCCGGACGGCTTCGATGGAATGGGCATTTATACAACTCTCCGCAAAAAAAATTGAATGTCAATAACGAACTAAATGCGAATAAATCAGCCTTTCGGCGACTGGTCGGTAATGGTTGGGGAGCGCAGTTTAGTGGCGTTCGTGTATCCGCGCCAGTGCTGTTGTAAGTCCATGACTGACAACACGTTATGGAATCCACATCACGAATGAACCGAGGGTGGCAAGCTTTCCACCTGGGTCTACCCTCCAGGCTGTTGGGCCTTGCCCGCATTCACGTGTGATATTCGGCAGAAATGCCTTGACTTTCGATCAGGAGAGCCACCAAGAAAAGGCGGCAACGTGGCGAACGGTCAGGCTAGAAAGATGTGCCCAGGGTCAGATAGAAACTTACAGCGCGGGCGTCCGCGAAGCCGCGGTTCAGGACAGGAACCGCGATGCCAGCGCGGATACGAGCTGGGACATCGTACTGCACCGCCGTATCGAAATCGGCTTCGGCACCCACCGACCCTAACCAGGGAGAATTCCGGTTCCTCGATCTGCAAATAGTGGGCGTCTGGGTTGTTCCAGCCGGGCACCATGCACGCGCCGCCTCTCCAAAGGCGGCAACAGAAATCCGGTCGAACAGGATCGGCACAAATGGCACTCGCGTTGACGGCGCCGCAATCGGAGCGCGATACTCCACCGTCCCGCCGAGCGCCTTCGTCCCCTGCTCGGACGACGGTGGAAACCCGCGAACGCCAAAGGTCCGCCGCGTCGTGCCGACTGAGATTCCCGACAGCACCTCCAGACTTCCGCCACTCAACCCGCCCGCGGAAAAGGTCGAGATCGCATTCCTGTCCGCTGCGGCTCCCGCGACGCGCGCGGCGATCACGTGATGGGCAAACCCTGACAGATCGAGTGACTTGTACGCAGCAACAACTCCGATGACACTGTTGCTCGCATTCGCAACGTCGCCAGTGCGCCACCGGCGACGCGTGCTGGCACTGAGCGACACACCGTCTTCGCGCGAAATGCTCAGCGCCGGCCGCTGCGTGTTCGACCAGCTCGCCGATGCGACCACCGAGGGATAGTGGAGAGTCCGCGAATAAATCGCGGGCAATCCGGAGATGAGCGTATCCGGATCGGTTGAGTAGTCGCGCGACTCGAGCTCGCCGCCAATCGCGGCCGATGCGTTTGTGCGGAATCGGGGCCTGATGACGCTCGTGCTCACCCCATAAATTCGCGCGCGCCGCGCGAGCGTTCCGACATCGTTGCCCGCCGCATTGACGAGCCCGAAGTGATCGAACGTCTGCTGCGCAGTCAGGCTGACGAATGGCTGACCGAAGCCCGCATACCGATATGCGCCGAACGCTTCGGTCTCGCGGTATCGACTATTGAAGTCAGCTTCGGCGTAGTACGAGTGGCGACCAATGATATCCTCCCCACTGGTCGCCGCCCCGAAAACATTACCGTTGTTTGCCAGCGTGAAAACCGGGCTCCAGTATTTCGGAGCGAGCGATTGCCACGGCGAATAGCTCGTTGTTCTCGGAAGGTCGGCGAGCGACACAGGCGCGTTGACGGCCGCCGCAAGCCGGCAATTCGGACATCCCGCGCGCGCTGCCGTGACCATCGTGTCACGCACACTTTCCGTGGGCCGCTCTGTCGTGACACCAACGTGATAACCATCAAAACTGAACTGCAGGCCGGCCAGCTTTTCACCCGACGGTGACGCTTCGACGGAGAATAGACCGGTTGAAGAATTGGATAGCAGAACGCGATCGCTCGCGGCGCGATCGCTCGGCGTGACGTACGCCTGAGTGACGCCCGACCGAGTCGATGTGTAATAGATGCGATCGCCGGCCGGCGACCACGATGGCGTGGCGACCACCGCATGCTCGGAGATCAGTACGCGCTCGCTCTGGCCGGATGCGTCGAGGATCACGATCTCGTTGGTGCCTCCGCGGCGAAGACGAATGGCCGCGATCGATTTTCCATCCGGTGACCAGCGCGGTTCTCCCCACTGCGTCTCAGCCGTGCCCGTGGTCAACGCCGTAATCGTCTTGCCATCAGGCGAAACGCGAACGAGTCGGGTTGATCCAGGAAGTGACTGAACTGCGACGATCTGACCATCGCGGCGCGCATCGGGCTGCGCGAGCCGCGCCCCGTGAGTGAGCTGAATGTCGTGGCCGTCGAGCGAGACATAGAGATCGTTACGAACGTGGAAGGGATCTGTGTAGTCGGGCTGCGAGTAGAGAATGCCACCGCTCGCGAGCGGAACGTTCGCGTCGAGTCCGTTGCGACGGCCAAGCCGGCGAATTTTTCCATCGAGCAGAACGGAATACGCGCTCGGCACTTCCCTCCCGGTCGATGCGGCATACACGATAGCGGAGTCACCCATCCACCGAGGCGCTTCGACAAAGCGCCCATCGCGCGTCAATGTCCGCCAGCCGGGCAGCGGCGCGCTTGAAGCCGTCACCGCGCGCGACAGCGAATCGCTCCAGTCGCGAAATGCATTCTCGAAGCTGATGCCGAACGCGCGCTTAGCCTTCGCGTTGAGCGACAACGGGAAGATGTCGCGGCTCGTCACGTCGATGAATCGCGCGACCGATTGCGGGCCACGAGTGCGCGATAGATAGTCGAAGATCAATCCCCCGTACGCATAGACCGATTCGCCGCCGGGAAAGCGGGTCGACTCGCGCGAGATGTCGCCGAGGCGCGGCAGGTGATGCGCCTCGGCGGCTGCGCGCGCGATCATATAGTGCTCCGTCCCCTCGAGCCTGCCCGAACCGGTGATACGCGACTCGTAATAGACGGCGAGTCCCTCCAGGAGCCACGACGGGAGATACGAATTCGGGAACAAGGCGGGATTTCTGCCGAGAATACTTCGTCCGATGCGCCAGATGCCGTCCGATCGGTCGAGATGAAAGATGTGGGTGAGCTCATGGGTGATGACGAGCTGGCTCCAGTCATCGTAGTTGCGGAGCTCGGGCGCATCGACGGGAGGATGCGCGTACACAACGATTCGGTTGCTCGGAAACGGCGTCGCATAGCCATTTACGTAATCGTAGCTGTCGGCGATCACGAGATCGACCTTGCCGCTCGGGGGCCGCAGCTCCGTGCTGAGCTGAGCGAATGCGCGCTCCGCGTTTACGGCTCCTCGTCGCGCCTCGGTTTCAAGGGCCTTTATGAAATGGACGCGGAAATGTGGCGTCTCGATCGTGAACCAGCGGTCCGCCGGACTGAGTTGCGCGCGTAGCCGCAGCGGTCCGGAGGCGAGCAGCAGGAGCGCCAGCGCGGCGGCGCGAACGAGCGATGTCATCCGGATCGCGATCGATTAATGCTGGATCTGACTGGCAAGGCCGCGGAAATAATTCTCCAGACCCTCAACAATGCCCTGTGCGTACTGAAGCTGGTATTCGGGCGTTCGGAGCGCGGCCTCCTGGTCAGGCATGATGATGAATACTCCTTCGACGAGAATCGACGGCATCCATGTTCCGCGGACGACGGCAAAATTTTCGCGCTTCACTCCGATGTCGCGGAGACCGAGGTGCGCGACCGCCGTGCGCTGCACTGAATCGGCAAGCGCTGCGGCGTGAATGTGGTAGTGATACGTCGCCGTACCCTGCGCGCGAAATGGATTCTGCCCATCGGGCACTGCGTTCAAGTGAATCGACACGAATGCGTTCGCGTTCTCGCGGCGCCCGATTGTCGGCCGAAGATTGAGATCGACCGGACTCGGAGTTGTTCTCGTCATGATCACCTTCACCCCCTTTGCCTGGAGCAGCTCCTGAACCTTGAAGCCCACAGGAAGGGTCGCGACTGGCTCCCATAATCCCGTTGGTCCGGTTGCGCCAATCGGAGGATGTCCGGGGTCAACAGCGATCGTCAGTCCAAGCAGCGGCGAGGCCACATCGATTTTCGGGGGTAGCCTGACCCGGAACGTGAGCGATCCATTCTCCCATAACGGAAGGTATCCATAGACCGGCCCCTTCAGGTCGAGTGTGTAGTGCATCTGCGTCGCGCCGGACAACGCCGTGATTGTTCTAATGTAGCTCGCCGCTGCCGCTTTCACGATCGGCTGGGACCGGGGGGGCCCACTCGTGCCGTACAGGGTCAGCGTAATCGACGATGGACCCTGATCGACGATGAACGCCGGCTTATCGGTAATCGGAATGACGATGTCGGTGTATTGGGAATTTTCCTTGATCGTGAATGCCGACGCCTTGCGGGCTGTCGGTACGAACGCGCTGTCGAGAAGCCTTGCGTCGCCCTTGTCAATGCGGATTGTCTGCGTTGAATCAAGCTGGAGATAGAGGTCATTGCCCTTCGCTCCCGTCACTTTCACAACCGTATTCGGCATCAGGAACCACCGCTGGATCCCGCCGGTGAGGGAGTAGCCGGTGATCACCCGATCCGTGTCGCTCGCATATGCGGGAGGTCCGATCAACGACGCGAACCGCGGCAGCGCCAACGGCGGAATCGTATCTGGTGCCGGCACTATCACGGCGGGCGGCGCAGCAGGCTGAAGCTTGATCGGAAGGGACAGTCTCGCTGTTTCCTCACCAGTCGTTGCAACGATGTCATAACGCGGCAGTCCGGCTGGCGGATTTGGAAGCCAGGCCATGAATGCGCCATTCGGCCACACCGGTGTGGCAATCCCATTGATCGCGAGTGCTGCGTCACCATTCCCGACCGAGCCGAACACAAAGTTCGAATCCTTCGATTGGATGAGAGCACCAGCAGAGGGATAGACCACCTTGATCGCGAGCGGACCAGTCTCGTGAGGGACGGGCGGAAGCGCCGGATTAACATTCGGGACGGGCACCTTGGCAATCACCGGGGCGGGCTCAGGCACCGGAATCCCGGGCCCCGGTGCCGGAACAGGAGCGGAGGCAACCCGTGGTGCACACCCGGCGGCGATCGCGACCAGAAATGAGGCGCTCGCGAGGAATTTTATTCTCGTTGTCATCATTGGCGTTCAGTCGTCATTGGGGAAACCTGATGCACAGTCGGTACCAGTCATCGCAAGGTCTCATTTGCAATCAGGGCAAATCCGCGCCGTCTCACCTATATTCCCGCGCATGCCGTGGCACCAGTCCCTTACATCGAAACCATCCTCACGCATGCCGCGGTGCGGCGCGCGTACCGACTTGTGAAGCGAACAGAACCTTTTACCGCCGAGTTTCCCGCCCTGCCCGACGGCAGCATCGAGATCGCCGGTCGCACCGACGTCGGACTGGTCCGTGAGCACAACGAGGACTCGTTTCTTTTCGGAAATCTCTCCGCAGGCGAGAAGTTCAGCGAGAACGCCGCCGGAGTTCTGCGCGTCGATGCCGTGCCGGCCCTGCTCATGGTCGCCGACGGCGTCGGTGGGGCGGCTTCCGGCGAGATCGCGAGCTCGCTCGCCACGGAAGTCTCGTTCGACAGTCTGAAGCAGTTTTCCGAGCGAGGCGCGCTGAAGGGCGCAGTCATCATTGCCGATTCACTGCAACAGGCCGTGCTTGCCGCCAACCGCGCAATCCATAATCACTCGCGAGACAATCGTGTGCATCACGGCATGGGAACCACGGCGACGATCGCCCTCGTGGTCGGCGGCATGGTCTATTTCGCTCAGGTCGGCGACAGCCGCGCCTATGTGATCCGAGGTGGAACCGCCCGCCAGATGACGAAGGACCAGTCGCTTGTTCAGCGAATGGTCGATGCCGGCAAGCTGACCCAGGAACAGGCCGAGCGAAGCGAGCATCGCAACATCATCCTTCAGGCGCTCGGTCCGGAACCGACGATCACTCCGGAATTCACGCGCGATCGGCTCTTCCACAACGACGTCATCATTCTTTGCAGCGACGGCTTATCCAATCAAATAAGTGCGGGTGAGATCGCGGCAGTCGTCGAAGCGAAGCATGACCTCGAAGCAATCTGCGACGCCCTGATCGAGCGCGCCATCGACACCGGCGCGCCCGACAATGTCACCGTCGTCGCCGCGCGTTACATGATTCCGTCATAGACTTAGCCCCGGGGGGCGGGAACTCCCGGATCGCCCTGCTCGCCGCTTCTCTCGGGACCTGCCTCCGTCTCCACATCGCGCTGAAACGCGCCGACCGGAAGCTGCTTGTTCCACGGCGCGATGAATGGCAGCAGCAGAATGCACGGCAGGCCTGCCGCCACAGTGATGAGAAAGAACGCTGGCCAGCCCATTGTTTCCGCGATCTTTCCGCCCGGAGCGACGAGAATGTCGCGACTCGCTGCGACCAGACTCGACAGCAGCGCGAACTGAGTCGCCGAGAAACGGCGATTGCACATGCTCATGATGTAGGCAACGAGCGCTGACGAAACGAGGCCCACCCCGAAGTTCTCGACGACAATCGCGAACACCATGAAGCCGTGATTGCGACCCGCCATCGCCAGGCCGTAGTACGTGAGGTTACTCAACGATTGAAAGACGGCGAAAAGCCATAGCGACTTGTTGAGGCCGAGACGCGCAATCGATCCGCCAGCGACGATGGACCCCGCAATCGTCGCCAGTAGTCCGGCGCCCCCAAAGACGACGCCAACCTCCGCCTGAGTGAATCCGGTCTTCAGCAGAAACGGCGTCGTCATGCTGCCGGCGAGCGCGTCGGAATATTTGTACAACACGATAAATATGAGGACACCGATGCCGAGACCGGGACCGACACGACCGAAGAAATCGCGGAACGGTAGCGCAACGGCTTCACCAAGAGACTTCGGCGGAGCGTCGCGCATCGGCGGTTCGGGCGCCAGAAACGTGGCGACAATTCCGACGACCATGAGTCCAGCCATCGCGATATACACTGTTCCCCACGACAGCTTGTCGGCGAGCACAAACGCGAGCCAGCCGGTGACGAGAAGAGCGATTCGATAACCGAGGACCCAGATGGCGGCCCCAGCGCCAAGCTCGCGATCGGTGAGCACATCGGTTCGGTACGCGTCGCCAGCAATATCCTGCGACGAGCTGAACAACGCGATGAGCACGGCGTTGAACGCAAGCGCCTTGAGCCCCGTCTTCGGATCGTGCAGTGACATCGCAGCGATCGCACCAAGAAGCAGCAGCTGCGTAATCAGCAACCAGCCGCGCCGGCGCCCGAGAATGGGCGGGACATACCGGTCGAGCAGCGGCGCCCACAGAAACTTCAGCGAGTATGGAAGACTGACGAGGCTGAACAGTCCGATCGTTGTGAGATCGACACCGGACGACGTCATCCACGCCTGAAATGCCTTTCCGTTGCCGATCAGGTTGAACGGCAGCCCCGATGCAAAGCCGAGGAAGATGAGCGCGGCCATTTTTGGCTGAGTGAACGCGCGAATCGATGAGCCCCGTGACGCAGTCTCCATTCCGGCGCCTCCCCTCTGTGACCCCGCCGCGTTTGTGCTCACGCGGGTGTACGCTTGCCAAGTATGCGGGGACCGCGCGCGCCGGTTGCCGTCGGGACATTTCCTGGCCGCCCGGTCAGATGCAGATACCCAAGCAATGCAAAGGCCACTGCCTCCTTTGCCTCGCCGTCAAAAAAAGTCTTATCGAAATCCAGTACGGTGCGCGGTGAAAGCACTGCTCTGATCGACGCCATGAGTGCCGGGTTTCGCGCGCCTCCCCCGGAGCAGAACACCTCTGTCACCGGCTCAGCGATAAACCTCTCGTACGCATCGGCGATACTCCGTGACGTCAGCGACACGGCGGTTGCAATGATGTCTTCATCGGCGCAATCGGCACCAGCACTTCTGCATGACGCGATTAGATCGGCTGCATAGCGCGGACTGAACAGCTCGGGCCCGGTGGATTTCGGTGGAAAAGCGCGAAAGTAGGGGTCGGTGAGAAATCGATCGACAACACTGTCAATCGGTTTGCCCCTCAACCCAAGCGCGCCATCAACGTCATATGGAAGATCCGGCCGCAGCGATCGCGTCACCTTGTCGATGACACCGCATCCAGGTCCCGTGTCAAATGCGCGAACACCGGTCAGATCACCCCCCGGAGGAACGACGGTAACGTTGCCGATGCCGCCGAGGTTTTGAAGCGCGCGCCATGCGGTTGGTGACGAGAACAACATTGCGTCAGCCATCGGCACGAGCGGAGCACCCTGTCCGCCCGCCGCCATGTCGCGCACTCGAAAGTCGCTGATGACGTCGAGGCCCGTGATCTCCGCAATCACTGACGATTCACCGGTCTGCCACGTCGAATGACCCGGCACATGCCACACCGACTGGCCGTGTGAGCAAACCGCGGCAATGTCAGCGCGCGCAACACCCGCTTCGGCAATAGCGAGTTTCGCCGCCGAGGCGAGCCATTCACCAAGATCGAAGTTGATGCGGCAATACTCTTCGGGAGTTCCACTCGTGAGCGCGCGCGCCAGTCTGTCATGTTGTTCGCGCGAGTAATCAACGACAGTGAATCCAAGCAGCTCCGATGTCACCGTGCCGTGCTCCGATTCGTTGAAGCGAACGACGGCAGCGGTAATTCCATCGAGTGACGTGCCCGACATCAGCCCAACCAGGGTCATCGTCATTTCTCAGTCCGTAATCGGCGGCGGAGCGTCGGGAATTGCGCGGCGGATGATGCCGCCGGCCCGATCGAGCGCGGCCAGTGCTCCGGCCCGATCGACACCGAGTTTCTGCATCACGATCGCCGTCTTGACGCTCTTGTCGGCGTCCTCGATCAACTGTCTCGCTTCATGGCGCGACACACCGCACACTTCGACGACGATTCGTTCGCTCCGGTCGGTGAGCTTGTTGTTTGTCGCACGAAGATCGACCATCAGGTTGCCGTACGTCTTGCCCAGCCTGATCATCGCGCCGGTCGTGATCGTGTTGAGCACGAGCTTCGTCGCGGTTCCGGCCTTCAGTCGCGTTGACCCCGTGACAACCTCGGGCCCGACAATCGGAACGATCGCGACGTCAACAACGTCGAGCACGGCGGCTGGCACAATCGAACACGCGACGATGGCCGTCCTGGCACCCCGCTTAGCAGCACGTCGAATCGCTGCATGTACATACGGAGTGGTGCCGGAAGCCGCAATTCCAACAACGAAGTCATGAGCGCCGATGTTGTGCGAGTCCATTTCCTTCGCCCCATTCTCGACGATATCTTCCGCGCCTTCCTGAGCCCGCGTGAGCGCCGGGAGACCGCCGGCGATGATGCCCTGCACCATGTCGGGATCTGTGCCGAAGGTCGGCGGACATTCGCTCGCGTCAAGAACGCCGAGGCGCCCGGATGTGCCCGCGCCGACATAGAACAGCCGGCCGCCGTTTCGAAAACACATCTCGGCGATCTCGACTGCTCGCGCGATTTGTTCACGCTGCGTCGCGACGGCCGCAGGAACCAAGCTGTCCTCGGCGTTTATGATATCCACGATCTCAGCGGCTGATGCGAGGTCGATCGAGACGGTCCGCGGATTGCGACGCTCAGTTGCGCGCGGATCGCTCATTCGCTTGAATCGTGTTGCACGATTCAAAGCTACCGGGCGCTTCTCGCGGCCCGCAAGACAACCAGGAGCAAGGGTGAAAGGAATTGCAGTGCTGGTGCTGATCGCGGCGTTCGCGTCAACAGCGAGCGCCCAGGTGCGCCGTGGGGTCGTAATTCCACCGGACCCCACAACGTGGCTCACGGTGAGCGTGGGATTATTCAACGGAAACACAGTGAGCGATGGCGCAACCCGAAGCGACTGGTCGCTCGGCCAGGCTACCAACGCTCAGCTTCGCGTGGCTGCCGAGCGAGCGCTCCAGCGACAGGGTCAGATCTCGCTCGGAGTGGCCGGCACCTACACCCATGCTCCATTCACCTACACTGGCCCGGGCGGCGCGTCGAGCTGCACACAATGCGCTGCACACATGGATCTCATCTCGCTCGGCGTATCGTTTCATGCCGGCGGCGGAATCGGATTGCATCAGGTGCTCGAGGGCTCAGTCGGCGCACTGCAGTACAGAAATCTGACGCGCGACAGCGATCATTCCGCATTGGCGCCGATCAGCGGGAACATCGACCCGTACTTTACCTTCGGATACGGGTTCGGCTACATGTTCACTCCCGTCACTGAGGTTAGCGTCGTGCAGGATGTCGGTTTCGCGCTTCACGAGCGCACCGGGCTGACGAGCGACCAGAGCAACACCTTGAGACTGAGAACCACCCGGCTCAATCTTCGCTACGGGTTTGGCAACCGGCCGAGGAAAACGCGGCATTAGCGCGTCTCACAAAAAGGGGGCGGGCATGAGCAGGACATTGTGGAGGTTTACGGTCGTTCTGTCCTGCTGCGCATGCGCATGCGCTCGCGCGGCAATTCCGGAAAATCGCGTGGCGTCGCCCAGTCCGACGACCGCCGTTGCCGAGATGCAGCCGGCAAGCTTTCCGGGAGACTGGAAGTATCGGAGCGGTGGTCGCGCCGCATTTGCCGAGCACGCGATGGTGGCAAGCGGCAGCAAGCTCGCCGCTGCGGTAGGCGCGGAAATTCTCAAGGCGGGCGGAAACGCTGTTGATGCCGCCGTCGCGACCGGTTTCGCACTTGCTGTGTCGTATCCGGAGGCCGGCAACATCGGCGGCGGCGGATACATGGTAATCCGCATGTCGGATGGACGCACCGCGGCCCTCGATTACCGTGAAATGGCTCCGGCTGCTGCGTATCGCGAGATGTACATCGACTCAACCGGCAGATTGACGACCGGCTCCGGCCAGGGACGGTCGGCTTCGGGCGTTCCAGGCGTTGTCGCGGGCCTTGCCGATGCGCTCGCAAAGTACGGCACGATGCCGCTCGCGAAAGTTCTCGAGCCAGCCATCCGCATGGCCGAAGACGGAATCATCGTCGATTCCGCACTTGCCCGATCGACGGCTGGAAAAGTTCAGCTGTTCAGGACCTACACAGGGGGAAAAGTATTTCTGATCGGCGGACGTGCGCCCGCCGTTGGGTCGTTATTCAGACAGCCCGATCTTGCATCGACGCTGAGACTTGTCGCCGAGCGTGGAGTCGACGGGTTTTACCGAGGCAGGACGGCCGAGCTGATCGCGGCAGAGATGCGGCGCGGGTGCCTGGAAGGGATCGCCGAGCAAAGCCGTGCGGCGCACAATTGCGGGCTCATCACGATGGCTGACCTCGCTGCGTATCATCCGGTGTGGCGGACGCCGATTCGGACCAGCTTTCGCGGTTACTCGCTCATCGGCATGCCGCCGTCGTCATCAGGTGGAACGACCCTCGGCGAATCGCTCAACATTCTCGACGGATTCAAGTCGCTGCCGCCGTTCGGGACAGCGGGATATTGGCATCTTGTCGCGTCAGCGTTTCGGCTGGCCTTCATCGATCGCAACGAAACATTGGGAGATCCCGATTTCATCAAGCCACCCGTCGCGCGATTGACGAGCAAACGACACGCTGATCTGCTCCGGGCAACCATCGATCCGTTGAAGGCGACGCCGACATCGTCCGTGAAGCCGCTAACCGAAGGGACGGAGACGACTCAGTATTCAGTTGTCGATGTCTTCGGCAACGCAGTCTCTACCACGACGACACTTAACAGTCTTTACGGCTCTGGTGTGATGGTCGACGGCGCCGGCTTCTTCATGAACAACACGATGGATGATTTCACGTCACAGCCCGGAGCGCCGAATCAATTCGGTTTGATTCAATCGGAAGCGAATTCCATTGCACCGGGAAAGAGAGCGCTCAGTGCAATGACTCCGACGATCGTTCTCGACCCGTCTGATCGACTCTTTATGGTGCTCGGTGCGCGGGGCGGCCCGCGCATCATCACCAGCACGGCGCAGGTGATTCTCAACGTCATTGAGAACCGGATGAGTCTCGCCGATGCGATGAGTGCTCCGCGCATTCACCATCAGGCGCTGCCTGATACGATTCGCTACGAGGCCGGGGGAATCGGCACGACGACAGTGGACCGGCTGCGGGCGATGGGTTATCAGCTCACTGCCGCGGCCTCCATCGGAGCATCTGTCGTCGCGATCAGGCGCGTGCGGGGCGGCTGGGAGGGGATGGACGATCCCAGAGGATTCGGTGGCGGGGCAGTCGGCTACTGAACGACCAGCTATTCCCGGACTGACGATCGTACCGTCAATCCGGGACAGCTTACGGGGTTACACCTGGATCTGCGCTGACGAGTCGAGCGTGATCGTGATCCGGCCACCATCAGGCACGCAGCCTTCGTAGTTCGCGGTTGCTGCGGCAGCACCGGTTCCAGCGGCGGCACCGGCCGCGGCACCGATCACGGTTGCTTTCGTGTCGTGCCCGAGGATCTGTCCGAGGATAGCGCCAACTGCCGCGCCGCCGACGACCTTCTGCACATCCTTATTTTTCGGCTCGTTTCTGACGCGATCGATGCTCGCGTAGGTCGTTGTCGCCGAGACCGGATAGGTTCTCCCACCGAAGCTGACCGAGACGACGCGGAAGCCCATGTTGATCTTGTCGTTGGCGTTCTCGCTGCGGCTGAGCTCCGTGATCTGGACCGTTGCGGTCGCGCCCGCGGGAATGATCGCGCCGTTCGATCCTTCAACCGAATTCGCGACCGTCGCGCTGAACTGCTGGCCAACGCGATGAGTGTTGGTACAAACTCGCGAATTCGAGGTCAGGCTGATCTCCGAGCCGGCCGGAATCATCCCGAGCCTCCGCTCTGAGCCCGACGCCCCACGCGTAACGGTGTTGCCGCTGGCCGTGACTGTTGGAGCGGCAGGCGTTGTCGGACGAGGAGTCGTGCGGGTCGGCGGCGGGGTTCTGACAACTGGCCGCGGCGTGGAGCGAACTGGTGTGCGGACAGTTGGCGTTGGAGCTACAGTTGGCGTTGGAGCTGATGTTGCCGGCGTGCTCGGGGTTCCGGCGGCCGGGACGTCGTTCAGCGCTGGCTGAGTGGTCGAGTCCTGATTGGCCATTTGCAGGTCGCGGTTGAGCGACGTGTCCTGAGCGAGGGTATCGCTCTTCTTGGTATCCGTGCATGCTGCGGCCGCGAGTGCGGCCATGACCATGAGCGGCGCACTCAACCGATAGATATATTTTGACATCTGAACGAGCCTCCGTTGTATTTGACGCTTGCCCGAAGTTCTTATTGCGCAAGTCTTTAGACCTGCTTAACGGGGCAATCGTCGTGCCATATATGAAACAGCTCAGGCGCCTCTTACCCTACTACCGCCCCTATCTCGGGCAACTCATTACCGGCCTTGTACTTGTGGTTGTCTCCACGGCAATCACAAGTGTGATTCCGACGTTCTTGCGGCTCGGGATCGACGCAATCCGAGCCGGTGAGCCGGTGCAGCGAAACGTTGTCCTTGGAGCCGAAATCCTGGCGATCGCCGTCTTTGCGGGATTTCTCCGCTACGGCATGAGGGACATCCTGAACGGAATCAGCCGGCGAATCGAATACGACTTGCGAAATGACTTGTTCGTTCATCTCGAGACGCTTGACGCGTCGTATTTCGCGCGGACCCGAACGGGCGACATCATGGCTCGCCTGACGAACGACCTGGGCGCGGTCCGAATGGCGGCGGGCCCCGCGATCATGTACCTCGTCAACACGATTGCAGGAGGTCTGTTCGCGATGTTCTTTATGCTGCGAATCGACGTCAGACTCACAATCCTCGCGCTATTGCCGATGATCGCTCTCCCCGCGATCACGGCCTATCTCGGCAAGGCCGTACATCGGCGGTTCGAGGCCGTCCAGGAGCATTTCTCCACGCTGACAACGCACGCGCAAGAGAACTTGTCGGGCACCAGAATTGTTCGCGCGTACCGTCAGGAGACGGCGGAGATTGCGCGATTCGCCGAGCTCAACGACGAATATCTCAGCCGCAATATGTCGCTTGCCCGGTTGAATGGAACGATGTTTCCGAGCTTTGCGCTGCTCGCGGGAATGGCCGGTGTCGTGGTGCTCGGCGTCGGCGGTAATCTCGTGCTCAGTGGAAAAATTTCGGTTGGATCGTTCGTCGCGTTCGGACTGTACCTCAGCCTTCTCACGTGGCCCCTGATCGCGCTCGGCTGGGTAATCAATCTTTTTCAGCGCGGAAGCGCATCGATGGCGCGATTGGCGGAGATTCTCGATGCGCAATCGGCGCTCGCCGAGGCTGTCGCAGCGGAAACGGTCGAGCTGCCGGAGGCGTCAGCGGGCCGGTCGATCGAATTCCGCAATGTCGGGTTTTACTATCCACCCGCCGAAAATCAGGAGCCGCGCTGGGTTCTGCGCGGGGTCAGCTTCACGATTCCCGCAGGCGGCACACTTGGGGTGGTCGGTGCGACAGGCAGCGGCAAGACCGCGCTCATGGACCTCATCCCGCGACTTTACGATGCCCAGGAAGGCGAGATCTTGATCGACGGCGTTCCGCTGGAACACATTCGGCTTCGCGACCTTCGGCGTGAGATCGGATTTGTCCCGCAGGAAAGCGTTCTCTTCAGTGACACGATCGGCGCCAACCTATCGTATGGAGCCGACGATGCGGACGCCGTTGCATGGGCAGCAGGCGCGTCGCAGCTGACGGAGACGATCCAGAGTTTTCCGGGAGGTTTGGAAACAATGCTTGGCGAGCGCGGAATCAACCTGTCGGGTGGGCAGAAGCAACGTGCAGCTCTTGCGCGCGCTCTCGCGCGCCAGCCATCAATGGTGCTTCTCGACGACGCATTGAGCGCCGTCGATACTCACACCGAAGCGGAGATTCTGCGCGCGCTCCGTGAGGCACTGACGGTGCGCACAGCAGTCATCGCGTCGCACCGGGTGAGCGCGATTCGCGACGCAACGTGGATCATCGTTCTTGATGAAGGAAGGATCGTGGAGCAGGGAAAGCACGACGAGCTCATGCGGGCGGAAGGCCGCTACTGGTCGCTCCTGCGCCGCCAGCAGCTCGTTGAATCGATTGAAGAACTCGAAGACGCCGGGCGTGCGCTCGAGGAAAGCGTCAATGTCTGAGGTGGAACCGACACAGAATCTCACCGGTCTCGAGGAACAGCTTGAGGAGGCGCAACGAGTCATCGCTGACCTCCGCGACCGCGATGCGCTGAAAACTCAATTCCTTTCGAACATCTCGCACGATCTGCGGACGCCACTCACCGCGATCATCACCCACGCCGAGATTCTTCGCGACGGCATCCTCGGCGAGGTAGTTCCGAGACAAAAGGACAGCATTTCCGTAATCATTACCGGCGGCCGACAGCTGCTCGACATGATCGCTGAAATCCTCACTCACGCGCGTCATTCGAGCGGCCCGTTAATGCTCGTCGAATCTGTGTTCTCGATCGAGGAAGTGGTGCAGCAGGTAACGGCCCTCAATGAGTCGCTCGTCGCGAAGAAGGAATTGACTCTCGAGCGGAATGTCGCGCCCGACGTGCCTCTGGTACGCGGCGACCGTGACAAGGTCATTCACGTCCTCACCAATCTGCTCGGTAACGCATTCGAGTTCACACCGCCTGGCGGTAAGGTCTGGGTGAACATCAGCACCGGCGTGGACGCGGGTTGCGAAATGGTGCTGGTCGAAGTCGGCGACACGGGTCGCGGTATCGCGCCCGATCACCACGAGCTAATCTTTCGCGAGTTCGCGCAGGTGGATTCGACGGCGTCGCGGGCGCATCATGGAACGGGGCTGGGACTCACGATTGCGCGGCGATTTGTCGAGCTGCAGGGCGGCCGCATCTGGGTCGAGAGCGATCTCGGTAACGGCAGCCGCTTCTTCTTCACGTTGCCCGCGAAGCGCACCTGATCATGGGCGCCCGCGTTCTGCTCGTCGAGGATAGTCCACTCATCAGCGGGGCGCTCCGGATTCTACTCGAGAGCGGCGGGTTTGATGTGACGATCGCGTCGACCGCTGCTGACGCCATCGCCTGGGCATGCCCTGAGCGAGCCGACGTCATGCTCCTCGACCTCGGACTCCCCGATGCCGATGGTCTCACCGTGCTGACGGGTCTCGCCGATCGCGGCATTAAGCCGGCGCGGACGTTCGCAATGACCGGATGGAATGACAAGACGACCATCGACCGGTGTATTGCCGCGGGGTGCGATGACGTGCTCCTCAAGCCGGTGCCGATCCAGCAGCTACTGCGAATAGTCCGCGAAGCGGTGGCGTGATGGATCGTCGAGGCCAGCCGCGAGCCGGGCCCTATCTGCGGTGGTACTACGCAACAAAGTACTGGCTGTTCAGGAAGGAGAAGCGCCCATACGATGGGCGGCGCGGCCTCGTCATGCTCCAGATCGATGCGCTCGCATACTCCGACCTGCGGCGGGCGATCGAGCGGGGATACTGCCCGACGATCGTGCGATTGCTGAAGGATGGCGACTCCAGCCTGCGCCGTTGGTTCTGCGGGCTGCCATCGGCGACTCCGTACTGCCAGGCAGGAATCTTTCACGGAGAAAATGACGGCATCCCGGCGTTCCGGTTTTACGACAAGGAGGCGCGGAAAATAATCACCTGCAACGCGCCTCATGGCGTTCAGTACATTCGCGACCGAATCGTATCGCCGGGGTCGCTTGCGGGCGGATCGAGCTACGTCAACCTGCTCGACGGCGACGCCCAGACTGTCGCGTTCACCGTTGCGACACGCGAGAAGATGTCGGTGTATCAGCGACTAGGCGGGACGCGGATGGCGCTTCTGATGCTGCTGCATCCCATTCGGATAGCGCGCATGGCTGTTCAGAGCGTTCTCGAGTACCTGCTCGAGGAATGGGAGCGACTGCGCGGCGAGATCGATGGGCGCGTCACTCATTCCGAAGGGATTTTT